>NZ_LAVK01000100.1 GCF_001083795.1 Streptomyces sp. SBT349
CGCTACGACAGCTCGGTCGCGCGTCCGGGCGTCGTGAACCTGTACAACGGCTCCACGCGTGACATCAGCAGCTTCGCCAACGCGGGCGTCGGCCAGCAGGTGCAGCGCAGCGGTAGCACCACCGGTCCTTCGACCGCGCCGATCCCGCCGGTCCAGCAGGGCGAGCTGTGCCCGCAGTGCCGCACGCCGCGCGAGGCGCAGGCGCCGTTCTGCGAGGGCTGCCGGTACAACTTCCTGACGAACTCCCCCACCACCTACATACCGCCCGTCCCGCCGGGCGGCGGTCCCGGCCCCGAGCAGCGCCAGGCCGGCTACGGATTCCCGGGGCCCACCGCGCCCCCGTCCGGGCCCCCGCAGCAGAGCGGCGACTGGGTCCTCCCGCCGCCGAGCGCGCCGATGCAGCAGCCGATGTCCCACCCCATGGGACAGCAGATGCCCCCGCAGCAGGCCCCGCCCGGCTACCCGGGCATGCAGCAGCCCCCGCACCAGCAGCCGCCGCACCAGCAACCCGGGCACCATCAGCCGCCGCACCAGCAGCCCCCGCACCAGCAACACCAGCAGAACGCGGCCTGGATGGTGACCGTGGGCCCCGACCCCGGGTACTTCACGGCGATGATGCACCGCTCGGGCCCCGAGGCCGCGCAGCTGACGCTCCCGTCCTACGCGCCGGAGCAGCACGTGCGGCTGGCCGGGCCGCAGGTGACCATCGGCCGCCGCCGCCAGTCCACGGGCGAGTCCCCCGACATCGACCTGGGGCAGCCGCCCGAGGACCCCGGCGTCTCGCACCAGCACGCCCTCCTCGTCCAGCAGCCGGACGGGAGCTGGGCCGTGGTGGACCAGGACTCGACCAACGGCACCACGGTCAACGGGGCCGAGGACCCGATCCAGCCCTACGTCCCCGTGCCGCTCCAGGAGGGCGACCGTATCCACATCGGTGCCTGGACGACGCTGACCCTTTATCGCGGCTGACACCCCACCCGGCACTACTATCACCCGAGTGACTGACAACACCGCCGCGATCGCGGTCGAAGGACTGCGCAAGCGGTACGGGGACGTGCAAGCCGTGGACGGGGTGACGTTCGAGGTCGCCCGCGGCGAGTTCTACGGGATTCTCGGACCCAACGGGGCGGGCAAGACCACCACGCTGGAGATCGTCGAGGGGCTGCGCGAGCCCGACGAGGGGACGGCCAGGCTCCTGGGCGAGCCGTCCTGGCCGCGCAAGCCGCGCCTGCTGCGGCGCATAGGCGTCCAGCTCCAGGCGTCCGCGTTCTTCGACAAGCTCACCGCCCGCGAGCAGATACACACCTTCGCCGCCCTCTACGGCGTCCCGCCCCAGCGGGCGGACGCGATGCTGGAGACGGTCGGGCTCACCGAGAAGCGGGACGTCCGCGACGACAAGCTCTCCGGCGGCCAGGCCCAGCGCCTCTCCATCGCCTGCGCGCTCGTCCACGACCCTGAGCTGGTCTTCCTCGACGAGCCCACCACCGGGCTCGACCCCCAGGCCCGGCGGAACCTCTGGGACCTGCTGCGCGGGATCAACTCCACGGGGCGCACGGTCATCCTCACCACCCACTACATGGACGAGGCGGAGCTGCTCTGCGACCGCGTCGCCATCATGGACGCCGGCCGGATCCTGCGCGTCGGCCCCCCGGCCGAGCTGATCCGGGAGCTGGGCGTGGACACCCTGGAGGACGTCTTCCTCCAGATCACCGGACGGGAGTACCGCGAGTGAGCGCGTTCAAGAGCCTTTCGCGGGCCATGGTCCTGGGGCTGCTGCGGGACCGCACCGCCGTCTTCTTCATGCTGATCTTCCCGCTGATGTTCCTCGCGCTGTTCGGCGCGCTCTTCCAGAACGAGTCGGCGCCGCGGTCGAGTGTCATCCAGATCGGCGAGGTGGCGATCCTGGACGACATGGGCGCGGAGGGGTTCGCGGCGCTCGGCGACGCGCTGGAGGTCACCAGGTCCGCCGACCGCGAGGCGGCGCTGGAGGAGGTCAGCGACGGCGACGTGGACGCGGTGGTCTGGGAGGAGAACGGCGAGATCCAGCTCCGCTACTCCGCCGCCGACGCGGCGCGGGCGGGCACGGTCCAGGGCCTGATGCAGTCGATCGTGCAGAGCGCGAACGTCGCGGAGACGGGCCAGGAGCCGGCGTTCACGCTGGCCACCGAGCGGGTGGAGGATCGTTCCGTCAAGGCGATCCAGTTCCTCACGCCGGGGCTGCTCGGCTGGGCGGTGGCCATGGGCGCGTCGTTCATGTCGGCGTTCACGCTGGTCAACTGGCGCAAGAAGCGGATCCTGCGGAGGCTGTGGCTGGCGCCGATCAAGCCGAGCACGGTGATCAGCGCGCGGATCGGGGTCAGCCTGGCGCTGTCGTTCGTGCAGGTGGCGATCTTCCTGGCCATCGCCACGATCCCGTACTACGGACTCCAGCTGTCCGGCTCCTGGTGGCTGTGCCTGCCGCTCGTCGCGTGCGGAACGATGGCGTTCATGTCGATCGGCCTGCTCATAGGCGCCTGGGCCAACTCGGACGAGGCGGCCAACGGGGCCCTCCAGATCGTGATCATGCCGATGGCGTTCCTGTCCGGCTCCTTCTTCCCCACCGACGACATGCCGTCCTGGCTGAACGCGGTCTCGACGGTGATGCCGCTGAAGCATCTGAACGAGTCGATGATGGACGTCCTCTCCCGCGGCGAGAGCTGGGGCGCGGCCCTCCCGGTGATGGGCGGCCTGCTGCTGTTCACGGCCGTGGTGACGGCCATAGCGGCCCGCCTCTTCCGCTGGGACACGGCCTGAGCCCGTCCGCCCGGCGGGGGCGGGGTCAGTCGGGGGTGTTCACCATGGAGGCCGCCGCGTACACCAGGTAGTTCCACAGCTCGCGCTCGTGCTCGGGCGCCAGCCCGAGGCTGTCCACCGCGTCGCGCATGTGCGTCAGCCACGCGTCGTGCGCCTCGCGGTTCACGGTGAACGGCGCGTGGCGCATCCGCAGGCGCGGGTGACCGCGGTTGTCGCTGTAGGTCCGCGGGCCGCCCCAGTACTGCACGAGGAACAGCCGCAGCCGCTCCTCCGCTGGCCCCAGGTCCTCCTCCGGGTACATCGGCCGCAGGACCAGATCCCCGGCGACGCCCTCGTAGAAGCGGCGGACGAGCTTGCGGAAGGTCTCCTCGCCCCCGACCTGCTCATAGAACGACTGCTGCTGCTCGGTCACCCTCCCATGGTCGCAGACCCCCGCAAGCGCCCCCGCGGCCGGTCGCGTTACCCCCCGGCCACCTGCCCGTCCACCGCGGGCCGCGTGGACGCAGCCCCGCTGTCGTACGCTCCGCCCATGCCGGGCCAGGAGAACCGCTCCCGCCGAGGACCGTTCCGACGGCCGCGTCCCTCCGCTCTCTCCTGGACCGTCCTCCTCGCCACCGTCGCCTGGGCCGTGATGTCCTCCGCCCCCGCCACGGGCACCCCGTCCCCGCGCCGGCCGCCGACCGCGCCCGAGCCGGCGCTCTCGACGCCGTTCGAGCACCACGCCGAGGGGTACGCCTGCTTCCGCATCCCCGCCGTGGTCACCACCCCCCGCGGCACCCTGCTGGCCTTCGCCGAGGCCCGGCTGACGGACTGCGGCGACGTGGGCGACATCGACCTGGTGGTGAAGCGGTCCACCGACGGCGGCAGGACCTGGGGGGCCATGACCGTGCTGCGCGGGCGGCACACCGACGGCGGCTTCGGCAACCCGGTGCCGGTCGTGGACGCGGTCTCGGGCCGCGTCTCGCTGCTGTTCGCGCACAACGGCTGGGAGTGGGAGGACGGCGAGCGCGTCCGCGGACCGCGGTCCCTGCACAGCCTCTCCAGCGGCGACGACGGGCTGACGTGGACGGCGGGCGGCGTCCAGGCGCCGCTGAAGCCCACCGACTGGACGTGGGTCTCGGTCGGTCCCGGCCACGGCGTGCAGCTGCGTCGCGGCCCGCACGCCGGGCGGCTGATCGTGGCGGGCGACCACGACACCGCGGCGGGCAGGTCGGGGGCGCAGCTCTACTACAGCGACGACGGCGGCGTCACCTGGCGGCTCGGCGCGGTCCACGACGCCGACCGGGACGAGCCGCACCCGGGCGAGCTGACCGTGGTGGAGCTGGTCGACGGCTCGGTCTACGTCAACGCCCGCACCTCGCAGCCGGATCCGGGCCGTCACCGGCTGGCGGCGCGCAGCGAGGACGGGGGAGCGACGTTCGCCGGTGGCGGGTTCGCGCCCGTTCCCGGGCTCGCCGCCCCGCCCGTCTACGCCTCGCTGCTGCGCCTGCGCGCCACGGACGAGGGGGATCCGCGCAACCGGCTGGTGCTCTCCGCCCCGGCCAGGCCCGTTCCGCAGATCGCCACCCGCCGCAGGACCATGACGATCCGCTCCTCCTACGACGAGGGCGTGACCTGGCAGACCACGGCGACCTCGATCAACTTCGCTCGCGCCGGATACTCGGATCTCACCGAACTGATCACCGGCGAGATCGGGATCCTCTACGAGACGGGCGGGAACAGTCCGCACGGAACGATCACGTTCACCGCGTTCACCGTGGCCTCGCTCGACGGGGGCGTCCCGCGTCACGGGTTCTGCTACGCACCGCCCACGCCGCGGAGCGCCCCGTACTGGGGCTCGACGGACCGCGGGCCCGCCGCCGTCAGGGCCGCGGCCACGGTCAACCGCCGCACGCCCTCGGCACCACCGCGCTGGTCCCCGATCCGCCGCCCCCCGCCGGGCTAGGGCCCAGGGCCTAGGAGGCGGCGAACCGCGCGGGCGAGAACAGGTCGATGGGGTGGGCCGTCGCGCCGGTCAGCGCGAGGTCGGCCAGGATCTCGCCGACCACGGGAACGAACTTGAAGCCGTGCCCCGAGAACCCGCAGGCCACCGAGACGGAGGCGTGGGCGGGGTGGCGGGCGATGACGAAGTCGTCGTCAGGGGTGCTGGTGTAGAGGCAGGTCACGGCGCGCAGCAGGCGCCCGGCGAGGGTGGGGAGCCGGGGCGCGGCGTGGTCCGCGATCTCGGCAGCCTCCTCGGGGCGGACGGCGCGGTCGACCGTGTCCGCGGTCGTCGGCTCGCCCTGCCGGTAGAACGCCACCTTGGCGCCGCCCCCCGGACCGTCGATGGCCGGGAACCCGTAGAGCGTGCGGTCGTCGTGCCCGCCCGGCCCGTCCGCGCCGTCCCACAGGTAGACGGGGTGGCGCTCGGGCAGATACGGGCCGGTGCCGCCCTCGGGCTCGAACCAGTACATGATCTGCCGCTCCACGGTGAGCGGCAGGCCCAGATCCGCCAGCAGCCGGGGTGCCCAGGCGCCGGGGCAGATCACCAGGTGACCCGCGGTGTAGGTGCCGGCCGCCGTGGTGACCCGGACGCCCGCGCCGCCCGGCAGCTCGGCCCACCCGGTCACCGGCTCGTGGAAACGGAGGTCGGCGCCCGCCGCCGTGGCCCGTTCGAGCTGCGCGGTCACGGTCTCCTCGGGCCGCACCAGACCGGCGCGCGGCTCGAACACCGCCGCCAAGTCCTCGCCCGGGGTCAGGGTCGGGTAGCGCCGCCTGACCTCGCCGGCGGTCAGCAGCTCGTGCGGCAGGCCGAAGTCCTCGGCCGCCCGCAGGCTGCCGCGCACCATCGGGCCCTCGGGGTCGCCGATCACCAGCCCGCCGCAGAGCAGCGAGAGGTCGCGGCCCGTGGCGCGTTCCAGCCGCTCGAACAGCTCGTAGGAGCGCAGCAGCAGCGGAACGTAGGCGGTGCCCTCGAAGTAGGTCTGGCGAACGATGCGGGAGCCGCCGTGGCTGGAGCCCTGGTGGTGCGCCGGGCCGAAGCGTTCGAGGCCGAGCACCCGGGCGCCGCGCGCGGCGAGGTGGTCGGCGGCGGCGCTGCCCATGCCGCCGAGGCCGATCACGATCACGTCGTGGACGCCGTGGGCGCCGTGCGCGGGGGGCATGATCCCGTTCTCATCCCTTCAGCGGCGTGACGGCGAGGCCCGTCGGGCTTCCGGCGCGCCGCACCACGGTGGAGCCCAGGGGGGTGGCCAGCCGCAGCCAGGGGCCGCCGGTCAGCAGCTTGACCGGCGCGGAGGCGGGCAGGAAGCCGAGCGCGTGCGCCGCGTGCGCGGCGCGCAGCGGGAGCGCGGTGCCGGGCAGCGTGCGCGACCAGATCTCCTCGGCGAGGGCCTCCAGCGCGGCGCGGGTGCGTTCGCCCTCGGGCAGGCTCTCGCTGCGGGCCCGGAACTCGGCGACGACCGCGGCGACGGCGTCCCGGACCGGCGCGTGCTCCAGCTCGGCCAGCGCGCGCCAGCCGCCGCGCGGCGGCAGCACCCCCGCCCAGGAGGGTCCCGTCACCGGCTCCGGCACGGCGACGATGCCCCGCTCGTCGTCGATGGCCTCCAGGAGGGCGCCCACGGCGACGGTGATGTCCAGCGTGGCCGGGCGGAGCAGGCGGCAGGGCCGCACGGCCAGCACGCCGAAGCGGGCCGGCCTGGTGAACACGGCGATCACCTCGCCCTCGGCCCTGATCCGGGCCGCGGCGGTCCTGTCCCAGCGGAGCTGGCGGCCCAGGAACGCGGCGAGGTCGCCGGCCTCGCCCGGCACCGCGAAGTCGAGCCCTTGCGGTGGGGTCATGCGAGCGGGGCACTTCCCGCCGTGTCGTCCAGATACCTCTCCAGGAAGCCGCGCTCCACCTGGCTCAGCCGCCTCGGCCTGCCCTGGGCCAGGTCGTAGGGAACGATCACGGTGGAGGCGCGCGCGTACACCGCGGCGCCGTCCTTCACCTCGTAGCCGAGCGTGGCCGACGCGGCACCGATCTTGATCACCCACAGCTCGATCGCGACCGGATCCGGTCCGTGCACGAGCGGCTTGAGGTAGTCGATCTCATGCCGCGCCACCACGGAGCCGCCGGTGAAGGCGTCGGCCGCCGCCTCCCGCGCCAGCCGGAAGAAGAAGTCGATGCGCGACTCCTCCAGATAGCGCAGGAAGACGACGTTGTTGACGTGCCCGAAGGCATCCATGTCCGACCAGCGCAGGGAGCACCGGAACACGTACCGCACGTCAGCCCCGGGTCAGCTTCTTGTAGGAGGCGCGGTGCGGGCGGGCCGCATCCGCGCCGAGCCGCTCGATCTTGTTCTTCTCGTAGGACTCGAAGTTCCCCTCGAACCAGAACCACCGCGAGTCGCCCTCGTACGCCAGGATGTGCGTGGCGACGCGGTCGAGGAACCAGCGGTCGTGGGAGACGACGACGGCGCAGCCGGGGAACTCCAGCAGCGCGTTCTCCAGGGAGGAGAGCGTCTCGACGTCGAGGTCGTTGGTCGGCTCGTCGAGGAGCAGCAGGTTCCCGCCCTGCTTGAGGGTGAGCGCCAGGTTCAGCCGGTTGCGCTCGCCGCCGGAGAGGATCCCGGCCGGCTTCTGCTGGTCCGGGCCCTTGAAGCCGAAGGCGCTGACATAGGCGCGGGACGGCATCTCGACCTGGCCGACGTTGATGTAGTCGAGACCGTCCGAGACGACCTCCCACAGCGTCTTCTTCGGATCGATATTGGCCCGGGACTGATCGACATAGGAGATGTCCACGGTGTCGCCGACGCGCACCAGGCCGGCGTCCACCTGCTCCATGCCCAGGATCATCTTGAACAGGGTGGTCTTGCCGGCCCCGTTCGGACCGATGACGCCGACGATGCCGTTCCGCGGGAGGGTGAACGACAGCCCGTCCACCAGCACCTTGTCGCCGAACGCCTTCCGCAGCTTGTCGACCTCGACCACCACGTTCCCCAGGCGGGGGCCCGGCGGGATCTGGATCTCCTCGAAGTCCAGCTTCCTGGTCTTCTCGGCCTCCGCCGCCATCTCCTCGTAACGGGCCAGGCGCGCACGGGACTTGGCCTGCCTGCCCTTGGCGTTGGACCGGACCCACTCCAGCTCTTCCTTGAGCCGCTTGGCGCGCTTGGCGTCCTTCTGGCCCTCGACCTTGAGCCGGGTCTGCTTGGTCTCCAGGTACTTCGAGTAGTTCCCCTCGTAGACATAGGCGCGCCCGCGGTCCAGTTCGAGGATCCACTCGGCCACGTTGTCCAGGAAGTACCGGTCGTGGGTGATGGCCACCACGGTGCCCGGGTACTTGGCGAGGTGCTGCTCCAGCCACTGGACCGACTCGGCGTCCAGGTGGTTCGTCGGCTCGTCGAGGAGCAGCAGGTCCGGCTGCTCCAGCAGCAGGCGGCAGAGCGCGACGCGGCGCTTCTCGCCGCCCGAGAGGGTCGTCACGGACCAGTCACCGGGCGGGCAGCCCAGGGCGTCCATGGCCTGCTCCAGCTGGGCGTCCAGGTCCCAGGCGCCGGCGTGGTCCAGCTGCTCCTGGAGCTGCCCCATCTCCTCCATGAGCTCGTCGGTGTACTCGGTCGCCATCTGCTCGGCGATCTCGTTGAACCGGTCGAGCTTGCCCTTGGTCTCGGCCACGCCCTCCTGCACGTTCTCCAGGACGGTCTTCGACTCGTTCAGCGGGGGCTCCTGGAGGAGGATGCCGACGCTGTAGCCGGGGGTGAGGAAGGCGTCGCCGTTCGAGGGCTGCTCAAGGTCCGCCATGATCTTCAGCACGGTGGACTTGCCCGCGCCGTTCGGCCCGACGACGCCGATCTTGGCGCCGGGCAGGAAGCTCAGGGTGACGTTGTCGAGAATGACCTTGTCGCCGTGGGCCTTGCGCGTCTTGCGCATGGTGTAGATGTACTCAGCCAAGAGAAACCGTCCGGCAGATCAGTCAGTGGGTGGGGCGGGCACGTGTATCCATCCTGCCGCATGTCCGCGCCACGGCGGAAACCGGTGGCCCGGAGCCGCGTCCGCCCCGGTCCGGCATGGGCGGCGCGAAGGGGCGGGCAGCGCGAAGGGGCGGGCCCGGTGAAGGGCCCGCCCCTCGTGGTGCGGTGGTGCGGTGGTGCGATCGAGCCCGGCTCGCGCCGCGCTCGGTCAGGGTGTCACTCGCCCGCGGTGGCGGACTTGCGGCGGATGAAGAGCACCGCGCCCGCGCCCACGGCCAGCAGCGCCACGGCGATGCCGCCGATCATGACGGGGTTGCCGCCGCTGTTGCCGGTCTCGGCCAGGTCGGGGCCGTCATCCGCGGCGTCGCCGCCGCTGCCGCCGGTCGAGGCCGGGGCCGGCTCGTTGTCCGGGTTGTCCTCGGTGGAGCAGTCCAGGACGCCCGTGAACAGCCACGGCTCCTCGCCCTCCACCGGGTGGGCGATCTCGATCTCGTAGGCCTGGCCGTCCTCGACCGGGACCAGCACGGACTCGGCCGAGCCCGGGGCGACCTCGACGGTCTCGCCGGCCAGCTCGAACTCGAACGGCACGTCACCGGTGTTGTCGACGGTGACGTCGACGCCACCCTCGGCGCAGATCTGCTCGGCGGTCACCGCGACGGACGGAACGCCCTCGCCGGCCCAGTTGACGGAGGCGCCGGCCGTGACCGAGGACTCCGAGGAGCCGGCCAGGATCAGCGTCTGCGTCGGGACGTCGATGCCGGTGAAGGCACGGCCGACCGGGACCTGCGAGCTGGCGGTCGCGGTCAGGGCCGCGGTGCCGGGCTCGGCGTCGGCGGGCACCGAGAAGTACAGCTCGGTGCCGTTGGCCACCGCCTGGTCCTCGGCGATGAACTCGCCGTTGGCGTCCACGATGGTCACGCCCTGCTCCGCCGCGGCGGCGTCGGGGGTGACGAAGACCGACTCGGCGGTGGTGTTGACCGTCACCGGGCCGATGATCTGGCCCGGCTCGCCGGAGACCTGCGACGGGGACAGTTCGAGCGACGCGTTCGGCTCGGGAACGTCCTCGGCGCTCGACAGCAGCCACTCGGTGAGCAGCGCGGCGTTCTCGTTCTCCGGAACGGCGTCCACGCCGTCCGAGAGGTTCCAGATCGCCGCCTGCGTGCCCGCGGCGGCCTGGGTCTCGGTCAGCGACTCGGCGCCGACGGAGCCCGCGAGCCCCGCGAGGTCGTTGACGACCGGGTAGGAGTTCTGGAGGATCCAGTGGATCCGTCCGGCCTCGGGGTTCTCGTGCAGCGTCGAGGAGTCCCAGCCGGTCTCCCGGTACGCCGTCCCGTTCTGGGCGGGCGTGTTGAAGTCGATGCAGTAGGTCTGGAACGTGCCGCCGTCGTCGGCGGTCAGGTTGAACAGCCCACCCTGGATCGAGTGCTCCTGGCCATTCGGCATGGTCACATCGACCGTCTCGGCGATCTCGAGACCGTCCAGCGTGGCGATGACGCCGCCTGGGGTCTCGTCGGCGACCGCGGGGCCGCCCGTCGCGATCGCACCGGCGGCGAACATGCCGGTGGCGACTGCCGTGGCAGCGAGGCGGGGGGCTACCCGCCTGCGCGCAGAAATCATGTGTGTCCCCTCCACGGAATCACAGGGCGCAGCAGCCGCATCGGGCAGCCGCACGCTCATCACTATCCCCGTGCGTACGCTGGATCGTAGAGAGGCGGTTGGGGAAAGTCCCCGCTGGGCCCCCGACTTACACATTCCATGGGGGAATCGTTACCTCACGGCAGCCTCGACCGCCCGGCAATGCACGGACATTACCGGATGGTTGGGGACACCTCCGAACCACCGCTGGGCGACGCCGCGACGACGTAACGTTCCCTCACCTCCCGGTAGCGCATCAGCTCCGCCGCCACCGGCTCCAGGACCTGGCTGTGCCCGCGGTCGGCCGCGAGCCGCCGCAGCCGCCACTCCTCCTGCCTGCCCCACGCGTGGGCCGGGCCCCGGGCGGCGGCGGCGCCGCCCCAGGCCAGCAGCGGCCCGCCCACCGAGCCGCCGAGCAGCAAGGCCAGCGGCAGCCAACGCCCCACCACCGGCTGCCCGACCACCGCGGTCACCAGCCAGCACAGCCCGAGGAACTGCGCGGCCAGCAGCACCGCCTGCCCGGCCCCGGCCGCCGACCACCAGCGGGGGCGCGGCAGGGCGCCGGCCGGGTGCTCGTTCAGGGCGCTCTCCAGCGAACGCGGCAGCTCCTCGGCGCCGTGTCTGGCCGCGTCCCGCACGGCCCTGGCCCAGGGCTCGGGCAGCCCGTCGGAGGCGTCGGCGGCGAGCCGGCGCACGGCCTGCTCGACGGCGGCCCTGGCCACCACGGGCGGGGAGGCGGCGCGCAGCCGCTTGGCGGCGAGCGCCGGGGGCTCGCCACGGCGTTCGGCCTGGTGGATGGCGAGCCTGCGGACGGCCTGCGCCCAGGGCGTTCCGCAGGCCCGGTCCGCGCGGCGCAGCCAGCCGCGCTCCGCGGCCCGCCCGGCGGCCTGGGCGCCGACCGCGGTGGCGAGGCGGTCCTCGAACTCCTCCCGGGCCCGTGTGGTGAGCCCGACCGGGGCCTCGGCGCCGTCCGCGATGTAGACGGGGCCGAGCCGCCGGGCGACGCCGTCCACGTCGGCCGCGAGCCGCCGGGCCGCGGCGGTCCTGGCCGCCACCAACTCGCCGACGAGCTGGCGCAGTTCGGCCACGCCGTCGCCGGTGAGCGCCGAGACGGCCAGCACCCCGGCGCCCGGCTCGCCGTGCTCGCCGAGGGCCACGCCCCGTTCGTCCAGCAGCCGCCGCAGGTCGTCCAGGACGGCGTCCACGGCCTCGTCGGGCAGCCGGTCGGCCTGGTTGAGCACGATGAGCGAGACGTCGGCATGTCCGGCGAACGCGCCGAGGTAGCGCTCGTGGAGCACGGCGTCCGCGTACTTCTCGGGGTCCACCACCCAGATGACCGCGTCCACCAGGGCGAGCAGCCGGTCCACCTGGTCGCGGTGGGCGGTGTCGACGGAGTCGTGGTCCGGCAGGTCGAGCAGGATCAGGCCGCGCAGCGCGGTGTCCACCACGTGGGCCCGGCGGCGGGCCCTGGCCGGGATGGCGAGCCGCTCCAGCAGGCCGTCGGGGGTCTCCTCGTCACCCGCCTCCCAGGTGCAGGAGACCGCGGTGGCGGTGGTGGGGCGGCGCACCCCCGCCTCGGAGAGCTGGGCCCCGGCCAGCGCGTTGAACAGCGTGGACTTCCCGCTGCCCGTCGCCCCGGCGATGGCGACGGTGGTGTAGACGGTGGGCAGCCGGTCGCGGGCCGCGGCCTCGTCGAGCACCCGCCCGGCCTCGGCCAGCACCTCGTCGTCGAGGCGGGTCCTGGAGAGGCCGACCAACTCGCGCAACGCGCCCAGCCTGGCCTTCAGCGCGCCGCCTCCCGCGGCCCCCTCGGCCGGGGCGGCGACGGGGAGAGGGGCGGCGGGCGGCGCCTCGCCGGTGCCGGTGCCGGTGCCGGTTTCGCTTCGGGCCTCGGTGCCGGTGCCGGCGTGAGTGCCGGTGCGGGTGCGGGTGCCGGTGCCGCTTCCGGCGGGCAGGTCCACGTGCGTTTCGGCCATGACGGTGCCTCTCCTCCTGGCTGTTTCCTGCGGGGTGCCTTCTGACGCCGGTGCCGTCCCTAGGCGTGCTGGGCGCGGACGCCGGACAGGGCGGCGATCAGCTCGACCTGGGGCTCGGCGGTGATCGTGAGCGCGTGCAGGGGCGCGGCGCGGCGTTTGCGCTCCCCCGCGAGCGCGCGGTCCACGCAGCCGCGCACCTGCTTCGCGCCGTCCTCCCTCAGCCGGGACGCGTGGCGGGGCCCGAGCAGCCCGGCGAGCGTCTGCTGGGCGAGGTTCCCCGTGGAGCCGCCGAGCAGCGCCCCGGCCAGCAGCGCGGCGGTCTCCCCGTCGTCGGTCTCGTCCCCGCGCGCGCCCGCCGCGATGCGCGCCTCCTCGGCCAGTTCCTCCAGGCAGCGCCGCAGCCGCCGGACGAGGACCCCGATCCGTTCACGCACGCCCCCGTCGTGGTCCTCGCCGCCGACCGGGGCGCCCGGCTCGCGGTCCCAGGCCGCGGTGGTGTGCTCGTCGGCGGCGGAGACGGCCTCGACCAGCAGGCCGGTGAGCGCCTGACAGAGGGAGTCGAGCAGTTCCTCGCCGCTGACGTCCTCGGGGAAGGCCAGCCAGTGGGCGCGGGCCTCGCCGGTGAGCAGCCCGCCCCCGCCGAGGCAGGCGCGGACCCGGCGTTCGGCCTCCGCGTAGGCGTCGTCGAGCCGCTGGTCGAGGCGGACGGCGGCGGCGTACTGGGCGGCGCTCGCCCCGGCGAGTTCGGCCACGCGGGCGCGCAGGGAGCCGAGCGCGCCCCTGGCGGTGCGAGCGGCGGCGGCGGCGCGGGCCTCCGGGTCCTGGGCGCGCTGGGCGAGCCAGGCGCGCAGCGCGGCGACGGCGGTGGCGGGCAGCAGCCCCGAACCACCGGCGGATTCGGGCAGTTCGGGCACGGTGAACCGCGGGATGGAGCCGAGCCCCGACCGTTCGAGCAGGGCGCCGTAGTGGCGGGCGACCTCGGCGGCGATCTGGTGCGGCACGCGGTCGAGCACGGTGGCGAGGGTCACGTCGTACTCGCGGGCGCTGCGCAGCAGGTGCCAGGGAACGGCGTCGGCGTAGCGGGCGGCGGTGGTGACCAGGACCCAGATGTCCGCGGCACAGAGGAGATCGGCGGCCAGGTCGCGGTTGCCCTCCACCAGCGAGTCGACGTCGGGGGCGTCGAGCAGGGCGAGTCCGGCGGGCAGCGTGCGGGTGGCGACGATGGCGAGGGCGCCCGGCCCGTCGCTCTCCTGCCGGGGCCCGACCACGCGGCCGAGCTGCGGGAGCACCCGCCGGCCCGCGAACCACTGCTGGTCGTCGGGGTGGCAGACGAGCACGGGCATCCTGGTGGTGGGGCGCAGCACCCCGGCCTCGCTGACGCGCTTGCCCACAAGCGAGTTCACCAGCGTGGACTTTCCCGTTCCGGTGGACCCCCCGATGACGGCGAGGAGCGGGGCGTCCGGCTGGCGCAGGCGTGGCAGCAGATACCCGTCGATCTGGGCCAGCAGTTCCGCGCACGACCGCCGGGCGCGCTCGGCACCGGGCAGCTCCAGCGGGAAGCGCGCGGCAGCCAGTCGCTGCCTGAGAAGGGTCAGCGCGTCCAGCAGCTCGGGCCGTGCGTCCAAGATCGCCACATGCGCAGAATGCCCAATTTGGCGCTGTTTCCAAAGCATATTCCGCCGAACGCCGCCCCAAGCCGGACCCCGGGCGGCGCACCCCGGGCATAACGAGTACGCAACACCGCCCGCGGGAGCCCACAAAATCGCTGCGCACTCAGCGGGCGCCTGCGATTATCAGGGCGGCTTCACTGGATCTCCACACCACGGTGTTGCGGTGAAGCAACCGGGACCACCCCCTCGAAGCCCTATCCTGTGCGCGGCGAGGTCACCAAGGGGGCACCGTCCCAACGCCATGACCGATACCGGCCCCCGTAGCTCAGTGGATAGAGCAGGTGCCTTCTAAGCACTTGGCCGCAGGTTCGAGTCCTGCCGGGGGCACCACACAGATGGGAAACGAAGCCGCGCTGGTCTGGGCGGCGTGCATGGCGTGCTCGGCGGTCCGGGCGGTGGCGGTGATGGTGTCAGCACAGAGAATCACTCGACAGTGTGCCTTATTGGTGGCCTTGTCGTAGCGAATCTGGAGCCGGAAGGCTTCGAACATCCGTCGGCGCATGGCGTCCGGGAGTGCCGCGACCTCGCATCGTCCGGCGGGCAGGGCGTCAATGAGGGCAGGGTCCTGGCGGGCAGGTGCCGCTCGGCGAAGATCTACGATCTCGCTCTCCTTGATCCGGATGCGCTCATCGAGCTCGGCGACGCGCGCCTGAACCCCGTGAACAAATCGCCGGTCGGGGTCGTCGGCGAGCTCCAGGACGTGGAACTGACGGTCGCGCCGCTGGGTCAGGTCCGCACGCGCCGCACACAGGGCCTTCTCACGTTCCGCGTGGCGGTGTCTGTCCGCTTCGTCGGACGCTGGGAGCGCAGCGGCCAGCGCGTCGCGCCTGTCCGGTCCGAAGACGCGCTCTGCGAAGAAGGAGTGAAGGGCATCCAGGAGAAAGGCTTCCTTGATCCACAGACTCTTGGGGTGGTTCTCCGGGATATAGCCGGGTTTGGGAGCACAGACGTAGAAGCTGGTGTCCCGTCTGTTCTTACCGAACATGCGGCGGTTGCAGATGGCGCAGAAGAGGAACGAGCGCAGGGCGTAGGTGCGGGCGGTCTGGGGGTGCGCGGTGTTCGGGCCGGGCTCGCTGCGTGAGCGTTCGCGCAGCTCCCCCACGGACTGGGCCTGGACGAAGGTGTCCAGAGAGACGAGCGGGGGGTGAGTCGGCTGTGGTGACCACACCCAGTCCTCGATGGGGTTGTTCTTGCCGCCCCGCGTCTTTCTGGCGCGCCGGTTCCAGACCATGTGCCCGGTGTACTTGGGGTTGGTGAGAACGTCTCGGACGTTGGACTGCGTCCAGTGGCCGACCGCCCTGGCCGGGTCCGGCGGGCACGGCGGAGGGTTGACGTCGAGGTCTTCGTTGAGGCGGTCGGCGATCGCCCGCCTGCTGAGGCGTTCGACGGTCCGCCATTCGAAGATCTTGCGGACGGCCGGGGCGCAGGGTGGGTCGGGGGTGAGGCGGATCTTGACCTTGCCTTCGCTGCGCCGGGCGGGGACGGGATGGGGAACGTGGTCGGCGGCGTAGCCATAAGGCGGCTTGCCGACGTTGTAGCCCTGGATGGTGTGCTCTTCGAAGCCGCCCCAGGCTTTCTCCAGCATCTCCAGGACGTACCACTCGGCCACGCCCTGCTTCACCCGGCGGGTGAGGACCTGTGTGGCCTTCCTTGTGCGCGAGCCGGTGAAGTTGACCGGTTCGTCTGCGGCGAGCAGGGGGACCCCGGCGGCCTCAAGACGATGCTCGATGAGTGTGCCGAAGTACGTGCGGCGGGCCACACGCTCGATGGATTCGCAGATGACGGCATCGAAGCGGGGCTCGCCAGTCTCGGCCAGTGCGAGGAGGTCTTGGATGCCGCCGTCGCGGGGCACGGGGATGTCGAAGCGTTCGTGGCCCCGCCCGTGCCCCCGTGCGGCCAGGTCTTTGCGGCCGGACTCGATGTCGTAGTAGAAGCCGACGATCACGACGCCCGGCGGCAGGATCGACTGGCAGCTGCGTACCTGGCGTGGGAGGGAGATCGTCGGGTCTTGCTTGTCCTCGGTCGAGGTGCGGCCCAGAAAGATCAGCCGAGTCAGTCCGGCGCCGGCCCCTGGGCCGTTACCTCCTCCAGGTCGGGGGCGGGGTCCGCGTGCGGCGAGGAGAAGCTCCCCCGGGTGCGTCCCCGGTGCTCTTGAATCCATGTCATGACCTCCACGAGAACGTGACCCTGGAGCGCGCGCAGCGTCTGGGCCTCCTCGCCGGTGGCCAGGACGACCTCGAAGTTCACAGCAGGCGCCCCTGACCTGCGAATACGTGGTGGACCGTAGCTCGATGGGGGCACAGAGCGGACCGTCCGCACGGGGCCCTTTTCCGTCCGGTCGCCGGAGCGTTCAGCGGCCGTCACCGCGGCTGCCTGTGCCGTCTGCACCGAGTCTCGTTCCGCTGACGTGGAGGCCGTTGATGTCGCGCGGCGGCTTCCCGGGTGGCGGGAGAAGCCGGTCAGTGCCCGGCCCCCGCGTCCGGGCGCCCGTGACGGGGAGCTGCCGCGCAGGTGCGGACGCGGGTGCGGGACGGTGTCGACCGCCGGGGTCGGGTGCGCTGGGTGCGGGCGGGGGTGTGGGTTCCGGGCTTGCGGAAGATGAGGACGTCTTCCTGGGCGATGAGGTGGAGGGGGAGGCCCTGTCGGCGGGCGTCGCGGATGTTCTTCATCTGGAAGAAGGAGGGGCGCAGGACGAGGTGGTCGTCGCGGATGCCGGCGAGGAGGGCGGCGCAGCGTTCGACGGGGATGAGTCCGGCGTGGCGGCCTGCGGCGAGGACGGCGGTGGGGAGGTCGATGAGTTCGCCGCGTTGGCGCCAGGGGCGGGCGGTGACGGCGACGGTTCCGCCGGGGCGCAGGAAGAGGGTGGCTTGTCGGAGGATGTGGGTGAAGGCGGCCAGGAGGTGGTCGGTGCTGGCGTGGGCGAGGTTGCGGGGGTCGCGGCCGTAGCGCGCGTTGCGCTTGGTCACTCCTGGGGTGCCGGTCTCGCCGGTGGAGCGGACGTGGCCGTGGGCCGAGTCGCCGTAGGGTGGTGAGGTGACGACCAGGGCGGCCTCGCCTCGGTAGGAGGGGTCGAGGAGGGTGTCGAGGTGGCGGGCGTCGCCCTGGACGACTTCTCCCCGGCCTGCGCGCATGTGGTCCATGGCGTGATGGAGGTTGGCGCGTGCCACGTCGGCCCAGCGGCGTTCGTACTCGGTGCCGACGGCATGGCGGCCGAGGTGGATGGCTTCGACGAGGGTGGTGCCGATGCCGCACATCGGGTCCAGGACGAGATCGCCGGGCTGGGTGTAGCGGCGGATGGCGTGGGCGGCGATGGCCGGGAGCATCTTGGCGGGGTGGGCGGAGCTGCCGGGCAGGTAGCGGCCCTGGCGCTGGTGAGGGGCGGAGGTGGGGGCGGTGTTCCACACCGAGTACGGCACGAGCGTCTCCTGCTTGGGTTCGGGGGCTGCGAGCGGTGCGGTGTGGTTCAGGCAGGGGCGAAGAGCAGGAGATCGGTGTGGATGGGCCGGTGGCGCCACGCCGGAGTCGTGCTCACGTCGGGGGCGTCGTCGGTGGGGTGGAGGCGGTTGCCGCTGGCGGTGGCGTGGACGATGAGGATGTGCTGCCGATAGACGAACCCGGCGGCGCGGGCACAGGCGATCAGCCGGCCACACGGGTCGATGAGTTCACCGTTCTCGCGGTGCTGCTGACGGCACGCGGTCAGCAGGATGCCGCCGCGCCGCAGAAGACGGTGGACGCGGTAGAAGAAGCCCGGCAGCCCCTCCTCCGCCCCGCCGGTGAACGGCCCGCCCGGTTCAGTGGCCACCGCCAATTCGGGAGGTAGCTGAGCGAGGACCACTGGCCACCCCCTTGGCGTTCCCGAAACCGGGCTCGTCGGCAGGTGCCGGGCACGGGCGTCCATGCCCGCTTCGGCGTCGGCGATGTCGAGGTGCAGCAGCGGCCTCGACTCGCCTCCCGGCTGGCGAGCGAACTCGTAGCGGATCCGGCTGATGGCCCAGCTCGGGACCACAAGATCCGGGTGCGCGGGTTCACCGCTCGCCCCGCTGGATACAGCGGGAGCAAGCCAGACGGTGGGCGGAGGGCCCGCGGTGACACGAACGGGGCGCTGATATGAAGGGGTCATTCCAGCAAGGGCGCCCGGCAAGGTCTCATGTGATTCGCGCTGACACCTCTATAGAGACTTCACAGCGTGCATTGTGTCGTCACCAAGCCGGTAGTTCCCCCGAACGGACCCTTTGCCCCTCTGGCGAAGTCGCTGGTCACAGACCGATCTGCCGTCGCTTGACCACGGCCGGATCACGCGAGCCTTCGGGCCCGTACCCCCAGCTCCGCGACGCCGTTATCGGCGTCGGCGGGCGGGCCGGATCAGGGTGTGCAGGCCACGCCGGAGCCGGGGCAGGACGGTGCCCTTCGGTCGGCTCGGCCGGGCGGGAGCAGGCGGTCTCCCGCCGGCCGCGGGAGGCGTTCAGCTCAGGTAGTTGGTGATCGCGGTGAGCAGCGCGATGGTGACACCGATGACGGCTGCGAGGCCGGGGCGCGGAGCCCGCAGTTGTAGGCCGCCGATCCGCAGTTCGAGGTAGGCCGACCGTTCCTGTTCTGGCTGGACTTGGGTGCTCGCACCCATGACACGGTCGCGTGTCCGGCTCGGTGCGGAAGCTGAGGCCAGGGTGGTGCTGGGACATGCTGAGCTCCTTCGTGGGAGGGGCGACCGACGGGGTGTTCCGCCGGGAATCGCAGCATGACGCAGCGAGTAGCTAGTGCTGTGGCCGTTTAGGTTGCCGGGTTGGTCAGGCTGCGGGTGTGAGGGGGCGTCTGCCCCAGCGGATGCCCTTTTCGCTGCGGATGCGGGCGCGTTCTCGGCGTTGGGCGGTGAGCACGTCGGGGTGGCGGGCGTTGGCGTTGCGCCAGCGCAGGTAGGCGTGCAGTGCCTGGGTCTGCGCGGGGTGGCTGCGGTGGTGGGAGTTGGCCAGGGTGAACTGCCGCAGCGGGCCGAAGTGGGCTTCGATCGGGTTGGCCCAGGAGGCGTAGGTCGGGGTGAAGCACAGCTCGACCTTGTTCCTGTCCGCCCAGCGGCGGATCGTCGCTCCGGTGTGGGCGGACAGGTTGTCCAGGACGATGTAGACCGGGGCCCCGTCCGGGCGGGCCGCACGGATCGATTTCAGGACTGCCAGGGTGTTCGCGGTTCCCTTGCGGCGGTTGTTGACGCCCCACAGCCGGTCATCGCCGACCGAGTAGCAGCCGTGGAAGTAGGTGACGCCGTGGGTGCGGCGGTAGGTCGCCGGCAGGCGGTCGGGCCTGCCCTGCTTCGCCCAGCACGACCCCGCGGTGGGCCGGATCCCCAGGGGGCCGAACTCGTCGAATGCGAAGACCCGGTCCGGGAAACGCTGGGTCACCTGCTCGATCCGGTCGAGCTTGGCGTCGCGTTCGCGGTCGGGGGATTCCTTCCACGTCTTGGTGCGCTGGAAGGTCACCCCGCGGCGGGCGAGCAGGCACCGTAAGGCCTCACGGCCGATGCGGATCATATGGCCGGGCACACGGCGCAGATAGGCAGCGAGTTTGCGGATCGACCAGCGGGTGAAAGGCTGCCCGAGCCGGGCGGGGCGGGTGGTGGCCGTCTGGACGACGAAGTCCTCCTCATCATCATCGAGCAGGCGGGGACGGCCTCCCGCCCACCGAGGGTCCAGGCACGCCAGGCCGATCTCGTTGAACCGGTGGATCACCTCCCGCACCGTGTCCTCGTCGGCCTGGACCAGCTGGGCGATCACCGGGACGCGGTTCCCGCCGGCGGACGCCAGCAGCATCATCGCCCGCCGGTAGCGCACCGAACTGGTGCTGCCCCGGCGCACGATCTGCTGCAGTTTCCGCCCTTCCTGATCGGTCAGTCTGCGCACCCGCACAGGCTCGGCCACCACACCTCCAGCGGTCGCAACAAACGTCACTGCCCATCCAACCGCCACGACCACCAACCCGTGAACCTTCCCGGTCACAGCACTAGGGGTGATGAGGAACCCCACACCAGGAGGTCGAGGAGCTCGCTCCGCTTCCCGTGTTGCGAACCCTCTAGGGGTGATGAGGAACCCGCACCGGTGTCCTGCCCCCCACGCTGCTGGCCGGTTGCGAACCCTCTAGGGGTGATGAGGAACGTGAACTCTGGCGGCTGCTCGGTCATGACTGTCCCCGTTGCGAACCCTCTAGGGGTGATGAGGAACGATAGGCCCCCTCCCCGGAGGGGGCCCATTTGCGTGTTGCGAACCCTCTAGGGGTGATGAGGAACGCGAAGTACCTCGGGAACCAGCTGTTCTGGCACCACGTTGCGAACCCTCTAGGGGTGATGAGGAACCAGCGTTCCCGTGAGCATGTAGAACCTGCCCGATCGGGTTGCGAACCCTCTAGGGGTGATGAGGAACGGGCACCAGGACCCCGCGTGCGACCTCCGGAGACATGTTGCGAACCCTCTAGGGGTGATGAGGAACCAGTCACCCCTTCCAAGGGACTGGGAAGCGCGGAGCGGTTGCGAACCCTCTAGACGAGTAAGTCCTATGTGATCAGTGATCGAAGGCGATAAGCGACCTGGTCGTGGATGCGCCGGTGTGGTGGTTGTGCCAGATCGCGGTGACCATGGCCAGGACTCTCTGGGCGACGCGGACGGCGACGCCTTCGAAGGTCCGGCCGCCGTGCTGTTCCAGCCCGAGCTGGCCTTTGAGGGTGTCGTTGACGGACTCGATGAGCTGGCGGACCGACTTCAGCATCGGCTCGCCCGGCCGGGTCTTCTCCCGCTTGAACGATGGCCGCAACAGGGTGACACCTCGGCTGGCCAGGTCGGATTCGAACTCCTTGGAGGCGAAGCCCTTGTCCGCGATCAGCAGCTGTCCAGGTCGGTCGGCGGTCAGTTGCGGCTCGCGGTCGAGCATCGCGGCCAGCACCTCGCGCTCGTCGATCTTTGGGCTGGCCAGGGCCCAGGTGATCGGCATGCCGGCAGGGGTGCAGACGAGGAAAAGCCGCAGGCCCCAATACCACCGGCTGTGCGAGCGGCAGAAGCCGTAGCCGGCCCAGCCGGCCAGCTGTGAGCGCTTGACCGTGGGGCGGGACCGGCCGCACTCCACCGGGGTGGAGTCGGTGATCCACACGTCGTCGAACCAGAAGGCCGTGTCCGTGGCCAACTCCCGGGTGATCCGTTTGACCAGCGGCAACGCTGCTCGCAACCGTTTGTTGTAGCCGGACTGCTGAGGGATGTAGGGGAACATGCTGGTGAGGTGTTTGCGGGCGAACCGCAGCCAGCGGGTTTCGGAGTGGAAACCAAGCACGGCCTGCGCGACCGCGAGGCAGACGAGCTCGGAGTCGCTCAGGCGAGGTGGCCTGCCCATCCACCGGATCCCTCCGATCTCGTCATCGATCTTCACGTACAGTGCGGTCAAGAGGGTGTTCAGGTCTTGCGTCACAACATGATCTTGAACACCCTCTCCTCATGCCTGATCACCGGCCCCAGACATAGGACTTACTCGTCTAGGGGTGATGAGGAACACGGCAGCTCCCGCCCGTCGCCCGTCTCCGGAAGCGGTTGCGAACCCTCTAGGGGTGATGAGGAACTGCATACCACCGCGGATGGTGTGCCCGTCTGTTTCCAGTTGCGAACCCTCTAGGGGTGATGAGGAACGGCGCCCCCCGGCTGCATGTGGCTGCCGGACGCCGCGTTGCGAACCCTCTAGGGGTGATGAGGAACCCCCGGGCCTCCGGCAGGCTCATGCCGTTCTGCGCGTCGGGTTGCGAACCCTCTAGGGGTGATGAGGAACGGGAACACAAAAACCCCGCCGCACCAATCTCGACAGGATGTTGCGAACCCTCTAGTGTCCTGCGCCGGAAATCCTGGCGATATATTCAGCTAAGGAGTTGAGGATTTCGTCGGCGGTCTTGGTCCACGTGAACGGTTTGGGGTCCTCGTTCCAGGTCCGGATCCAGCTGCGGATGTCGGCTTCGAGGGCCTGCACGGATGTGTGGCTGCCGCGGCGGATGAGGTTGTCGGTCAGGTGCCCGAACCATCGCTCGACCTGGTTGATCCAGCTGGAGCCGGTGGGTGTGAAATGGGTGTGGAAACGGGGATGCCGAGCGAGCCACGCCTTGACCGCGGGCGTCTTGTGGGTGGCGTAGTTGTCACAGATCAGATGGACGTCGAGTTCGGCCGGTACGGCTTTGTCTATCTTCACCAGGAACTTCTTGAACTCCACGGCCCGGTGACGGCG
>NZ_LAVK01000101.1 GCF_001083795.1 Streptomyces sp. SBT349
CCCCATGCTCCCCAGGACCCCGCCCCCGGCACCGTCGAGGGCGCCGAGGGCCGCCGGGCCCCGGGACGGCGAGGCCGCCCCGGGCGGCTACACGCCGCCGTAGGAGTGGAGGCTGTCGAAGAAGATGTTCACGCCGTAGTAGTTGATCAGGAAGCAGAGGAACCCGGCGATGGCCAGGTAGGCGGCCTTCCGCCCCTTCCACCCGGCCGTGGCCCGCGCGTGCAGGTAGCAGGCGAAGGCGACCCAGGTGATGAACGCCCAGACCTCCTTCGGGTCCCAGCCCCAGTACCGGCCCCAGGCGTTCTCCGCCCAGATGGCGCCCGCGATGATCGTGAACGTCCACACCGGGAAGACCGCCGCGTTGATCCGGTAGGCGAACTTGTCCAGCGACACCGACGAGGGCAGCCGTTCCATCACCGAGGCCATCAGCGGCCTGACGGCGGTGCCCGCCGCGACGTTCGCCTCGTACCGGTCCCGCAGCAGGAAGAGGCCGCTGCCGACCGCCCCCACGTAGAACAGGCCGCCGCAGACGATCGCCAGCGGGACGTGGATCCACATCCAGATGGAGTCCAGCGCGGGAACGAGCTGCGCGCTCTCGGTGTAGAGCACGGCGACCGCGAGGCCCAGGTCGAGCAGCACGGTGGTGACGAGCGGCAGGCCGAGCCAGCGCACGTTCATCCGGGCGGCGAGCAGGACCAGGAAGACGCCGGTGACCACCATGGAGAACGCCGTGGAGAACTCGTACATGTTCCCCCAGGGCCCGCGCTCCACCGCCAGCGTGCGGGCGACCACGGCGCTGAAGTGCAGCGCGAACGCCAGCACCGTCAGCGAGATCGCGATCCGCCCGTAGGTGTCGCCCTGGACGTCGCCGCCCGAGGCGCCGGGACCGTCGGGGACCGCGTCGCGGGCGGGCGAGGAGGAGCGGGTGACGACCTTGGGCCGCTCCAGGACGGAGGTGGAGCCGCCCTTGCGGACGATCACCGCCGGAGCCTGGGCCGAGGAGGCGCCGGCCTCGTCCTCGCCTTCCGCCGCCGTCAGCGCCGCCGCGGTGCGGGCGACCTTGCTGCGGCTGCCGAGGATCCACTCGGCGGTGAACGCGAGGAACGCGAGGGCGTAGACGACCATCGACGAGTAGACCAGCGTGTTGCTGAGGTCGGCGAGGCCCTCGCCTACGGCGAGAATCATGGGCGTGCTCCTTCCGCGGCTGCGGATTCGGCGGATTCGGCGGGTTCGGCCGGTGGTTCGGATCCTTCTGGCTGTGCGGATGCTCCGGACGCGCCGGGCCCGGCGGGTTCTTCCGGTGTCCCGGGAGCGGTCGTGGGGTCCTGGGGAACGAGGGGCGCGTCCGGCCGGAGCCCGGCGGCCAGGGCGGCCAGCTCCTCGGGGATCTTCCCGGACTCGGTGCGGCCGAGCGAGGCCATCTCGACCACCGTGCGGCCGTCGTCCCCGGTGAACGCCCGCACCCACACCCGGCGCCGCTGGAGCAGCAGCGAGGCGGCCAGACCCACGACCGCGGAGAGCGAGCTGACCAGCGCCCACATGTTGCCCGACTTGGTGGTGATCTGGAAGCTGGCCCACTGGTCGAGCCGCTCGAAGGTGAGCGTGCCCCTGCCGTCCGGCAGCTCGATGGACTCGCCGGGCAGCAGGTTGAAACGGAGCAGGTCGCCGGACTCGTCCCGCAGCTGCTCCATGTCGGAGGTGTCCAGCTGGTACACGTTCTGCGGCAGCCCGGCGTTGACGCCGAGGTCGCCGTGGAAGGCGTTCAGCGTGAGGACGGGCAGGTCGGGCTCGGGGAACGTGGAGTGCGGGCCGCGCTCGGCGTCGAGGTTGAACGTGGGGCTGAAGAAGCCCTGGAAGCCGAGCTGGTCGGGCTCGCCGTCGGGCCCCGAGTAGGCGCTGACCTTGATCACGCCGGTGGAGGTGAGCGCCTTGTCCTGCGGCAGGAACGGCACGGGCCCGCGGAAGGCGAGGTCGCCCTGCCCGTCGGTGACGCTGATCACGGGCGCGTAGCCGTGGCCGAGCAGGCGCACGCGGGAGTCGCCGATGTGCAGCGGCGAGTTGACCTCGATCGAGCTGTCGCGCTCGGTGCCCTCCTCGTCCCAGTAGGTGACGTCGGCGCGGAACTGGGTGGCGGTGCCCATGTCGATCTCGTCGCGCGAGAAGTTGGAGTGGAACTCGTTGAGCCGGAAGCCGAACGGCTCCAGCTGGTCCACGTCGAACATCGTCCCGGACTCGAAGTCGTCGTACTGGGTGAGGATGTTGGAGAAGCCCTCGCCCTGGACGACGAGCTTGCCGCCCTCGGAGTAGGAGAGGCGGCCCGCGGCGAACGCGACCAGCATCACGATCAGCGCCAGGTGGAACACCAGGTTCCCCACCTCGCGCAGATAGCCCTTCTCGGCCGCCACATGGGCGCCCGCGGGCCCGTCCTCGCGGCGGTCCGCCCGGAAGCGGCGCCGCTTCAGCAGCCGCCGCGCCGCGTCGATGACCTGCTCGGGCTCGGCCTCGGTGCGCCAGGTGGTGTAGGCGGGCATCCGGTTCAGCCGGCGCGGGGCGCGCGGCGGCCTGCCGCGGAGCTGGCCGATGAACTGCCAGGTGCGCGGGACGATGCAGCCGATCAGCGAGATGAACAGCATCAGGTAGATCGCCGAGAACCACACCGACGAGTAGACGTCGAAGAGCTGGAACTTCTCGTAGACGCCGGACAGCGCCTCGTTCCGCGCCCTGAAGTCCTCGGCGAGCGGGGCGTCCACGGTGTCCTGCGGGATGAGCGAGCCGGGGATGGAGGCCAGGGCCAGCAGGAAGAGCAGGATGAGCGCGACCCGCATCGAGGTCAGCTGCCGCCAGAACCAGCGGGCCCAGCCCGCGGTCTCGCGCCCCAGCCAGGCCAGCGCGCCGCGCGCGCCCGGCTCGCGCCGGCCGCCGAACGTCCCGGCGCCCGCGTCGGCGCGCACGCCGGCGGGCCCCTCGACCCCCTCCGTCTCCTCCGCCCCCTCCGTCTCCTCGACGGGCGCGGTGGACAGCCCCGCCAGGGCCCGCGCCTCGTCCGCCCGCTCGTGCGTCTGTGTGTCGTCGGTCATGGCTGTCAGATCCAAACGCTGAAGTCGGCGGACCAGACCTGCATGTCGTACACCAGGTCGGCCCACAGGCCGGTGACGAGCAGGAGCCCCGTGGCGATCAGCATGCCGCCGCCCAGGCGCATCACCCACACATGGTGCCGTTTCACCCAGGCGAACGCGCCCAGGGTCCGGCGGAAGGCGAGCGCGGCGATGATGAACGGCAGGCCGAGGCCCAGGCAGTAGGCGAGGGTGAGCAGCGCCCCGCGCCCCGCGGTGGCCTCGCTGAAGGCGAGGAACTGGACGGCGGCCAGCGTCGGCCCGATGCAGGGCGTCCACCCGATGCCGAAGACGACGCCGAGCATGGGCGCGCCGGCCAGTCCTATCCCCGGCTTGACGTGGAAGCGGAACTCGCGCTGGGTGAGGCGGGGCACGAGGCCGGTGAACGCCAGGCCGAGCAGGATCGTGAGCACGCCGAAGATCCGGGTCAGGAGCTCCTGGTGTTCGAGCAGCTCGTAGCCGACGCCGCCGAACAGCGCGCCGGTGGAGACGAAGACGGCGGAGAACCCGAGCACGAAGAGCAGGGCGCCGAGGAACATCCGGCCGCGCCGTGCCTGTTCGAGATCGGCGCCGCCGACGCCGGTGACATAGGAGAGATAGCCGGGGACGAGGGGCAGCACGCAGGGGGAGAAGAACGACACGAGACCGCCGAGGAGGGCCACCGGCAGGGCCAGCAGCAGCGCTCCGCTCAGGACGGTCTGGTTGTATCCCACGGCCGGCTCACCCCTCGGCGATCACGGGGTCGAGGGCGGCGCGCAGTTCCTCCTCCGTGAGCGCCTTGAGCGCGCGGGCCGCGATCCGTCCCTCGCGGTCGATGATCAGCGTCGAGGGGATGGCCTGGGGGTTGAGGCTGCCACGGGGGAATTCGAGCAGCAGCCGCCCGTCCGGGTCGTACAGGCTCGGGTAGGGCACCTCGTACTCGCGCTCGAACGCCTCCGCGTTCTCCCGGCTGCGGTCCCTGGTGTTGATGCCGATGAACTGGACATCCTGGCCGGCGGTCTCCTCGGCGACCCGCACGAAGTTGTCCGCCTCGGCGATGCAGGGCGGGCACCAGGATCCCCAGATGTTGAGGACGACGACCTGGCCGCGGTAGTCGGAGAGCGCGAGCGTGTCCCCGTCCACCGTCTCGCCCGCGAGCTCCGGCGCCTCGTCGCGGTCGGCCGTGGCGACCCGCGTGATCTCGCCGGTGCCCTGCACGTAGTTGGAGTCCCCGCCGGAGGGACCGGCCTGGTCGCCGGTGCACGCCGTGAGCGCGAGCGCCCCGGCGAGGGCTCCGGTCAGGGCGACGCTGACGCTCCGGAACTGGATCATGTGAAAAGTTTCCCATGCGCCTGGGAACGATCTTCCCCGCCCCCCCGGGGAGCGCTTCCCCGGGGCGGAACCCGCCCGGAGCCGGCCCCGGAGCCGGCCCCGGGGCCCGCCCTCAGGCCCCGAAGCCCTTGGCACCCTTCACCGGCCTCGCACCGGCCCGCAGGTGGACCGGGACCAGGTCGAGCACGGGCTCCGTGTACGTGATCGACACCAGCTCCTCGCCCGCGAATGCGAAGCTCGTCAGCGAGGCGAGCGTGCACTGCCGGTTGCGCGGGTCGTGCCAGAGCTTGCGGCGCTCGGAGAAGCTGCGCAGCACCCAGATGGGCAGCTGGTGGCTGACGGCCACCGCCTCGTGGCCGCGCGCCGCGTCGCGGGCGGCGGCCAGCGCGGCGTTCATCCGGACCACCTGGTCGACATACGGCTCGCCCCATGAGGGGCGGAAGGGGTTGCGCAGCAGCGGCCAGTTGGCGGGCTTGCGCAGGGCGCCGTCGCCGACGCCGAAGGACTTGCCCTCGAACGCGTTGGCCGCCTCGATCAGCCGCTCGTCCGTCGCCACGGCCAGGCCGTGGACCTTGGCGACGGGCTCGGCCGTCTCCCCGGCGCGCTCCAGCGGGGAGGCCACGACATGGGTGATGTCGTGGCCCGCCAGATGCTCCGCGACCCGCTCGGCCATGCGCCGGCCGAGGTCGGAGAGGTGGTAGCCGGGCAGCCGGCCGTAGAGGAGCCCGTCCGGGTTGGCCACCTCGCCGTGCCGCACCACGTGTACGACGGTCCGCTCGCTGCTGCTCATGTCCCTGCCCGCTATCTCGCTCCGACTCAACTCTCGCTCCGCCTCACGACGCACCGGCCTCCGCCTCGGCGGCGGCCCGCGCCGCGGCCGGCAGCGCGGCGGCGATCCGCTCCAGGGCGGCCTCGTCGTGCGCCGTGGAGACGAACCAGGTCTCGAACGCGGACGGCGGAAGGTGGACGCCGCCGTCCAGCATGGCGTGGAAGAACGCCGAGTGGCGGAACGTCTCCTGCGTCCGCGCCGACGCGAAGTCGGTGACCTCCGCCTCGGTGAAGAAGACGGAGAACATGTTGCCCGCCGCGTTGACCCGGTGGGCCACGCCCTCCTTGGCCAGCGCCGCGCTCACCAGGCCGCGCAGCTGGGCGGCGGTGGCGTCGAGCCGGGCGTAGGCGTCGGCGTCGAGCAGCCGCAGCTGCGCCAGGCCCGCCGCGGTGGCCACCGGATTCCCCGCGAGGGTGCCCGCCTGGTAGACGGGCCCGGCCGGGGCGAGCCGGTCCATGACATCCGCGCGCCCGCCGAAGGCCGCGGCGGGGAAGCCGCCGCCCATCACCTTGCCGAACGTGATCAGGTCGGGGGCGACGCCCTCGACGCCGTACCAGCCCTGCCTGCTGACGCGGAAGCCGGTCATGACCTCGTCGGAGATCAGCAGGGCGCCGTGCTCGGCGCACAGGTCGGCCAGCGCCCGCGTGAAGCCCTCGCGCGGCGGCACGACGCCCATGTTGCCCGGCACCGCCTCGGTGATGACACAGGCGATCTCGCCGGAGTGCGCGGCGAAGGCGGCGCGGACCGCGTCCGGATCGTTGTAGGGCAGCACGACCGTCTCGCCCGCCTGCGCGCCGGTGACGCCCGGCGTGTCGGGGAGGCCGAACGTCGCCACGCCGGAGCCGGCCGCGGCCAGCAGCGCGTCCACGTGGCCGTGGTAGCACCCGGCGAACTTGATCACCTTGGAGCGCCCGGTGAACCCGCGGGCCAGGCGGATCGCGGACATGGTCGCCTCGGTGCCCGAGGTCACCAGCCGCACCCGCTCCACGGGCTCCACGCGGCCGGTGATCTCCTCGGCCAGCTCGACCTCGCCCCGCGTGGGCGTGCCGAAGGAGGTGCCGCGCGCCACCGCCGCCTGCACCGCCTCGGTCACGGCGGGGTGGGCGTGGCCGAGAATCATCGGCCCCCAGGAGCACACCAGATCCACGTACTCCCGGCCGTCGGCGTCCGTCAGGTAGGGGCCGGCGCCGGACGCCATGAACCGCGGCGTGCCGCCCACGGCGCCGAAGGCCCGCACCGGTGAGTTCACGCCGCCAGGGGTGACGCGGGCGGCGCGGGCGAAGAGTGTCTGGGACACTGTGGCTTCATAGGATTGAGTCACGCGGTCCATGGTGACATTCGGCCCCTTACAGCTCGGTGTCAGGGCGTTTCACAGCCGTCTGGCGGGGGAGGTGTCTGAAACGATGATCGGGTTGTGCGGCGGGGGTCGCGAGTAGTCAGGTGGTGACATGCAGCGCGGTGGCGAAGTCGGCGAGGGCACCGGGGGCCTCGGTCCAGAGCCCGCGCCGCGCGCGCGTTCCCGGCGGGGACGGCACCGCCGCAAGGCGGAGAACGGGGAGATCGACCTCCGCGGCCGGGGCGGTCGCATGGCCGTGACCTACAAGTACTTCGGGGCGCCCGACGGCGCCACCGCGGCGCGCGTGCCGCTGTCGATGCGCCCCGAGGAGCTCGGCGGCGACGAGCTGGGCCAGGGCATGTTCACCCGCATCAAGCCCGAGACGATGGCCGCCATGGTGCTCACGGGCATCGAGGGGATACCCCTGCACCGGGTGCCGCCGCTGGAGCTGGTCGTCCTCCACCCGGACTACGCCGTAGTGAAATTGCCCACAACCGTCGTGGACCCGCTGCGCGGGGTCGGCGACGAAACGGTCGGCGCCGCCGCGTTCATCTGGTCCACGGTCCCCGACCGCAGCGGGCCGAGCGACGCGTTCGGGGTCTACAAGCTGCTGAACGAGTGGCAGGACTTCTCCCGCCGTCTGCACGAGGCGGGGCACCAGCCCTACTGCCTGGTCTGGCCCTGAGGCCGCGGCCCACCGCGGCGCCCGACTACCTTCCCGGCCGCTCCCTGCGGTAGACATGGTCCCCGGCGACCGGCGTGGCAAGGTCACGCACACACGCGAAGGGGGACCGCAGTGCGGCTCGGGACAACCGCCAGGAGCCTTGTTCTGGCTGTCGCGGCGGTCTGCGGACTGTCCGCCTGCTCCGGCGACCTGGGCGGCGGCGACGACCCCTCGGCCGATCCGCCCGGCGGGGGCGCCAGTTCGGCCCAGCCCGGCAGGTACTCGGGACTGCCCGAGCCCTGTGGCGCGGTGAGCGGCGAGACGCTTCGCGAGCTGCTGCCCGGGGGGGACGACGAGACCTACGCGGGCGAGCCGATGGTGACGTACGACACGGGCCGCCGCGTGGGCTGCGGGTGGCACACCGCCGCCGAGACCGGCACCCACGAGCTCTCCGTGGACCTCCAGCGCGTCATCTCCTACGACCCGGGCGTCAGCGACGACGACCAGGCCGAGCTGGACTTCGAGGAGCGCGCGGCCGACGCGGGCGTCCCGGTGGGCGCCGACGCCCAGGACGGCGTGAACGGCTCCGCCCCGCCGCCGGACGACCCGCTCGCCCCCAGGCCGCTGGACGGCATCGGCGACATCGCCTTCGTCGACGACCGCCTCACCAGCACCAGCCCGGGCGAACGCCGCGACGTGACCGTGGCATTCCGCAATGCGAACGTCCTCGTCACCGTCGCGTACTCGGTCACCACGACCCTGGCGGAACAGGAGCTGGACAGCGGCCAGTTGCAGCAACGGGCCCAGACCGTGGCCCAGCAGCTCGCGGGCGGCTTCGACGGCTGAGCGCGCGCCTGCCCCTGCCCCGCCCTCCGCGGGGCGTACCGTGTCCTGGCAAACATAACCGGTAACTGGAGCGAAGAAACCATGGACCGTCATGCCTCGCGGCCCGTCTCGCGACTCGCGCTGCGCGCCCTGACCTGGGCCGCGCTGCCCGCGCTCCTCGTCGTCGGCTGCACCTCCGACTCCGGTGGGGACACCTCCGACGACGAGGCCCGCGAGGAGACCGCCCCGTCCCCGGAGCCCGTGCGGTTCTCCGCCCTGCCCGACCCGTGCTCCGTGCTCGGCGAGGACACGGTCGGCGAGGCCGTGCCCGAGGCCGACCCGGTCGGGGGCGAGACACTCACCTCGAACGACACCACGACCTCGGGCGCCTGCCTGTGGAGCGGGCTGGACGCGTACCAGTTCCGCTCGCTGACCGTCGCGCTGCGCCGCTTCGAGTCCGATGTGGCCATCGGCAGCGGCGCCGAGCGCGCCGGCGAGTACGTGCGGCAGATGGCCGAGGAGATCAGCGGCGACGAGGCCAACCGGGACGTGGAATCCGCCGACCTGCGCGACACCGGCGACTGGGCCGTCACCCTCGGCTACACCACGACCGTGGAGTCCGAGGAGGAGGGCGAGCAGGACTACCGCCAGCACCGGGTGGTCGTCCAGACCGACAACGTCGTCATCACGCTCGACTACTCGGGCGCCGGGTTCGAGGGCGACGACATGCCGGGCGCCGACTCCGTGAAGGAGACCGCGGAGGCGACGGCCCGCCAGGTCCTCCAGGCGGTGGAGTCCTCGGCGGAGGCCGGGGCGGAAGGCCAGGAGCAGGGGGAGGACCAGGGAGCGGAGGGCGACCCGCCCGCCAGCACCACCGGCGGCGAGTGAGCCGACGGGTCTCCCGAGGGCGACTCCTGAGGGCCCCTCACCCCGCCCCGGATCGGGGCTCAGCGCGTACATGACCCGACAGGTGTGCGAGTCTTAGGCGCGCGAGAGCCTTTGCAGTCGAGTCCGGGAGGGACCGCGGGTGTCCGCGATCAAACTCACACGCTCACACCGCATACTCGTCGGCATCATCCTCGCCGGCGCCGTCGTCATCGCCGCCATCGGCTTCGTCGGCTCCTACGCCGCCGTGCGGGACCTGGCCGAACGCAAGGACTTCGGCGCGTTCTCCCCGTTCTTCCCCATCGGCATCGACGCGGGCATCGTCGTCCTCCTCGCCCTCGACCTGCTGCTGACCTGGCTGCGCATCCCGTTCCCCCTGCTGCGCCAGTGCGCCTGGATGCTGACTGCGGCGACCATCGCGTTCAACGGCGCCTCCGCGTGGGGCGATCCGCTGGCCGTCGCCATGCACGGCATCATCCCCGTCCTCTTCGTCATCACCGTGGAGGCCGCCCGGCACGCGATCGGCCGGGTCGCCGACATCACGGCGGACAAGCACATGGAGGGGGTGCGGATGTGGCGCTGGTTCCTCTCCCCCATCCCCACCTTCAAGCTGTGGCGGCGGATGAAGCTGTGGGAGCTGCGCTCCTACGAGGAGGTCATCGGCATGGAGCGCGACCGCCTCGTCTACCAGGCCAGGCTGCGCGCCGACTACGGGCGCGCGTGGCGGCGCCGCGCGCCGGTCGAGGCCAGGATGCCGCTGAAACTCGCCCGCTACGGCGTCCCCCTCCGCGACACCGCGCCCGCGGGCCTGGCCGCGGCCCGGCTGCCGCCCGCGCTCGCGGGGGGCCCGGCGCTGACCGCGCGCCCGGGTCCCGAGCCGGAACCCGAGCCGGAACCCGAGCCGGAGCAGCAGCCGGAGACGCAGCCGGAGCCGGAGCAACGGCACGAGCCCGCCGCGCACGAGCCGCTCCCCGGGCCGCGGGAGCAGCCCGCCTGGTCCGCGGCCGAGCAGCGGGCGCCCGCACAGCCCGTTCCGCAGCAGCAGATGCCGCGGCCCGAGCCCGTGGAGCGGCAGGAGGAGCCCTGGGCCGAGACCTCCCCGCAGGTGACCGTGCCCGTCAGCCCCGGGCGCCGCCGCTCCCTCGGCAGCGCCCCGGCCAACGGCTACCCCGCCCCGCAGCAGCAACTCCTGGTCGAGCCGCCCCCGGAGGAGCCCGCGCAGCACGAACTCTCCGACGGCGTCTCCCCCGGCGACGCGTACTACCCGGGCTACCGCCGGTACATAGAGGAGAACCACGAGCACCCCAACGCCCGCCAGCTCTCGCGCTTCCTCCACGACCGCTACGGCACCACGGACCCCGACGGATCCCTGCTGAGCGAGCAGTACCTGCGCGAGTTCACCCGGGGCTTCCGGGAGCGCTACAACGGCGAGATGGGCATCGGCGGCTGACCCCGGGCCCCGCCCAAGACCAGCCCAGACCAGACCAGCCCGCCTCAGCCGCCCAGCAGCTTCCGCACCCGGTCGGCGCCCACCGCCAGCAGCAGCGTCGGCAGCCTCGGGCCCGTGTCGCGGCCCACCAGCAGCCGGTACAGAAGCGCGAAGAAGTCACGCTGGGCCGCCTTGAGCTCAGGAGTCGGCTTGGCGTCCAGGGCCAGCCCGGCCCGCATCTTGGGCACCCCGTAGACCAGCGACGTCAGCCCGTCGAGCGACCAGTGGTCCCCGAGCCCGTCCATCAGCAGCCGCAGCGACTGGCGCCGCTCCTCGTCCAGCGAGGCCAGCGCCTCCGTGTCCGGCTCCTCACGCACCCGCGTGCGCTGCTCCTGCGGCATCTGCGTCGCCACCCAGTCCGCCGCCCGGTCCAGGCGCGGCCTGGTCTCGTCCAGCGAGCGGATCGGCCGCTGCGGGTCCAGGTCGCTGAGGATCCGCAGCGTCTGCTCCTCGTCCCCGGTGGTGATGTCCAGGACCGAGGCCAGCATCCGGTAGGGCAACGGCCTGGGCGTCAGCGGCAGTTCGCCCGAGGCGGTGCGCACCGCGCGGCTGTGCGCGGCGGCGTCCCCCGCCTGCGCCGAGCCGTCGGCGACCTTGCGGCCCAGCGCGTCCCACTCGTCGTAGGTGCGCAGGAGCTCGCCGTCGAAGGCGACCTTGAACGCCTGGTTCGGCCGCCGCCTGGCGTACAGCCAGCGCAGGACCGGCGCCTCCATGATCTCCAGGGCCTCGGCCGGGATCGGCACCCCGCCCTTGGAGCTCGACATCTTCGACATGCCGGTGATGCCGACGAACGCGTACATCGGGCCGATCGGGCGCTTCCCCCCGAAGATCTCCGAGACCAGCTGCCCGCCCACGACCCAGGACGACCCCGGCGAGTGGTGGTCCACGCCCGAGGGCTCGAAGACCACGCCCTCGTACGCCCAGCGCATCGGCCAGTCGACCTTCCAGACCAGCTTGCCGCGGTCGTACTCGGAGAGCTTCACGGTCTCCTCGTGGCCGCACACGCACGTGTACCGCAGCTCGGTGGTCTCGTCGTCGTAGGCGACGACCGTGGTCAGGTCGCGCTCGCAGACGCCGCAGTACGGCTTGTACGGGTAGTACCCGGCGCCGCCCTCGCCGCCGTCGTCCTCGGCGGCCGCGCCCGAGCCCTCGACGGCCGCGCGCTCCGCCTCGTCCCCCGTCTCGGGCTCCGGGCCCTGCTGGGCCTGCTTGGTGCGGTACCGCTCCAGCACCGCGTCGATCCGGCGCCGTTCCCGCATGGCGAAGAGGATCTGGTCGCGGTAGGCGCCCGAGGTGTACTTCTCGGTCTGGCTGATGGCGTCGACCTCGATGCCGAGCGCGGCGAGCGCCGCGGTCATCGGCGCCTTGAAGTGCTCGGCCCAGGTCGCGTGCGGGCTGCCGGGCGGCGCGGGAACGGACGTCAGCGGCTTGCCGATGTGCTCGCTCCACGACGCGTCCACCCCGGCCGGAACCTTGCGGAAACGGTCGTAGTCGTCCCACGACAGGATGTGCGTGCAGGGGATCCCCCGCCGCTTGATCTCGTCGGCGACCAGGTGCGGGACCATGACCTCACGCAGGTTGCCCAGGTGGATCGGCCCGGAGGGGCTGAGGCCCGAGGCGCAGACGACCGGTTTGCCCGGGGCGCGGCGCTCCGCCTCGGCGATGACCTCGTCGGCGAGTCGGGAGACCCAGTCGGTCTCCTGGCTGGTCTGAGCCACTGTTCCGCACTTCCTTCTGATGACGGCCGGTTCCGCCATTCTTTCACCGGCGGGGCGGGTCCTCGCACCCGGAATGACCGGGGGCCCCGGTGACCGCCCGCGCCAGCTCGCGCGCCGGCGCGCGGCGCCAGGCGTGCCCCGCGCCGCGGTCGCGCGTCGGGTGGACGCGGTTGGTCAGCAGCACCAGCAGGACCCCGGTGGCGGGGTCGGCGACCAGGCCGGTGCCGGTGAAGCCGGTGTGGCCGAACGCCGTGGGCGAGGCCAACTCGCCCATCCAGTCCGGCTGGTCGAGCTGCCAGCCCAGGCCCCGCGCCGCCGCCCGGCCGAGGCCCGCGTTGTGGTCGGTCAGCATCTCCCCCACCGCGTCCGCGCCCAGCAGCCGCGTGCCGCCGTACCGGCCGCCGTTCAGCAGCGCCTGTGCGAGCACCGCCAGGTCGTGGGCGGTGGAGAAGATCCCGGCGTGCCCGGCGACGCCGCCCAGGTGGTACGCCGTCTCGTCGTGGACGGTGCCGCGCACCACGCCGCGGCCCGTCCAGGGCTGGTACTCGGTGGCCGCGATCCGCCCCAGCCGCTCGGGCGGCGGCCGGTAGCCCGTGTCGTTCAGCGCGAGCGGCCCGGTGACCAACTCGGCGACCAGCGCGTCCAGCGGGCGGCCCGCCGCCTCCTCGGCCGCCGCGCCGAGCGCGATCAGCCCCACGTCGGAGTACCGGTGGACCGGTGGTTCCGGGGCGCCCGCCGCTCCGGGCGTCCCGGCGGCGAGCGCGGTGACCGCGGCGAGCCGCGCCGCCCGGTCGGGCAGGCCACCGAGGTCGGCCTCGGGCGGCAGCCCGGCGGTGTGGGCGAGCAGCCGCCGCGGCGTGAGCGGCGGGAAGCCCGGCAGGTGACGGGTCACCGGCGCGTCCAGGTCGAGCACGCCGCGCTCGGCCAGGGCCACCACCACGACGGCGGTGAACAGCTTGGTCAGCGACGCCACGTCGAACACCGTGTCCCGCGCCATCGGGGTCCGCTCGGCCGCCGGCAGCGGAACGGGGCGCCCGTCGCGCGCCCCCGGCGCGACGGCGTGCGCCACGGCCCAGCCGCGCGCCGCGTGCTCCACGATCACCCCGTTCCGCGCCGCGAGCAGCACGAACCCCGGGTAGGCGGCGTCCTGCCCGGTGAGGAACGTCTCGGCCGCGGGCACGATCCGTGCCACCCGCGCCGGGTCGAGGCCCGCCTCCTCGGGGGAGCCGTACCGCAGCGTCCGCGGGAGCGCTTCGCTCACCGCCTGCGGTGCACCTTGTAGTTGGACGCCTGGGCGCGCGGCCTGATCACCAGCAAGTCCACGTTGACGTGCGCGGGGCGGGTGACCGTCCAGACGATGGTCTGCGCGATGTCGTCCGCGGTCAGCGGCTCGTCGACACCCTCGTAGACCTTGGCCGCCTTCGCCGCGTCGCCCCGGAAGCGGGTGAGCGCGAACTCGTCGGTGTGCACCATCCCCGGCGCGATCTCGATGACCCGGACCGGCTCGCCGACGATCTCCAGGCGCAGCGTCTGCGCCAGCGCGTGCGAGCCGTGCTTGGCGGCCACGTAGCCGCCGCCGCCCTCGTAGGTGCCGTGCCCGGCCGTGGAGGAGACCACCAGCACGGTCCCGTTCCCCGAGTCGATCAGCTTCGGAAGCAGCGCCTGCGTCATCTGGAGCGTGCCGATCACGTTCGACTCGAACATGGTCCGCCAGTCGGCCGGGTTCGCCTCGGCGACCGTCTCCATGCCGATCGCGCCGCCCGCGTTGTTGATGAGGACGTCGCAGCGGTCCAGACCGGCGGCGAACGCGTCCACCGCGGCCGGGTCGGTGATGTCGAACGCGTGCGGGACCACCTCGTGCCCGGCCGTGCCGAGGTCCGCGGCGAGCTCCGCCAGCCGGGACTCCCTGCGGGCGGTGATCACCACCCGGTACCCGGCCTCGGCGAGCCGTTTCGCGGTGGCCTCGCCGATTCCGCTGCTCGCCCCCGTGATGACGGCGGTGGGCCTGCTGGTCACATGTGCCTCCTGCGTTCCTCGTCGGCCGTCGGCTTCCGCGCGGCACCTCCATGATGACGGCGCCACCGGCCGGGCGGACGAGGACCCCCATCGCCCACGCGAGGGACCCCGGCACCGACGGCGCCGGGGAACGCCCCGGGGTCAGCGGCCGTCCCGCCCCCACCGCCGCGCGAACTCGGTGGCCCAGTACGTCAGGACGAGGTCCGCGCCGGCCCGCTTGAACGAGGTCAGCGTCTCCTCGATCGCCCGCTCCCGGTCCAGCCAGCCGCGCTCGGCGGCGGCCTCGACCATCGCGTACTCGCCGGAGATCTGGTACGCCGCCACCGGCACCGGCGAGGCGTCCGCGATCTGCCGGAGGATGTCCAGATAGGGCAGTCCCGGCTTCACCATCACCAGGTCGGCGCCCTCGGCCAGGTCGAGCGCCAGCTCCCGCAGCGCCTCCCTGGCGTTGGGCGGGTCCTGCTGGTACGCCTTGCGGTCGCCGGTCAGCGAGGAGTTGACCGCCTCGCGGAACGGGCCGTAGAACGCCGACGCGTACTTCACCGTGTACGCCAGCAGCGACACGTCCCGGTGCCCCGCCGCGTCCAGCGCCGCCCGCACATGCCCGACCTGGCCGTCCATCATGCCGCTGGGACCCAGCACCTGGGCCCCCGCCTCGGCCTGCACGAGGGCCATCTCGGCGTACCGCGCCAGGGTCGCGTCGTTGTCCACCTCACCGCGCGCGTCCAGCACGCCGCAGTGCCCGTGGTCGGTGACCTCGTCCAGGCACAGGTCGCTCATCACCACCAGCGCGTCCCCCGTCTCGGCGCGGACCGCCCGCAGCCCGCGCTGGAGGATCCCGTCCGGGTCGGTGCCGGGCGAGCCGACGGCGTCCTTCTTCTCCTCCTCCGGCACGCCGAACAGCATGATCCCGGCGACCCCGGCCTCGGCCGCCTCCCCGGCGGCCTTGCGCAGCGAGTCGAGCGAGTGCTGCACGACGCCGGGCATCGTGGCGATGGGCACCGGCTCGCCGACGCCCTCCCGCACGAACGCGGGCAGGATCAGGTCCGCCGGGTGCACCCGGTGCTCGGCCACCATGCGCCGCATGGCCGGTGTGGTGCGCAGCCTCCGGGGCCGCACCGTGGGGAAGCTCCCCGCTCGCTCGATCACGGCGTCCGCGCCCTCCTGCGCTGCGGCCGCTTCTCGCTCGGCCGCTTCAGCGCCTCTCCCGCGCCGAGCGCCGCCGCCCGCCGCTCCGCCCCGAACTGTGCCAGCGCCTCGGCCAGCTTGTGCACCGAGGGCTCGGGCGCCATGACGTCGACGCGCAGCCCGTGCTCCTCCGCCGTCCGCGCGGTGGCGGGACCGATGCAGGCGATCACCGTCACGTTGTGCGGCTTGCCCGCGATGCCCACCAGATTCCGCACGGTGGAGGAGGAGGTGAACAGCACGGCGTCGAAGCCGCCGCCCTTGATCGCCTCGCGGGTGGTGGCGGGCGGCGGCGAGGCGCGCACCGTCCGGTAGGCGGTCACGTCGTCCACCTCCCAGCCCAGCTCGACGAGGCCGGCCACCAGCGTCTCGGTCGCGATGTCCGCCCGGGGAAGGAAGACCCGGTCGATCGGATCGAAGACCGGGTCGTAGGGCGGCCAGTCCTCCAGCAGGCCGGCGGCCGACTGCTCGCCGCTCGGCACCAGGTCGGGGCGGACGCCGAACCTCAGCAGGGCGCGGGCCGTCTGCTCGCCCACCGCCGCGACCTTGATCCCGGCGAACGCCCGCGCGTCCAGGCCGTACTCCTCGAACTTCTCCCTGATGGCGCGGACCGCGTTGACCGAGGTGAACGCGATCCACTCGTACCGCCCGGTCACCAGGCCCTTGACCGCGCGGTCCATCTGCTGCGGGGTGCGCGGCGGCTCCACGGCGATGGTCGGCACCTCGCTGGGCACCGCGCCGTAGGAGCGCAGCTGCTCCGAGAGGGACGCCGCCTGCTCCTTGGTCCTGGGCACCAGCACCTTCCAGCCGAACAGCGGCTTGGACTCGAACCAGGCCAGCTGCTCGCGCTGGGCGGGCGCGCTGCGTTCGCCGACAACGGCTATCACGGGCCGGTCGCCCTCGCCGGTGGGCAGCACCTTGGCGGACTTCAGGGTCCGTTCGACGGTGCCCAGCGTCGCCGTCCAGGTGCGCTGCCTGGTGGTGGTGCCCGCGACGGTAACCGACAGGGGCGTGTCCGGCTTGCGGCCCGCGGCGATCAGGCGGCCCGCCGTGACGGCGACCGCCTCCAGCGTGGTGGAGACCACGACCGTCGCGTCGCTCGCGCCGACCTCGGTCCAGCACCGGTCGTCGGCGGTCGGCCCGTTGACGAAGCGCACGTCGCCGCCCTCGGGGTCGCGCAACGGCACCCCCGCGTAGGCGGCCACGCCCACCGCGTGGGCGATGCCGGGCACGACCTCGAACGTGATGCCCTCGGCGGCCAGCGCCAGCATGTCGGTGGTGGTGTCGGTGTCCATGCCGGGGTCGCCCGCGACCGCACGGACCACCCGCTTGCCGCGGCGCGCGGCCCGCATGACAAGATCGGCGATGTCGTCGGGCGTGGCGGGGCCGCCCCGCTCAGGGGCCGCCCCGGACGCGGCGGACGCCTCGCCCCCGCGCTGGAGCGGGGTGTCGGTGCCCGGTCTGATGTGACCGCTCACCACGTCGTACGCCTCGGGGTCGGCGATGAGCACATCGGCCTGCGCCAGCACGTCGACGGCGCGCAACGTCAGCAGACCCGGGTCACCGGGTCCCGCCCCGAGGAAGGTGACGTGTCCGTAGGAGGTGCCGGACGGCTGGGCGCGTGCGGCGGGCGTGGGGTGTGTGGTGGTGGGGCTCAATGTGCTCGCTCCCCCATTAGACCGGCCGCGCCCTTGGCGAGCATCTCATCGGCGAGCTCGCGGCCCATGGCCGCCGCCTCGTCGGCGGTCCCCGGTACGGGGCCGGTGGTGGACAGCTGCACCAGTGCGGACCCGTCGATGGTGCCGACGGCGCCGCGCAGGCGCATTTCGGTGACGGTCTGCCCGTCTTCCAGCAGGTCGGCGTACGCGCCCACCGGGGCGCTGCAACCGGCCTCCAAGGCGGCGAGCAGACTGCGCTCGGCGGTCACGGCGACCCGGGTGTGCGGGTCGTCGAGCTCTCCGAGCCGGGCGGTGAGTGCCGCGTTCGACGCGGCGCACTCGACCGCCAGCGCCCCCTGGCCGGGGGCGGGCAGGACGATGTCCGGGGGAAGCAGGTCGGTGACCTCCTCGGCCCGGCCGATGCGTTGCAGCCCGGCGGCGGCGAGCACGACGGCGTCGAGCTCTCCGTCGCGGACGTACCCGATCCGGGTGTCGACATTCCCTCTGATCGCAACCGTTTCGATCTCGCAACCGAGCGCTCTGGCCCACGCGTTCAGCTGGGCCGCTCTCCGGGGTGACCCGGTGCCGATCCTGGGCCGCCGGCCGGAGGCGGCGAGCTGGTCGAACGCCAGCCCGTCGCGGGCGACCAGCGCGTCCCTGGCGTCGGCCCGCCGGGGCACGGCGGCCAGCGCCAGCTCGGGTGGCTGGGTGGTGGGCAGGTCCTTGAGCGAGTGCACGGCGAAGTCGATCTCGCCGGCGAGCAGCGCCTCACGCAGGGCGGTGGCGAACACGCCGGTGCCGCCGATCCGCGCCAGCGCCTCGCGGGAGACGTCCCCGTAGGTGGTGATCTCCACCAGCTCGACCGGGAGCCCGGTCAGCCGGGTGACCTGCTCGGCTACGCCGCCGGACTGCGCCATGGCGAGCCGGCTGCGCCGCGTACCGAGCCGCAGGGCATTCATGACCGCTCCTGTTCGGAATCGCGGACGGCGGAGACCGTCCGCGGGTCGAGGTCGAAAAGCTGACGCAGGGCGGCAGCGTAGTGGTCGCCGCCCGGCTCGCCCGCCAGCTCCTTGACGCGCACGGTCGGCGCGTGCAGCAGCTTGTCGACGACCCGGCGCACGGTCCTGGTGATCTCGGCCCGCTCCTTGTCGTCGAGGTCGGGCAGCCGCCCGTGCAGCCGGGCCAGTTCGGCGGCGACCACGTCGGACGCCATGTCCCGCAGCGCGACGACGGTGGGGGTGATGTGGGCGGCCCGGCGGGCGGCGCCCAGGGCCGCCGCCTCCTCGGCGACGATCCGGCGCACCGCGTCCACGTCGGCGGCCATCGGGGCGTCGGCCGAGGCGACGGCCAGGGATTCGATGTCGGTGAGCCTGACCCCGGGCAGGGCGTGCACGGCGGAGTCCACGTCGCGCGGCATGGCGAGGTCGAGGACGGCCAGCGGGTCGCCCGCGCCGCGGAGCCTGTGGCGCTCCCGCAGGGCGGAGGAGACGGCGTCGGCCGTGAGCACGAGCCCGGTGGCGCCGGTGCAGGAGACCACGACGTCGGCCAGGGCCAGCTCGGCGGCGATGGAGATCGCGTTGATCGGAACGGCCCTGGCCCGCGGGCCCTCCTCGGCGAGCCCGGCGGCCAGCCGCTCGGCACGCTCCAGCGTCCGGTTGGCGATCACCAGTTCGGCGACGCCGGTGCGGGCCAGCGTGGCGGCGGCCAGCGAGGACATCGAGCCCGCGCCGATCACCAGGGCCCGCCGGCCGCGCAGCCAGCCGCCGACCTCGTTCCTCCCGGCGAGCTGCTCCAGGCCGAACGTGACGAGCGACTGCCCGGCCCGGTCGATCCCGGTCTCGCTGTGCGCTCGCTTGCCGACGCGCAGGGCCTGCTGGAACAGCTCGTTCAGCAGGCGGCCCGCGGCGTGCTCGTCCTGGGCGTGGGCCAGCGCCGCCTTGATCTGGCCGAGGATCTGCCCCTCGCCCACCACCATCGAGTCCAGGCCGCAGGCGACGGAGAACAGGTGGCGGACGGCCCGGTCCTCGTGGTGCGCGTAGAGATACGGCTTGAGCTCGTCCAGGCCCACGCCGCTGTGCCGGGCCAGCAGCCCGGAGAGCTCGGAGACGCCCGCGTGGAAACGGTCCACCTCGGCGTAGAGCTCGATCCGGTTGCACGTGGAGAGCACCGCGGCCTCGGCCACCGCCGCCCCGTCGACGACGGGGCTCGCCCCGTCCAGCACCTCCCGCAGCAGCGTGCCGCGGACATCGGGCGCGAGCGCGGCGCGCTCCAGCAGGGAGACGGGCGCGCTGCGGTGGCTGAGTCCGACCACGAGCAGGGTCATGCGGGCATCACCGCCGGGATGTCACCCTCGGGGCCCTGGTCACCCGGCTCCTCCTCGGCCTGCCCGGCGGCGCCGTTCCTCGCGAGCTCGTCGGTGGCCTTGCGCTGCTCGTGGAAGGCGAGGATCTGGAGCTCGATCGACAGGTCCACCTTGCGCACGTCCACGCCCTCGGGCACGGAGAGCACGGTGGGCGCGAAGTTGAGGATGGAGGTGATCCCGGCGCCGACCAGCCGGTCGCAGACCTGCTGCGCGGCGCTGCCCGGGGTGGTGATGACGCCGATGGAGACCCCGTTGGTGCGGATGATCGTCTCCAGGTCGTCCACGTGCTGCACGGAGATGCCCGCGACCTGCGTGCCGGTCATCGAGGCGTCCGCGTCGATGAGGGCGGCCACCCGGAAGCCGCGGGAGGCGAATCCGCCGTAGTTGGCGAGGGCGGCGCCCAGGTTTCCGATGCCGACGATCACCACGGGCCAGTCCTGGGTGAGCCCGAGTTCGCGCGAGATCTGGTACACGAGATACTCGACGTCGTACCCGACGCCGCGGGTGCCGTAGCTGCCGAGATAGGAGAAGTCCTTGCGCAGCTTCGCCGAGTTGACCCCGGCCGCGCCGGCGAGCTCCTCGGAGGAGACCGTGGGCACCGAGCGCTCGGAGAGCACGGTCAGCGCCCGCAGATACAACGGAAGCCGGGCGACGGTCGCCTCGGGGATCCCCCGGCTACGGGTCGCCGGTCGGTGGTTTCGGCCAGTTGCCACGGTGCTCCTGCCGTTCGGGCCAAGCGGAGGTCGGCTGTGCGCGGCGCATACGCCGGGACCGCTCCGTCGTGCCCAGGCTATGTCTTTGTGAACGCGTGCACAAAGATGGTGTCCGTTTTGTCCGCCCAAAGTGACCGGTGCCACATGCAACAACAAGGACACCCGGTCACGCTCCTCACGTATGCACCCTCGCGCGGAAAAAACGACCTCGTATCGTAATCCACGACGGGTCAAGCTCCCAACGCCCGCTTGAGGCGCCCCGCGTCCACCCGCCAGAAGTCGTGCTGCGCGCCGTCCACCAGCACGACCGGGATCTGCTCCCAGTAACGCCGGTGCAGCTCCTCGTCGCGGGTGATGTCCTTCTCCTCCCACACGGCGCCCACCTCGGCACACACCGCCGCGACCACCTCGCGGGCGTCGTCGCACAGATGGCAGCCCGGCTTGCCGATCAGCGTCACCAGGCGATCGCGGTCCCTGCCGCGCGGGTGGAGCAACGGAGTCATGCCGCCCATTGTGCCCCGGGTCGCAACCCCCGGGTCACGCCCGCGCAACCGGGATCCCGCCCGGCACTGGCTATGCTCTGGGCATGGCCAGGTCTCGATCCTCCGAACGTTCTTCCGGGCGTTCCCCCGAGCCCGAATCGCCCGTGGCCAGGCCCCGGCTGGCCTGGCTGACCTCGCGTCGACGCGCGGTGACCGAGCGAAGCAGACTCGCGGGCGAGGCCGCGGCCGAGGCGGCCATCCAGACCGTGTCCGAGCCGGAGTTCCCCGCCAGGGGCGACTCGAAGGCGGCCGCGTTCTTCGACCTGGACAACACCGTGATGCAGGGCGCCGCGATCTTCCACCTGGGCCGCGGCCTGTACAAGCGGAAGTTCTTCCAGAAGCGCGAACTGCTCAAGTTCGCCTGGCAGCAGGCGTACTTCCGGCTGGCGGGCGCGGAGAACGCCGGTCACATGGAGGACGCCAGGGACAGCGCGCTGTCGATCGTGCGCGGCCACCGGGTCGCCGAGCTCACGGAGATCGGCGAGGAGATCTACGACGAGTACATGGCCGGCCGGATCTGGCCGGGCACCAGGGCACTCGCCCAGGCCCACCTGGACGCGGGCCAGCGCGTCTGGCTCGTCACCGCGGCCCCCGTCGAGACGGCCGCGATCATCGCGCGCCGCCTCGGACTCACCGGCGCCCTGGGCACGGTCGCGGAGTCGGTGGGCGGCGTCTACACCGGCAGGCTGGTCGGCGAACCCCTGCACGGCCCGGCCAAGGCCGTGGCCGTCGAGGCGCTGGCCGGGGCCGAGGACCTGGACCTGGAGCGCTGCGCCGCCTACAGCGACTCGGCCAACGACATCCCGCTGCTCTCGCTTGTCGGTTATCCCTACGCGATCAATCCCGACCGCAGGCTGCGGGCCCACGCCAGGGAAATGGGCTGGCGGCTGCGCGACTACCGCACGGGCCGCAAGGCGGTCAGGATCGGCGTGCCCGCGGCGGCCGGCGCGGGCGCCGTCGCTGGTGGGGCCGTTGCGGCCGTCGCCCTCCAGCGCCGCCGCCGATAACCGCGGCACCCCCTGCCCAGACACCCCCACCGATCAAACTCGGTCAAAGTGTGCGCAGATGAGATCACCATCTGATCAGCAACCCCGTAGCGTTTGCGTGGCGCGATGAACACAACCCGTAACTCTTCAAACCTAATCGGCGATTTCCGCAACTAGGCGTAGCGTCCTCTGCACGAAGCGTTATCCTCCTCAGACGCATGTGACGGATCCGCCACTGCACGTGTTGGAAGCTCTGCCTCTGGGAGTCCCGTGTACCCACACGTCGGGGTTGACGCCTCGGGCCTGGCTACGCTGCGCACGACGGTCGCCGACCGGCTGCGCACCCTCGTCCCCTCCGCGTACGCCGCCCCCACCCTCGCCACACCTG
>NZ_LAVK01000102.1 GCF_001083795.1 Streptomyces sp. SBT349
GCGGAGGCGGGCCGGGGCCGGAGGGGGGCTCGCCATCGAGCTGGAGGACTCCCCGCTGGCTCCCTGGCTCGGCTCCCCGGAGGCGGGACGGCCCGACGGGCGGCCCGCCACGCTGGAGCTGGCGGCGCGTTTCCTGCCCGCCCGCGCCGGGACGCCGATGAGCGGCAAGTGGTACGACGCGCTCGAACTGCCGGACGCCGCCGCCGTGCTGAGCGTCGGGGACCTGTCGGGGCGGGGTCCGGCCGCCACCGCGGGCACGGCCACCGCGCTCGGCGCGATCCGCGGCATCGCGCTGACCGGCGCCGGGCCCGGCGCGTTGCTCTCCCACCTGAACCAGCTGCTCGACGGCGGCGTGCACCCGGTGCTGGTCAGCGTCCTGTGCTGCCGGTACGAGCCGGCCGGCCGCCTGCTGACCTGGGCCCAGGCCGGGCACCCCGCGCCGCTGCTGTGCCGTGGCGGCGCCGGGTGGGCGCTGCCCCGCCCTGCGGGCCCGCTGCTCGGCGCCGTCACGGACGCCGGGTACGAGGAACGGACCGACCGGTTGGAGCCGGGCGATGTGCTGGTGCTCCACACGGATGGTCTGTTTTCGGACATCCCCCCCGACGGCAGGACGGGGCACAGCGGCGATGTGCGGCTGATCGGCCTGGCGCCCCGGCTCGCCGCCGCCACCAGCGCCCGCGAGTGCCTGCGCGTGGTGGTCGAGGAGTGCGGCGAGACGGGGCGGGCGGACGACGCCTGCGTGCTCGTGGCGCGGGTCCGGCCCTAGGCCCCCTAGGCCCCCTAGGACCGCCGCCGGGCGCGGACCGCCGCCCGGCGCCGGACGCCGCCGGAGCTCGGGCGGAACTCGGGCGGAGCTCAGACGGACCGGGGGACGCCCAGGGGCGCCCCGCCGCGCGAGGGCTCCGGCATGGCCTCCGCGATCTCCTCGCGCAGGTCGGCGATGCCCGGGGACCCCGCGTACTGCCCGGTCAGCCGGTACATCTCGCGCAGCCGGTCCCAGGTCCTGTGCGAGGAGTTCTCCCCTATGGCCGCCAGCGCCAGGCGGGCGTAGCGGTCGGCCTGGTCGGGGTCGTCCGAGATGAAGAACGCCGAGGCCAGGGTGATCTGGTCGAAGATCCTCGAACGCCGCCGCTCCCCCACCCGCAGCGACAGCGCCTGCCTGGCGTGCCGTTCCGCGGTGCCCGCGGCGGCCGGCTCGTGCTCGGCCAGGGTCCGGTAGGCCAGCGCCTCCATCCCGTAGAGGTCCGCCTCGTCGAACATCTGCATCCAGCTGGGCGGCGGCACCCTGCCCCGGTCGGAGACGAACAGGTCCTCGGCCTCGCCCAGCATGCGCCGCATCGCCTGTCCCTGGCCCTTGGCGGCCAGGGCCCACGCCTCGATGGTGCACAGCATCGCCCGGGTACGCGGCAGGGACTCGTCGCCCATGCCGGAACGGGCCAGCTGCATCAGGTCCATGGCGTCGTCGGGCCGCCCCAGGTGCACCATCTGGCGCGCCGCGCGGGACAGCGCCTCGCCCGCGCGCGGCCGGTCGCCGCCCTCCCGGGCGGCGTGCGCGGCGATCACGAAGTACTTCTGCGCCGTGGGCTCCATGCCCACGTCGTGGGACATCCAGCCGGCCAGCACCGCGAGGTTGGCCGCCACCCCCCACAGCCGGCGCTGGAGGTGGGGCGGGTGGCGGTAGGAGAGCATGCCGCCCACCTCGTTGAGCTGGCCGACGACGGCCTTGCGCTGGAGCCCGCCGCCGCGGGAGGCGTCCCAGGCGCGGAAGATCTCCACCGAGTGTTCGAGGGCCGTGATCTCCTCCGAGCCGATCGGAGCGGCCTCGTAGCGGTCGAGCCCGGCGAGGTCGCCGGGCGAGGTCGGGTTGTCGTGGGGGCCGGCGTCCGGGGCCGGGGCGGCCAGGAGCCAGTCGTGCATGGCGTCGCTGAGTGCGGAGCCTGCGGCGAGCGCGGCGCCCGCGCCCACCATGCCGCGTCGGTTGAGCATGAGGTCCATTCCCGTGAATTCGGTGAGGACCGAGGCAGTCCGCCTGGGTGCCCACGGCAGTCCGTGAAGGGACGGCCGCTTCCCCGCCTCCCCTGGCCGGCGCAACCCGAGGTCCTCGGTGGTCACGACACGGCCGAGCCGCTCGGTGAACAGCGTCGCCAGCACCTCGGGCACCGGATCGCGCGGGGTCTCCCCCATGTCGATCCACCGCCGCACCCGCGAGGTGTCCGTCGCCAGCTGCGGTTGGCCCTGGGCGGCGGCCTGGCGGTTCACCAGCCTGGCCAGCTCGCCCTTCGACCACCCCGTCAGCCGGAACAGGTCCGCGAGTCGGGTGTTGGGTCGTCTGCTCACATCAAGCCCCCAGAATCTCGGCTTGGTTGACAGTAACCGCCGCGCAACGCCCTCTGGGGGATTCGCCATGGTTCGCCAGGGCTCGCCACATGGTGTGCCACCCGTGGCAGGGAGTGGTGTAGACACCGCGCTACCCCGGACCGGAGCGTCCGCGGCACTTCCCCAGGGTGCCGACGGGCGATCCGGGTCCGGTGGCGCCGTGAACCTTCCGGCACACGAAGGGACCATGCCCGCTCATGTATTCAGCACCCTCCCCCGTGATCCCCCGGCAGCGTCACCGGCCGGGCGGCCCGCAGGGCGCCGCCGTGGACGAGCCCGCCCGCGGCCGGCGCGCGACCCTGCCCCCGGCGGGCCGGCTGGACCTCTCCGGCGAACGAGGGGAACGGCTGCGCGCCGCGCTGGCGTCCGTGCACGGCATCTGCCCGGAGTTCACCCCCGTTCAGCTGCTGCGGGACGGGGCGGAGGCGGTGGTCCTGGCCGGGACGACGGGGCGGCGCGCGGTGGTGGCCAAGTGCCTGCCGGAGGCGGCGGGTCCGGGCGCCGAGACGCTGCGGCGGGAGATAGCGGCTCACCGCGGCTTCGTCCGGCACCGGCCGCCGGTGCGGGTGCCGCGGCTGATCGCGGACGACCCGTACGGCTGCGTGCTGGTCACCGAGCAGGTGGCGGGGCGGACGGCGACGCGCCGCCCTCCCGCCCCGGGACCGCCCGCCACCGAGCTGCGCACGGTGGTCTCCGCCGTGTGCAGGCTCAACACCTGGCGGCCACCGGAGGGAACGTTCCCGGAGGCCGTCAACTACCCGGCGCAGCTGGCCAGATACCACGCCCTCGGGTTACTCACCGACCGCGACGCCTCGGACCTGCGCGCGCTGCTGCGGGCGTTGGGCCCCCGGGGTCGCGGTCAGCCGCCCCGCCAGTTCTGCCACGGCGGGGCGCTGCCCGGCGACGTGCTGCTCTCCCCCGGGGGCCCGGTGGTGCTCGGCTGGGGGCAGGCGGGCTGGTATCTGCCCGGCTACGACCTGGCCACGCTGTGGGCGGCGCTGCCGCACGCGCCGGGGACCAGGCGCCTGATCAGCCAGACCGCGAAGGCGGCGGGGCCGCTGGGACCCGAAGCGTTCCTGGTGAACCTCATGCTGGTGCTGACCCGGCAGATCCGCCAGTGCGAGGAGTCCGTGCAACGGGCCATCCGCCACCCGGCGTCGGCCCTCGCCGGGGAGCCCGAGCGGGCCGCGGGCGGCCTGTCCTACGGCGAGCGGCGCAGGAGGCTGCTGCGCCGCCTCTACGAGGACTGGTCGGTGGCCAGGCGCGCGGTGCGCGCGGCGGTCGGGGCCCGTTGAACGGCGCGACCGCGCCGCCGCACCGGCTCAGCGCTGGAACATCTCCGCCGGCAGCGGCTTGAGCAGCTGGTACAGCTCGTCGGTGATGGGCCGGTCCCAGCTGGCGATGGTGACCAGCACGCCGTCGCTGCGGTCGAACTGGACGCAGGAGATCCTGCCCTCCGTGCAGGTGATCCGGCGCACGATCAGCAGGCTGCCCTCGTGCATCACGGGCACCTCCTCGACTCCGGTGGCCGTGACCTCCTCGTCCATCTCCAGGGCCAGCAGCAGCTGGTGCACCTCGAACGGCACATCCCCCTCGGCCACCTCGCGCGCCGGTGAGCCCTCCGGCAGGTTCCCGATGACCATGGCCGGGCCCCGGCCGCCGAACAGGTCGTACCGGAGCACGACGCCCTGACAGCTCCCGTCGGGCGCGGGCAGCAGCCCGGCACCGAGCACGCCGGGCCAGTCGCCCGGGTCCATGGCCAGCACGTCGAAGTCTGGCCCAGCGGGTGAAGAGGCGTTGCGGCGGCGGAGAAACGACATGTCGCCATCGTACGTGGGGCGCCTTCAGCCCTCGGCCGCTCCGCGGTCCTTGAGGGTGGCCACCTGGCGGTACAGCTCGACCGCCTCGCCGGCGCGGCCGAGCTGTTCCAGGCAGTGGGCCTCGTCGTTGCGGCTGGCCAGCGCGTCCGGGTGCCCGGCGCCCAACACCCGCTCCCTGGCCTGCCGCACCTCGCGGTACTCCTGGAGCGCGGCGTCCCAGTGGCCGAGCCAGCCGAGGGCCACCGCGACCTCGCGCCTGCTGACGAGGGTGTCGGGGTGGTCGTCGCCGAGCACCAGGCCGCGCACGCCCCACACCTCGCGGGCCTCGGCCAGCGCCTCTTCCCACCGGCCGAGCCGGCCCAGGCTGATGCCCCTGCCGTGCCGGGCCCGCAGCGTCTCGGGGTGGGTGGCGCCCTGGGCGCGGGAACGGGCGCCCGCCAGCTCGGTGTAGAGCGCCAGGGCCTCGGCGGGCCGGCCGAGCCTGCCGAGGGCGATGCCCGTCTCGTACCGGGCGTCGAGGGTGGCGGGGTGGTCGGGGCCGAGGATCCCGGCACAGGCGTCGGCGACGCGCCGGTGGCCCTCCAGCGCCTCCTGCCAGCGGCCGAGCCTGCCGAGCGCGTAGGCCGTCTCGTACTGGCTGGCGAGCGTGTCGGGGTGGTCGGGGCCGAGGACGCGCACGCGCTCGGCGGAGACGGCGCGGTGCACGTCGCACGCCTCCTCCCAGCGGCCGAGCCTGCCGAGGCTGAGCCCGGCCCGGTGGCGGCTGGCGAGCACCGCCAGGTACTCGGGTGCGGGGCCCGTGCGGTCGGCGGGAAGCTCGACCACGGTGGCGGGCGGCAGCCCGGTCCACGGCCCGGTGAGGCCCGCGGAGCGGTCGGGCGGCGGCAGCCGCAGGGACCAGGAGCCGCTGGCGCGCGACCCGGCGCGCATGCCCCGGGTCCAGTCCGGCAGCCGGTCGGGCGGCCGGGGGGTGGGCACGCGCAGGGTGGTGGTGTCCCGGTGCCCGGCCGTGACCAGCTCGCGGGCCAGCGCGGCGGTGTCCCGGGGGCGGTCCGCCGGGTTCTTGGCCAGCAGCGCGAGGACGAACTCCTCCAGCGCGGCGGGCAGGTCGGGCCTGCGCAGGCGGGGCGGCTCGGGCGGGGTGTCGCGGTGGCCGAGCAGGATCGCCCAGGGGTCGCCCAGGTCGAACGGCGGGACGCCGGTGGCGATCTCGTAGAGGACGCAGCCGAACGAGTACAGGTCGCTGCGGTGGTCGACGGTGAGCCCGGCGATCTGCTCGGGCGACATGTAGTGCGGGGTGCCCATGGCCATGCCCGCGCTGGTCAGCTTGGCGGAGAGGCCGATGTCCTGGGCGAGCCTGGCGATGCCGAAGTCGCAGATCTTGACGGTGCCGTCGCTGAGCCGCATGACATTGGCCGGTTTGAGGTCCCGGTGCACGATGCCCTGGCCGTGGGTGTAGGCGAGGGCGGCGGCGACCTGGTCGGCGATGTCCGCGACCTCGCCGACGGGCAGCCCCTCGGGGCGGCGGGCCGCGAGCAGTTCGCTGAGATTCCGCCCGTCGAGCAGCTCCATCACCAGGAAGAGCACGCCGTCGGACTCGCCGAAGTCGTGCACCACGGTGATCCCGCGGTGCTGGAGCCCGGCGGCGACCCGCGCCTCCCTCCGGAACCGCTCGCGCAGGACGCGCAGGAACGGCTCCTCCTGCCGCGTGCCCAGCGGCTTCAGGCACTTGACGGCGACCCGCCGGTCCAGCGCCTCGTCGCGGGCACGCCACACCTCGCCCATGCCACCGCGCCCGATGAGCTCGAGCAGCTGGTAGCGGCCATGGATCAGCGAGCGTTCCACCATCGCCCGTCTCTCGCCCCCGTAGTCCGGCTGTCAGCGCCCCACCCTCCCCAGTATGGCTTCCAGTCGGGGGCGTTCTTATGCCAACTTGCGGGAAAGATACCTTTCCCGAACCTCTGGGCGGCCGAGAGGCAACGATCTCGCCACGCAACGGCGCCTCCCGGGGGGCGCGAGGTTCACGCGAAGTGACGACCCCGGTCCACCGGGGCGGCCGGGGGGCGACTACCATGCGCACCGTGGTTGCGATATCTGCAATGGCCCAGGCCGAGACGGGCGGGGCGGCGACGGCTCACGCCGTGGTCTGCCTCGGCGAGACGATGGTTCAGGTGACCCCGGTCGCCGGGGGCCGGCTCGACGGCCGCTCCCGGCTGGTGATGCGCCCCGGCGGCGCCGAGTCGAACGTCGCGATGGGGCTGGCCCGGCTGGGGCACCCGGCGGCGTGGTGCAGCCGGGTGGGCTCCGACCCGCTGGGCGACCTGGTGGTCGGGGAGGTGGCGGCGGCGGGCGTGGACACCTCCCTGGTGGAGCGCGATCCCGCCCTTCCGACCGGCGTGTTCTTCAAGGACCCGGCGCCCGAGGGCAGTTCGGTCTACTACTACCGCGCGGGCTCGGCGGCCTCCGGGATGGACGAGACGACGGCCGAGGCCGTCGTCGCGGCGGCGCCCCGGGTGATCCACCTCAGCGGCATCACCCCCGTGCTCTCCGACGGCTGCCGGAGGCTCGTGGAGCGGCTGGTATTCGACCGTCCCCACGCGGGCGGCCTGGTGAGCTTCGACGTCAACCACCGCCCTCGGCTCTGGCGGCGCGACGCCGCTCCCGAGCTGCTGCGGCTGGCCAGGGCGGCGGACGTGGTGTTCGTGGGCCTGGACGAGGCGGTCCGGCTGTGGGGCGTGGACGACGCCGAGGGCGTGCGCGACCTCATCGGCGCCCCGGCCTGCCTGGTGGTGAAGGACGGCGCCACCGAGGCGGTCTGCTTCGACGGCGACACGGTGGTCCGCGAGCCGGCGCCGGTGGTGGAGGTGATCGAGCCGGTGGGGGCGGGCGACGCGTTCGCCGCGGGCTGGCTCAGCGGCCTGCTGCGGGGCCTGGGCCACCGGGAGCGCCTGCGCCTCGGCCATCTGATCGCCGGAACGGCGCTGCGCAGCACCGGCGACCACGGGCCGCTGCCGGACGCCGACGCCATCTGCCGCGGGATCGGCATCCCCAGGGCCCGGTGGGCGGACGGCGCCGCCACGGCGGCCGGGAGCTGAGCGGCGTGTCGCAGACGGTCGCGCGCGCCCTGGACATCGTCGGGTTCATCGCCGAACGGCCCCGCTCGCTCGGGGAGACCGCCGAGCGGCTCGGCGTGCACAAGTCGACGGCGCTGCGGCTGCTGCGGACGCTGGTGGAGGACGGGTTCGCCAGGAAGCGGCAGGACGGCACGTACACCGTGGGGTTCCGGGTGCTGACCCTGGCGCAGCAGGTCCTCGACCAGGCCGACCCGCGCGCCGTGGCGCACCCCCGGCTGGCGCGGCTGGCCGAGGAGACCGGGCTCACCGTTCACCTGGCGGCGCTGATGGACGACCAGGTCGTCTACCTCGACAAGATCGACGGCGGCGGCCCGGCGCGGCTGCGCTCGCGCGTGGGCCGCCCGGCGGTGCTGCACGCGGCGGCCGTGGCCAAGGTGATCCTGGCGCACCTGGAGCCGCCGCGGCGCGAGCGCCTGCTGGCGCGGGCCGGCTACCGGCGGCACACGCCCGCCACCCTGACGACGCCCGAGGCGCTGCGCGCCGAGCTGGACCGTGTGGCCGCGCGGGGCTGGGCGGAGGACGGCGGCGAGGACGAGCCGCAGGTCGTCTGTGTGGCGCTGCCGCTGCGCGACGCGACGGGCGCGGTGACCGCGGGGATCTCGGTGACGGCGCTGGAGGCCCTGACCCCGCTGTCCGAGCTGCGCCGGCGCGTGCCGCGGATCCGCGCGGTGGCGGAACGGATCTCCCGCGACCTGGGCTGGATCCCGAAGCCTGGCCCGGGACCGGACTCGGGCTCGGACTCGGACTCGGACTCGGACTCGGACGAGAAGACGCACGACAGGCACGGCACCACCGGAGGGCACTCATGACCGACTTCTTCGAGCAGGCGTTCGCCCCGGGCCCCGTGATGGGGATCTTCCGCGGCTACGACCCCGACCGCACCGTGGCGATGTGCGAGCGGGCCTGGGACCTCGGCATCGAGGTGGTCGAGGTGCCCGTGCAGGACCCGTCGGCGGTGCCGTCCCTGCGCGCGGCGGTGGCCGCCGCCAGGGCGCGCGGGAAGACGGTGGGCGCCGGCACGGTGACCTCGGTGGAGCAGGTCGCCGAGGTGGCGCGGGAGGGCGCCGCGTTCTCCGTGGCCCCCGGGTTCCTGCCCGAGGTGGTCGAGGCGTGCCGCGAGCACGGGCTGCCGCACCTGCCGGGGGTGGCCACGGCGACGGAGGTCACCCGGGCGCGGGCGCTGGGGCTGACCTGGCTCAAGGCGTTCCCCGCGACCCAGTTGGGGGCGGGCTGGATCCGTTCCCAGCTGGGCCCGTTCCCCGGCGTGCGGTTCGTGGCCACCGGGGGGCTCGACGCGCGCAACGCGCCGGACTTCCTGGCGGCGGGCTGCCGCGCCGTCGCGGTGGGCTCGGCGCTGGAGGACCCGGAGCAACTGCCGCTGCTGGCCGAGCTGATGACCCGCTCCTGAGGCGCGGAGCGGGTCAGCCCTTGCCGCCCGTGGTGGCGATGCCCTGGACGAAGAACCGCTGGGCGACGAGGAAGAGCAGCAGCACGGGCACCACGCTGACGCAGCTGGCCGCCATCAGGGTCCCGTACTCGGTGGCGTAGAGCCCCTGGAAGAAGCGGATGCCGACCGGCAGCGTGAACTTCGAGGAGTCCGTGAGGAAGATCAGCGGGCCGAAGAAGTCGTTCCAGGAGGCGACGAACTGGAAGAGCGCGACGGTGATCAGCGCCGGCTTGGCCAGCGGGAGCGCGATCGTCGCGTACTGCCGCAGCCGGCCGGCGCCGTCGATGCGGGCGGCCTCGAAGATCTCCTTCGGTATCCCCAGGAAGAACTGGCGCAGCAGGAAGATGGAGAAGGCGCCGCCGACGCCGAGGAAGTGCGGGACGGTGAGCGGCAGATAGGTGTCCAGCCAGCCGAGCCACTGGTAGATGCTGTAGGACGGGATGAGGATGATGAACGGCGGCAGCATCATCGTGGAGAGCACCAGCCCGAACAGCAGGCGGCTGCCGCGGGCCCGCATATAGGCGAAGGCGAACGCGGCGAGCGAGGCGCACAGCACCGTGCCGACCGTGGAGACGACGGCGACGAGCACGGAGTTCCACAGGTAGCGCCAGAGCGGGACGTCGCCCGCGGCCTGGGTGAAGTTGTCGGCGCCGAAACGCTCGGGCAGGAGGGTGGGCGGGTAGCCGGTGATCTCGCTCGGCCCCTTGAACGCGCCGGAGATCATCCACACGAACGGCAGGACGAAGAAGACGGCGGCGATGGTCAGCGGCACGTAGAGGGGCACCAGGGCGATCCGGCCCCGCGTGAGCCTCAGGCGGAGGGCGTGGCCCGGAGGGGGCGCCGGGACGGTGGCGGACATGGGGCGGCTCTCTCCTCAGGATCCCAGGTAGTGGACGCGTCGCCGGGCGAAGCGGAGCACCAGGAAGGTCAGGGCGACGATGACCAGGAACTGGACCCAGGCCAGCGCCGAGGCGTAGCCGACGTTGGAGTACCAGAACGCCTCGTTGTACAGGTACATCCCGAAGACGTAGGTGGAGCGCTCCGGGCCGCCCGAGGTCATCACGAAGGGCTCGGCGAACACCTGGAGCGAGGCGATGAGGCCCATCAGGACGTTGAAGAGGATGACCGGGGAGATGATCGGCACGGTCACCGCCCGGAAGCGGTGCCACCAGCCCGCGCCGTCGACCAGGGCGGCCTCCCGCAGCTCCATGGGGACGCCCTGGAGCCCCGCCAGGAAGATGATCATCGTACCGCCGGTGGCGGTGAGGCTCATCAGGACCAGCGCGGGCAGGGCCCAGGTGGTGTCGCCCAGCCACGCGGGGCCCTCGATGCCCACCGTGCTCAGCAGGTAGTTGAGGATGCCGAGGTCGGGGTCGAACATCCAGGCCCAGACGACGAACATCGGCACGCCGGTGACGATCGCCGGGAGGAAGAAGACGGTCCGGAAGAACGTGCGCCCCGGCAGCCGGGTGTTGAGGGCGACGGCCAGCGCCAGCGCCAGGGCGACGCCGAGGACCACCCGGGCGCCCGCGTAGAGGAAGGTGCGGCCGAAGGAGGGCCAGAAGTCGGGGTCGGAGCCGAACATCACCCGGAAGTTGTCCAGGCCGATCCACTCCGGGCTGTTGACGCCGTCCCACCGCGTGAACCCGGCGTACAGCGAGAAGAGCATCGGGCCGAGCGTGAGCCCGACCAGGCCGACCAGCCAGGGCGCGAGGAAGAGGTAGAACGCGGCGGACTCCGACCGGCGCAGACGCTGCCACCGGGTGGGCCTCGGCGCGGCGGACCCGGCAGCCGCCCGGCCGGTGCCGGAGGTGCGCGGGTCCCGGGGGGCCGGGGGCGTCCGGGAGGTGGTCTCGGTGGTCATGCGCGCAGCAGCTCCGTTCCGCGCTCCTGCACCGTGCGCAGCGCCTCGTCCACCGGCTCGCCGCTGTTCTCCACGGCCTGGACCGCGACGCCGAGCAGGTCCCAGATCTTGTTGAAGACCCCGCCCTGGTAGGCGACGACCTGGTCGTCCATGCGTGCGAGCAGCGCGTCCCAGGGGTAGTCGCGGGCGGGCCCCCGGAGCGCGCGGGTCCACGCCGTCGCCGATCCGCGCAGCGCGGGGGTGCCGACCGCGCCGAGGATCTCCTGCGCCTCGGGGTCCGTGGAGAGGAACTTGACGAACTCCCACGCCTCCTCCTTGCGCGGGGACCCGTCGAAGACGGCGGCGTTGGCGTTCTGGTAGGTGCCCGACCACTCCTCCGGGTGCGGGGCGACGCCCCACTCGAAGTTGCTCCCGATCTGCTCGGTCCACGGGGTGAGGGAGAACCCGGCGAAGAGGCCGAGCCCGAACCGGCCGCTGGTGAAGTTGAGCGTGTCCTGCTCCTGGGCGCCGCCCGCGTCCGGCATCGCGCCGTGCCGGTGCACCAGGTCGGACATCAGCTGGAGCGAGCGCGTCACCTCGGGCGAGGTGGCCCTCATCTCGCGGGCCACCGGGTCGAACGGCAGGCCGCCGTAGATCGTCGGGACGTCCCACGGCTGCGCGGTGCCGAATCCGTTGTGCAGCCCGAAGACCCGCCCGCCGCCGGCCTCGCCGCTCAGCGCGGCGGCCGTCTCCACGAACTGGTCCTCGCTCCACCGGTCGCCCGGCGGGGCGACGCCGCGTTCGCGCATCAGCGTGAGGTTGTACGCGATGCCCTTGGGATAGACCAGGCACGGCAGGCAGAGCGTCTCGCCGCCGATCTGCGCGGGGGTCAGGGCGCCGGGGACCCAGGTGTCGGCGGTGAGGCCGTCCCGTTCGAGGAACGGGGTGAGGTCCGCCCAGCCGCCGAGCTGGCTGAGCCCCGAGACCCAGCTCTCGGCCGCCACCATGACGTCGGGGGCGGTGCCCGCGCGGAACATCAGGGGCAGCCGCTGGAAGAAGCCGAGCGAGTCCGCGTAGGTGTACTCGATGGTGACGCCGGGGTTGCGGCGCTGGAAGAGGTCGCCCGCCCGCTGATAGAGGCCGATGGCGTTGATGTCGCCGTGGAAGCCGAAGACCAGGCCGTCGCCCGACGTCCGGGTGAAGCCGCATCCGCCGGTTCCGGCCAGGGCCGCCGCGCCGGCGACCGCGCCGCCGAGCAGGCGCCTGCGGCTCAGCGAACGCTTCGTCGCGCTCAGAGTCGGCATACCACCTCTCCATGTCAGGTCGGTTTCCGGCCAGATGCCGGGCGCCGCTGATTGAGGTCCGAGATTAGGAGTCCGCCCGGGGACCGCCAATGGTCACACCTGGGCAGCGGTGGTCGATTCTCACCGTCACCCCGCCCGGGCCCCGGCCCGTACACGGCGGGGCGTGCGCGTGCGGCGGCGGACGGTGACGGGCTCGTGGTCGATCCGCACCCGGGGACGGCTTCCCGCTGTCGCGGGTTCCGGTCGGCGTCCCTATGGTGGAAAGGAGCGGGCATTTCGGCGCGAAAGGTGCGGAACCGCGAGCGACACCCTAGGCCCCCCGGGAGGCAGTTGTGAAGGCGGTCGTCTATCAAGAGCCCTACTCCGTGACCGTCGAGGACGTCGAAGACGCGCACATCCTCGATCCGACCGACGTCGTCATACGGGTCACCACCACCGCCATCTGCGGCTCCGACCTGCACATGTACGAGGGGCGCACCGGCGCGGCGCCGGGCATGGTCTTCGGCCACGAGAACATGGGCGTCGTCGAGGAGGTCGGCTCCGGCGTCGCGACCGTGAAGAAGGGCGACCGCGTCGTCCTGCCGTTCAACGTGGCCTGCGGCTTCTGCAAGAACTGCCTGGCGAACCGGACCGGGTTCTGCCTCACCGTGAACAAGGGGTTCGCCGGCGGCGCCTACGGCTATGTGTCGATGGGCCCCTACCGCGGCGGGCAGGCCGAGTACCTGCGCGTGCCCTTCGCGGACTTCAACTGCCTCAAGCTGCCGCCCGGCGACGTGCACGAGGACGACTTCTCGCTGCTGGCCGACATCTTCCCCACCGGCTACCACGCCACCGAGCTGGCCGGGGTCGGCCCCGGCGACTCCGTCTGCGTCTTCGGCGCCGGGCCCGTCGGGCTGATGGCCGGTTACTCGGCCCTGATCCGCGGCGCCGCCAAGGTCTTCGTGGTCGACCGGCAGCCGGACCGGCTGCGGCTCGCGGAGCAGATCGGCACCGTTCCGATCGACTTCACCAAGGGCGACGCGGCCGAGCAGATCATGGACCAGACGAACGGCGACGGCACCGACCGCGGCATCGACGCCGTCGGCTACCAGGCCAACGTCCCCGAGGGCCACGAGCAGCCCGCGCTGGTGCTCAACACCCTGGTCAACGCCGTCCGCGCGACCGGTTCCATCGGCGTCGTCGGCCTCTACGTCCCCTCCGACCCCGGGGGGCCGAGCGAGAGCGCCAAGCACGGCGAACTGCTCTTCCGCATGGGCAAGTTCTTCGAGAAGGGCCAGCGCATGGCCACCGGTCAGACGAATGTGAAGTCGTACAACCGGCAGCTGCGCGACCTCATCATCGCGGGCCGGGCCACCCCGTCGTTCGTCGTCTCCCACCGGCTCCCGCTGGAGCAGGCGCCCGAGGCGTACGACAAGTTCGACAAGCGCGCCGACGGCTGGACGAAGGTCCTGCTCAAGCCCGCGATGTCCGGCGCCTGACCGGCGATCGGGTGAGTTCTCATCTCACCTGACGCACGGTCATACGACAGGCGTGGACCGTAACCTCTCCGCCGCCCGCGTGATTAGCAGGCGGCAAGGCGCAGCGCGGAGTGCAGAGAGGTGCGGACAATGAACAAGTGGGCACGGTGGCCGGTCCTGGCGGCGGCGACGGCGGGGGTGGCGGCCCTGGGTGCGGGGACGGCCACCGCCGACGAGCACTACAACGGGGACACCCACATCGGGTCCCGTTTCGCGCTGATCGGGACCGGCCAGATCGACGACCCGCTGGAGGACGTGCTGGAGCACGCCGCCATCTTCGGCAGCACCTCCACCGTCGACAGCGAGGCGGCCGAACCCCCGGACGCGGCCGAGCCCGCGGACCCGGCCGAGGGCGACTCGGCCCCCGCAGACGCCGACGCCGCTGACGCGGACACGGACACGGACACGGACACCGCGAGCTGACGGCGCATCCGCAGCCGTCGGCGACGGACCCCCGGGCGCCGCGGCCACCCACACCCGAGCCCGCGGACGGCCGAGGACAGCTCGGACCCCGCGAACACGGACACCGCGTCCCCGGCCACCCGAGCCCGCGGACCCGCCCGGGGGCGACCCCGCGGACGCGGACACCGCGTCCGCCAGCCGCGATCGTCGGCGGCGGACTCCCGGGCGCCGCGGCCACCCGCACCCGAGCCCGCGGACGGCCGAGGACAGCTCGGACCCCGCGAACACGGACACCGCGTCCCCGGCCGCCAGCCGTCAGCGGCGGCCACCCGAGCCCGCGGACGCGGACACCCCGTCCCTCAGCCGTCAGCCGCGATCGTCAGCGGCGGATTCCCGGGTCCGCGGCTATCCGCAGCCGAGCCCGCGGACGCGGACACCCCATCCCTCAGCCGTCAGCCGTGGTCGGCGGTGGGCTCTCGGGTGCCGCGGATCTCGCGGGCCGCGGCCACCAGGTGGGTGAGCGCCTCCCTGACCTCGGGCCAGCCCCGGGTCTTCAGGCCGCAGTCCGGGTTGACCCAGAGCCGGTCGGCGGGGAGCGCCTCGCGTCCCTTCCGCAGCAGCGCGGCCACCTCCTCGACGCCGGGCACGCGCGGGGAGTGGATGTCGTACACCCCGGGCCCCGCCTCGCGGGGATACCCGGCGGTGGCCAGCTCCCCCGCCACCCGCATATGCGAACGCGCCGCCTCCAGGCTGATCACATCGGCGTCCAGGTCCTCGATGGCCCCGAGGATGTCGCCGAACTCGGCGTAGCACATGTGCGTGTGGATCTGGGTCTCGGGACGGACACCGCCGGTGGTCAGCCGGAACGCCTCGGTGGCCCAGGCCAGATACGCGGGGTGACCCGCCGCCCGCAGGGGAAGCGTCTCGCGCAGCGCCGGCTCGTCCACCTGGATCACCGCGGTGCCCGCCGCCTCCAGATCCTCCACCTCGTCGCGCAGGGCGAGGGCCACCTGCCGGGCGGTCTCCCCGCGCGGCTGGTCGTCGCGGACGAAGGACCAGGCCAGCATCGTGACCGGACCGGTGAGCATGCCCTTGACCGGCCGGTCCGTGAGCGACTGGGCGAACGCGGTCCAGCGCACCGTCATCGGCCCGCGCCGCGCGATGTCGCCCGCGAGGACCGGCGGGCGGACGTAGCGCGTGCCATAGGACTGCACCCAGCCGTGCCGGGTGGCGAGGTAGCCGGTGAGCTGCTCGGCGAAGTACTGCACCATGTCGTTGCGTTCGGGCTCGCCGTGGACGAGGACGTCGATCCCGGCGCGTTCCTGGAAGGCGATCACCTCGCGGATCTCGGCCTCGATGCGGGACTCGTAGGCGGCGGCGTCGATCCGCCCGGCCCGCAGCGCCGCCCTGGCCGCGCGCAGCTCGGCGGTCTGCGGGAACGAGCCGATGGTGGTCGTGGGCAGCGGCGGCAGCCCGAGGCGCGCGCGCTGCGCCAGGGCCCGGCGGGGGTACGGCAGGGAACGGCGCGCCTGGGCCTCGGTGACGGCGGCGGCGCGGGCGCGCACGGCCGGGTCGCGCGTGATCGGGGAGCCGACGCGGGAGGCCAGGTCGGCGCGGTTGGCCGCGAGTCGCGCCGCGATGCTGTCGATGCCCGCCCCCAGGCCCCGTGCCAGCGTCACGACCTCGGCCGTCTTCTGGCGCGCGAACGCGAGCCAGCGGAGGATCTGCGGGTCGATGTCGCGTTCGGCGGCGGCGTCGAGCGGAACGTGCAGCAGGGAGCAGGAGGTCGCCACGTCCACCCGCTCGGCGAGGCCGAGGAGGGTGCCGAGGGTGGTCAACGAGGCGGTGAGGTCGTTGATCCAGACGTTGCGGCCGTCGACCACGCCCGCGACCAGGCGCCTGCCCGGCAGGCCGCCGACGGCGGCGAGGTCGTCCAGGTTGGCGGCGGCCGGGCCGGTGAAGTCGAGCGCGAGCCCCTCGACCGGGGCCTTGGCCAGCACGGGCAGCGCCTCTCCCAGCCGGTCGAAGTAGGAGGCGACCAGCAGCCGGGGCCGATCGGCCGCGCCCCCGAGCTCCGCGTAGGCGCGGGCGGTCGCGGCCAGTTCGGCGGGGGTGCGGTCCTGGACGAGCGCGGGCTCGTCCAGCTGGACCCACTCGGCGCCCGCCGCCCGCAGGTCCGCCAGCACCTCGGCGTAGACGGGCAGCAGCCGGTCGAGCAGGGTGAGCGGTTCGAAGTCCTCCGCCGTGCCGGGGGCGGGCTTGGCGAGCAGCAGGTAGGTGACCGGGCCGAGGAGGACCGGGCGGGCGGCGAGCGAGAGGCCCAGCGCCTCCCGCAGCTCGGCGACCTGCTTGCTGGAGTCGGCGGCGAAACGGGTGGAGGGGCCCACCTCGGGCACGAGGTAGTGGTAGTTGGTGTCGAACCACTTGGTCATCTCCAGCGGCGCCACCTCCCGGGTACCGCGCGCCATGGCGAAGTACCCGTCGAGGGCGTCCGCCCGGAGGGCGGCGCGGTGCCGGGCCGGCACGGCGCCGACCATGACGGTGGCGTCGAGGACGTGGTCGTAGTACGAGAAGTCGCCGGTGGGGACCTCGTCGAGGCCCGCCCCGGCCAGCTCGCGCCAGCGGGAGGCGCGCAGTTCCGCGGCGGTGGCCCGGAGGGCGTCCGCGCCGACGCGGCCGCTCCAGTAGCCCTCGATCGCCTTCTTGAGCTGCCGGTCGCCGCCCTGGCGGGGGTAGCCGTGGACGGTGGCCCGGGGAGCCGCGGCCGTGGACGCCGTGGCCGTGGACTTCTTGGTCATGGGACTCTCCTTCGCGAGTGTTCTCCCATCGGTCCCGGGGACGGGCCGAAGGCGCGAAGGGGCGGCACAGGGCCGAGGGGGAACGCGGCACCGCCGCGTCGCTCCCGCCCTGTGGTCGCCGACCCGCCCTCGAAGGTCACCGGGACGTCCGCGCGCGAGGCCGCGCGCGGGCAGTGGCAGGTCTTCGGACTCGCGGGCGCTTCTGCCGGGGGCAGACGCCTACTGGCCGTCGCTTCCCGGACCCCTGGGGGTCCAGTGCGTGTGACGGCGGTCGTTCCCGCTCACCGCTGCGGGGCAGTCCCGGATTCCCACCGGGTTCCCTCTTGCGACGCGCCTGCCCGGATGGCAGGGCGAACCAGCTGCGGCGGCCAGCCTAACGCCCCGGTCCCGGCGGCCGGATCCCCCTCTGGCACTCCGGCCCCGCCGCGCGAAGACTCGTTCTCACGCGACACCAGGGGTGGGCGAGGGGTGGGAGCCATGACACACGAGGGGGACGCGTCCGATCCGTCCGATCCGTCCGTTCCGTCGGACCGGACGGAGGCCGAGGGCGGGCTCGACGAGTTCCTGCGGCTGCTCGGGCACGCGGCCAGGCGCCCCGAGGCGGGCGGGGCGCTGGACGCGGTGACGGGCTGGCTGCGGCGGCGGTTCGGCGTCGAGGTGGCGCTGATCGGCCCCTCGGGCGCGGTGGAGCGGGCGACCTCGGGCTTCCCCGAGGAGGTCCTGACGCCGCTCGGGCCCGCGCTGGGGCGGCTGGCCGCGGGCGAGGTGGCCTCCGTCGCCGGGCGGCAGGGCGCGTTCCGGATCCTGATGGAGGCCGTGGGCACCGCGCCGCGGCCGGTGCTCGTGGTCGCCGGCACGAGGGCGCTCACCCCCCGCGCGCGGTCGCGGGTGTCGCACGCGGGCAGCGTGATCGCCGCGCTCGATCGCGCGCGGGGGGCCGGGCAGGTGTCGCTGGCCTACCACGGCAAGGCGCACCAGGTGCGCCTCGCCGTCTTCATGGCGCTGATGGCGGGGGACGTGATGCTCGCCCGCCGGATCACCGCGGGCGCGGTGCCCCGGCTCCTCGACGCGGAGGGCCTGCGGGTCTGGCTGCTGCGCTGCGCGCCGGAGGAGCGCGACCGCATCGCGCAGGCGTACCAGGACCCCTCCGGGTACCACGGCCGGGGGCTGATGGTGCGCTGCCCGGTCTACGGCGGGCATCTCATCTGCCTCACTCCCCAGGACGAGGGCGAGGGCGCCGACCGCCGGGGCCTGCCCGGCCTGCTGCGGGGGCTCGTCGCCGAGCGGGAGCGGTATCTGCTGGGAGCGAGCAGGCCGCACACGCTCGCGGCAACGGAGCAGGCGTACCAGCAGGCCACGCACGCCCTGGCCGCGGCCCGCCACCACCAGGGACGGGTCGCCGTCTTCCAGGGCGAGGCGTCCCTCGCGGAGATCCTGCCGCGCGAGGCCGTCAGGGGCTGGGCCGAGGGCCTGCTGCGGCCCCTGGCGCCCGCTCCCGAGCTGACCGTCTCGATCACCCGGCTCGCCCTCCAGTTCCCGAGGTCGGGCGTGGCGCGGCTGCTCGGCGTCAGCCGCAACACGGTCGCCCAGCACCTCGGACGCGCCGGGCAGGCCCTCGGCCTCGACCTGGGCGAGGTCTCGACCCGGGCGGTGGTGGCCCTCGCGCTGAGCGTCACCGGCCCGGCGCCGGGCCGGCCCGGTGAACGGGCGGGCGCGGGGCTCGGCCCGGCGCTGGGCGGGGAGGCGGCGGGCACGTGGGCGGCGGGGTTCCTCAGGCCCCTGGAACGGCACGGCCACCGTCTGGACCCGCGGGCCACGCTCAGCGCGTGGATCGAGTCCAACGCCGACGCCCAGCGGACCGCGAGGCGGCTGGGAATCAGCCGCAACACGGTGACGGCCCACCTGGCGACGGCGCAGCGCCTGCTGGACCGCGACCTCCTCACGGGCGGCTCGGGCGTGTACGACCTGGTGCACGCCCTCCACATCACTGGCCGCATAGCGCCCCCGCCCGGCCTGCGCTGAGGCCGGGACGGCGCGGCGGCGGCACGGCGGCATGGCTGTGCACCGTGCGCGGTTCGCGGCGTGAACTGGGCACGGTGCACGTTGGCCCGCCGCCCCGCCTCCCCTACCGTCGGATCCGGAAGCCGGGGGGCGGGCCGGTACGGGGGACCGGCCCGCCCCGGGACGGGGGACGGGCGGCGGTCAGGAGACCTCGGTCCAGGTGTAGGCGACCTCGTCGCCCTCGTCGAGGAGGAGCTGGCAGCCGCCGACGGACGTGGGGGCGCCGTTGACGGACAGCAGGTAGAAGAAGTCGGCGGTCTGGGCCTGCCCGGCCACCGAGGTGACCAGGTAGTCCTCGAAGGAGGCGTACCAGACGCCGTCCCAGTCGAAGCCGTTCTCGTCGGCCGCGTCGTCGAGGGCGGCGGTCGGGGTGGCGCCCGCCGCCGGGTTGGCGTCCAGGTTGGTGCCGTCACACAGGTGGGCGCCGCCGGTGGCCGGGGTGACGGTGTGGCCCGTCGTGGTCACCTCGCCGTCGAAGACCGTGCCCCCCGGGCCGGTGAGGAGGAGGGAGACGGTCACGGGGTCGGCCGCGGCGACGGGGGCGGCGGCGGTCGCCGGGGTGGCCGCGGCGGCGGCGAGGCAGAGGGCGAACGCGGCCAGGGGCGCGGCGGCGCGGCGGACGCGGGTGCGGGCGCCGATGCGGGATATGGGCATGCGGGACACGGGGCTCCTCAGGAGGTCGCCGAGCGCGCGGGCTCGGTGGACGGGGCGTCGAAGGTGACGGGGGTGTCGAACGCCGCGCGGCGGGCCGCGCGGCGCAGGGTGGTCAGAACGGCCGGGCCCAGGGCGGTGAGGACCACGGCGTTGGTGAGGGCGCGGCCGGTGTCCCAGCCGAGCGTGGAGGTGGCCAGGGTGTACAGGACGAAGGTGCGCAGGTTCTCGGTGACGCCCGCCTCCGGGTCGAGGGACAGTTCGGTGCCGGGGCCGGTGGCGTACGGCCAGAACCACAGGTTCATGACGAAGCCGAACGCGTAGGCGGCCAGCACCCCGTACCCGGCCAGGAGGGCGGTCTCGGCGCGGCCGGTGGGGCGGCGCGGCAGCAGGCCCGCGCCCAGGCCGACCCAGCCGGCGGCCATCATCTGGAACGGGAGCCAGGGGCCGACGCCCGCGGTCAGCAGCGCGGAGGCGAACAGCGAGACGGTGCCGAGCGCGAAGCCGAACCCCGGGCCGAAGACGCGCCCGGCCAGGATCAGCAGGAAGAAGACGGTCTCGATCCCGGCCGTTCCGGCGCCGAGCGGGCGCAGCGCGGCGTTGACGGCGGCCAGGACGCCCAGCAGGGCCAGGGCCTTGGGGTCGATGCCGCCCTCGGAGATCTCCGCGAGGACGACGCCGAGGACGACCGGGAGCAGCAGGACGAACAGCAGCGGGGCGTCCCCGGCGTGGGCCATGGCCTCGGGCTCGGGCGGGGAGAGCAGCGGCCAGCAGAACATGGCCAGGCCGATGACCGTGGCGAGGGCGAGCACGACGGCGGCGCGCGGCCCGACGCGCAGCGCGACGACCGCCCGCGGGGGACCCGTCGGGCGGCCGGAGCCCGTTCGGCGGCCCGCGCTCATACGGCGGCCCGCGTTCATACGGCGGCCTCCGGCGCGGTGAGGGCGTGGGCCACCTGGTCGGGGGTCAGCCAGGGCTGGGGGCGCAGCACCTTGGCGACCTGGGGGGCGAACGAGGGCGACGAGCAGATCACGTCGGCGGTGGGCCCGTCGGCGACCACCTCGCCCTCGGCGAGCACGGTGACGCGGTCCGCGGTGGCGGCGACGAACTCGACGTCGTGGGTGGCGATCAGCACCGAGCCGCCGCGGGCCGCCAGGTCGCGCACGGTGCGGCCGAAGGCCCGCTTGGCGTGGTAGTCGAGGCCGCGGGTCGGCTCGTCGAGCAGGGTGACGCGGGGCGCCGCGGTGAGCTGGACGGCCAGGACCAGGGCCAGGCGCTGCCCCTCGGAGAGGTCGCGCGGGTGGGCCGCGCCCCGGACGCCGGGCGAGAGCGTGTCGAGCAGGCCGCGGCAGGTTCCGGGCGAGGCGCCCGACTCGGCGTCCGCCTGGGCGCACTCGGCGGCGACGGTCTGGAGGTAGAGCAGGTCGGTGGCGGACTGCGGAACCAGGCCCACCAGGGCGCGGGCCTGGTGGGCGGGGAGGTCTCCCGGGTCCTCGCCCGCCACCTCGACACCGCCCGAGCGGCGGGGCCCCGAGCCCTGGAGCGCCCACAGCAGCGACGACTTGCCCGACCCGTTCCGCCCCATCAGCGCGGTGACCTCGCCGGGCCGCAGGGCGAGATCCACCTCGCGAACGGCGACCGTGCGGCCGTAGGCGACGGTGATCTTCCGCGCGGCCAGGGCGGGTTCGCCGGGGGCCGGCGGCGCGGGGGCCGGGGGCAGGCGGCCCGCGAGCCCGGCGCGCAGCGCGGGCGCGTGGCGCCTGGCGTCGCGGACGGAGAGCGGCAGCGGGTGCCAGCCGGCGATCCGGCCGAGGTGGACGACGGGAGGCGCCACGTCGGAGTCGGCCATCACCTCGGCGGGGACGCCGTCGCGCACGGTGCCGTCGCCCGGGAGGTGGAGCAGCCGGTCGGCGTACTGGAGGACCCGTTCCATCCGGTGCTCGGCGACGAGGACCGTGGTGCCGAGGTCGTGGACCAGCCGCAGGACCGCGGCGAGCACCTCCTCGGCCGCGGTCGGGTCGAGGGCGGAGGTGGGCTCGTCCAGCACCAGCACGGCGGGGTGGGGGGTGAGGACGGAGCCGATGGCGACGCGCTGCTGCTGGCCTCCGGAGAGGGTGCGCAGCGGGCGGTGGCGCAGCTCGGCGATGCCGAGGAGGTCGAGCGTCTCCTCGACCCGCTTGCGCATGGTCTCCGGGGGGACGGCCAGCTGTTCCATGCCGTAGGCGAGCTCCTCCTCGACGGTGTCGGTGACGAACCCGGCCAGCGGGTCCTGGCCGACGACGCCGACGAGGTGGGCGAACTCCTGGGGGGAACGGGTCTCGGTGCCGGTGCCCGCGACGGTGACCCGGCCGCCGAGCCGCCCGCCGGTGAACCGGGGCACCAGCCCGTTGACCGCCCCGAGCAGCGTGGACTTGCCCACCCCGGTGCGCCCGGCCACCAGGCACAGCTCGCCCTCGCCGATGCGGAGGTCGACGCCGGAGAGGACGGGCCGTTCCGCGCCGTGGTAGGTGAAGCTCACCCGGTCGAACGTGATCACGTGACGGTCTCCTTCGGCTGCCCGTCGGCCCCCGGGCCCGGCGCGCGCGCCCCCGCGGGCGGCCCTGCCCGCGGGGGGGGGGGGGGGGGCGGCGG
>NZ_LAVK01000103.1 GCF_001083795.1 Streptomyces sp. SBT349
GCCCGGGGGCGGTCAGTCCATGTGCGGGTACCGGTGGTCCGTCGGGGGAACGAGTGTCTCCTTGATGACGCGCGGGGAGGCCCAGCGCAGCAGGTTGAACTTCGAGCCCGCCTTGTCGTTGGTGCCCGAGGCGCGGGCGCCGCCGAACGGCTGCTGGCCGACGACGGAGCCGGTCGGCTTGTCGTTGACGTAGAAGTTCCCCGCCGCGAAGCGGAGCCGCTCCCCCACCGCCGCCGCCACCGCGCGGTCCCTGGCGAAGACGGCGCCGGTCAGGGCGTAGGCCGCGGCGGACTCCATCTGGTCGAGCATGGCGTCGAAGGTGTCGTCCTCGTACACATGGACGGCGATGATCGGTCCGAAGTACTCGGTGGAGAAGACCTCGCTCTCCGGGTCCGAGCAGGTGAGGATCGTCGGCCGGACGAAGTACCCGACCGAGTCGTCGTACGTGCCGCCCGCGACGATCTCGCAGGCCGGGTCGGCCTTGGCGCGGTCGATCGCCGCCTTGCTCTTGGCGAAGGCGCGTTCGTCGATCACCGCGGCCATGAAGTGCGACAGGTCGGTGGGGTCGCCCATGGTCAGGCTCTCGGCCTCGGCCGCGACGGAGTCGCGCAGCCCGCCCTCCCACAGCGAACGCGGGATGTAGGCGCGGGAAGCGGCGGAGCACTTCTGGCCCTGGTACTCGAACGCGCCGCGGATGATCGCCGTCTTCACGGGCGCGGGGTCGGCGCTCGGGTGGACGACGATGAAGTCCTTGCCGCCGGTCTCGCCGACGATGCGCGGGTAGCCCCGGTAGCGCTCGATGTGGGCGCCGACCTGCTGCCACAGGTAGCGGAACGTCGTGGTGGAGCCCGTGAAGTGGATCCCGGCCAGGTCCGGGTGGGGCAGCGCGACCTCGGAGACCGCCTTGCCGTCGCCCGTCACCAGGTTGATGACGCCGTCGGGCAGGCCCGCCTCGTGGAGCAGCTCCATCAGCAGCACGGCCGAGTGGGTCTGGGTCGGCGACGGCTTCCAGACCACCACGTTGCCCATGAGGGCGGGCGCGGTCGGGAGGTTGCCCGCGATGGCGGTGAAGTTGAACGGGGTGATCGCGTAGACGAAGCCCTCCAGGGGCCGGAAGTCCATGCGGTTCCAGACGCCCTTGGGCTGAACGGGCGGCTGCTCGGCCAGGATCTGCCGGGCGAAGTGGACGTTGAACCGCCAGAAGTCGATCAGCTCGCAGGGCGCGTCGATCTCCGCCTGCTGCACCGTCTTGGACTGGCCGAGCATGGTGGAGGCGGCGATCGTCTCGCGCCAGGGCCCGGAGAGCAGCTCGGCGGCGCGCAGGAACACCGCCGCGCGGTCGTCGAACGGCAGCGCGCGCCACGCGGGGGCGGCGGCCAGCGCCGCGTCGATCGCGTCCCGCGCGTCCCGCGCGGTGGCGTTGCCATAGGTGCCCAGGCGCGCCTTGTGGCGGTGCGGCTGGACGACGTCGACACGCTCGCCGCCGCCCATGCGCCGCTGGCCGCCGATGGTCATGGGCAGGTCGACGGGGTTGCCGGCGAGTTCGGCGAGCTTGGCCTCCAGGCGGGCGCGCTCCGGCGAGCCGGGGGCGTAGGTGTACACCGGCTCGTTCACCGGCAGCGGAACCTCGGTCACGGCATCCATGCCGCGTCTCCTTCCAGGGAGGTCGGGAAAGGGTCGAGAGGAAATTTGGAAGTGGGGGGAAGCGGGGGAACGGGGGTGGCGGCGGTCAGCCGCGGCTGACGAGGGAACGCGCGAAGAAGGCCAGGTTGGCGGGGCGCTCGGCCAGGCGGCGCATGAAGTAGCCGTACCAGTCGGTGCCGTAGGGCACATAGACGCGCACCCGATGCCCGAGCCCGGCGAGCCGTTCCTGCTCCGCCTCGCGAATGCCATAGAGCATCTGGAACTCGTACGCGTCCGGCGTGCGCCCCAGGCGCGCGGCGAGTGACTGCGCCACCCTGATCAGCCGGGGGTCATGGGTGGCGATCATGGGGTGGCCGCTGCCCGCGAGCAGGATCCGCAGGCAGCGGACATAGGAGCGATCCACCTCGTGCTTGTCCTGGTGGGCGACCGAGGCGGGCTCGCGGTAGGCGCCCTTCACCAGGCGGACCCGGGAGCCCGTTCCGGCGAGGGCCAGGCAGTCCTTCTCGGTCCGGAAGAGGTAGGACTGGACGACGGCCCCGGTCCTGGGGAAGCGGCCGCGGAGGTCGGCGTGGATGGCCAGGGTCGAGTCGGCCGTCGTGTGGTCCTCCATGTCCAGGGTGACCGTCGTGCCCACGGCGGTCGCGGCCTCGACGACGTCCAGGACGTTCCGGTAGGCGATGTCGTGGCCGCCGGGGAGCGCCTGGCCGAACGCGGACAGCTTGACCGACACCTCGGCCCTGGCGCCGAGGTGCTCGGCGGCGAGCCGGTCGATCAGGGCCAGGTAGGCGTCCCTGCTGCGCAGGGCCTCGGCGCGGCCGGTGACGTCCTCACCGAGGTGGTCCAGGGTGACGTCGAGCCCGCGGTCCACCAGGGCGGTGGTCACGGCGACGGACTCGTCGAGCCGCTCACCGGCCACGAAGCGGTTCACCACCGAGCGGGTGACGGGGGCGGCGGAGACGAGGCGCCGGACGTTGTCGCTGCGCGCCGCCGCGAGGAGGACGGGTCCCAGCATGGGCACCTCCCTGTCCCTGAGAAGTGAGAACCGAAGTTACCCGAGAAGGTAAGGAACGCCCGGTTTGGCGGCCACGGACAGGTGTCAGGCTTCGGAGCCCGCGTTCTCAGACATCTGTATGAGAATGGGGTGGGGGCCGGGCCGGTGGACGAGGAGGTGGCGGCGGGAGTGCGCATGGGAACGAGGACGGAGTACCAGGAGCTCATCGACGAGGTCTGCGCGCTGCTCGGCACCCCGGCGACGCTGGAGGGGCGCGACTTCGGGCTGATCGCGTTCGGGGCGCACGACAGCGAGGACGACCGGGTCATGGACCCGGTGCGCACGCGGTCGATCCTGAACCGGCGCTCGACGCCCGCGGTGCGCGAGTGGTTCGAGAGCTTCGGCATCGCCACGGCGCGCGCGCCGGTGCGTATCCCGCCGGAGCCGACCGCGGGCGTGCTGACCGGCCGTATCTGCCTGCCGGTGCGGCACGGAGCGGTGGTGTACGGCTACATCTGGCTGCTGGACGACGGCGCGGTCACGCTGGACGACCCCCGGCTGGCCGCCGCCATGGCCACGGCCGAGCGGATCGGGACCCTGCTCGCCAAGGAGGCGCGGGCGGGGGCGCGCCTCGGCGAGCTGCTGCGGTCGGCGCTCACGGAGGGCGGCCCCGGCGCGACGGACGAGCTCGCGGCGGGCCTCGGCACCGGCGCGGAGGCGGCGTTGACCGTGGTGGCCGTGGCGCCGTGGCGGGCGGCGGACGACGTGCCGGCCGCCCCGCCGGGGGCGCTCGCCCTCTGCGCGGTGGGCGGGGACCCCGGCGCGCTGGCCGCGCTCGTGCGCCCCGGCGCCGCCATCGGAGTGGCCGAGCGGCTGCGCGGCCGGGGCACCGCCGGGGTCGGTGGCGCGCGCCGGGGCGTGCGGGAGCTGGCCGACGCATGGCGCGAGGCACTGGCCGCGGGGCGCGCGGCGCGGGCGGAGCGCCGGTTCGGTCCGGTCGCGCGGTGGGAGGACCTGGGACCCTTCCGCCTGCTGACCGCCCTGCCCGGCGGCGAGCCCGATCCGGCGGTGGGGCCCTTGCTCGGTCCCGAGCACCGTGAACTCGCCCGCACCGCCGAGGCGTTCCTCGACTTGGCGGGTCAGGCGACCCGCACGGCGGAGGCCCTGGGGATCCACCGCCAAACGCTCTACTACCGCCTGTCCCGCATCGAGCACCTCACGGGCCTCGACCTCGACGACGGCGAGGACCGCCTCCTCCTCCACATGTCGCTCAAGCGAGCCCGCCTGTAGCGCTTGCGGGGCCCGCTGACCGATGGCGGTGCGGCGGTCGCCGCGGAAGGCGGGCTCGGCGTACCAGGACTCCAACGCCTGGAAGACGGCCGCCAGTTGACGTTCGGAATCGTCTCCGGCCGTCGCGCACAGCCGAACGGTCCCGGCCGCGTCTGCCGTCGGCGGAGGGCCCCGGCGCGGGACCGACCCGCGTGCCGGCGTGATCCGATGAGCGACCCCGCGGCGGTTCGCCTTCCGACCCCGTCCCCGGCTGAAGGCTGCCCGGCCAACACCCCCCACACGCTCACTCGTTCGATGGACGTTCGTCCGCTCGATACAACCAACGGGCCGCGACGGGAGTCAAAGAGGGCGGGACCAACAAGAGGGGGAATCATGCGAAATGCACTCATCGTCCTGGGCGCGACCGCGCTGGCGGGGGTGGGGCTCGGAGCGGCTCCGGCCGCGGCGGCCACGACGGCCACCGTCTCCGCCGTGGGGAACACGGCCCGGTTCAGCGCGGGCGAGGGCGAGGTGAACGAGGTGGTCGTCACGGAGGTCGGCCCCCGCATCGACCAGTTGTACGTCTTCAACGACGTGGTGCCCGTCACCCCCGGCCAGAACTGCTTCCATCCGGACGAGGCCGATCTCACCGTGGTCGCCTGCCACATCGACGACATCGGCGACATCCCGTTCGTGTCCCTCGAACTGGGCGACGGGGACGACGATGTCGTGGTCCGCACCAGCGGCATCGGCGTGGTCTACGGGGGAGACGGCGACGACACCGTCCACGGGAACAACACCCTCCACGAGGTCTTTGGCGAGGACGGTGACGATTCCCTGTCCGCCGGACACGCCCAGCACGGCGGCCCGGGGAACGACACGATCCGCCCGAGTCCGGACGGCTGGGCCTACGGGGACGCGGGGCACGACACCCTCATAGGTCACCGTGCGGGCGAGACGCTGTACGGGGGCTCGGGGAACGACGTGATCCAGGGCCAGGACGGCGACGACCTGATCTTCGGGGAGAGCGGCGAGGACGAGATAGCCGGCGGCACGGGGAACGACGAGATCCACGGGGGTGATCACGCGGACATCATCTTCGGGAACAGCGGTGACGACGCGCTCTACGGCGACGGGGGTGTGGACGAGATATCCGGCGGCACCGGGAACAACGTGATCGTCCAGGACTGGGCTCCGGTACGCCGCGACGCCTGAGCCCGTTCGCCACCGCCTCGATCGGCCGGTCTCGCGGTCGCGACGCCGCCGGGCGGCGCGCACGTCCTCGGCGCGGGCCGCGACCCGGTCGATCAGGTGGTGGAGCGGCTCGGCCAGGTCCTGGCCGAGCCCGGTCGGCGCACAGCCGACCTCCGGCGGGACCGTCAACGGGCTCGTCGGCCTGTCAGACGCGCCCTGCCGGGGACTTACCCTGACCCGCGCGCTCGGGCGCCTGGCGCGGGGCGACACGAGCGACGTCGCACCCATGGCCCGGGCCGGTGACCGGGTGACCGAGGAGCCCGGCCCACGCCTGCCCCGGCTGCCCCTCGGCGGCGCGTGCGGAACTCCCAGCCCACCGAGGCTCCGGCCAGGACCCGCACGCGCGGGCCGCGGCCTCCGTTCCTCGACGGCCGCCAACTCGACGGCGCGGAGTCTGTCATGACCGTTTACTCCGCACCGGTGAGCCGCTATGTTCGGCAGGAACGGGAGCATGGGAGCGCTCCCACACACCCCCACAACCATTCCCGACGAAGGGAACGATCCCAGCATGCGCACCCCACGAACCGCGCGCATACGGATGCTGCTCGCCGCCGCCACGGCGGTCGGCGGCGTATTCGTCTGGGGCGCCCTCGCCTCCGCACAGGGAGCGACGGCGGCCGACCTGCCCGCCGACACGGTGTTCCACAACTACCCGCTCCAGGCCCACGAGTGGGTCGCCGAGAACCCCGACGACCCCAGGGCCGACGTCATCGCCGAGCGGATCACCAGCCAGCCGCAAGGCGTGTGGTTCTCCAGCTACCAGCCCTCGACCATCACCCAGGACGTCGCCGAGGTCACCTCGGCCGCCGCGGCGGCGGGCGAAGTCCCGGTCCTGGTCTCCTACATGATCCCCGACCGCGACTGCGGCGGCGCCTCCGCCGGTGGCGCCCCCGACCTGCCGAGCTACCTGAGCTGGAACCAGGGCTTCGCCGACGGCCTGGGCAGCGGCCCCGTCGTGGTCATCCTGGAGCCGGACGCGCTCGCCCTGTCCGACTGCCTGGAGGGTGCCGACCGCACCGCCAGGTTCGACGCGATCTCCGAGGCCGCCGCCACCCTGCATGCGGCCAACCCGGAGGCGAGGGTCTACTTCGACGTCGGGCACTCCGCCTGGCACGACCCGGCCGAGATCGCCGACGTGCTGGAGCAGGCGGGCATCCTGGAGAACGGTGACGGCATCTTCTCCAACGTCTCCAACTACCGCACCACCGACGACGAGGTCGCCTTCGCCGAGGCCGTGCTCAACGAGCTCGGCGCTCCCGAGGGCCTCGGCGCCGTGATCGACACCAGCCGCAACGGCAACGGCCCCGCCGGAGGCGAATGGTGCGACCCGCCCGGCCGGCTGGTCGGCGAGAACCCCACCGTCGCCACGGGAAGCGACCTGATCGACGCGTTCCTGTGGGTCAAGCCCCCGGGCGAACTGGACGGCTGCGACGGTCCCGCCGGTCAGTTCTCCCCGGACAAGGCGGTTGAGCTGGCAGGCGGCTGACGATCCCAGCACCGCGCACATGTCGGTGCGCCTGCCCGGACCGGTGCCGCCCCTGCCTTCCCAGGGCGGCACCGGTTTCGACCGCGCCGGGGCCGGGAGACGGGCGGAAGGCCGGACGCGGTGGGACGTTCAGTCGGCCAGGTTCACACCGCGGGCGGAGGTGGCCCCGACCTCGGCGGCGACCTCGGTGAGCACCGCGGCGGGGATGGTGCCGTCCACCGTGAGGGCGATCAGCGCCTCGCCACCCTCCTCGGCACGGGCGACCTGCATCCCCGCGATGTTGATGTCCGCCTCGCCGAGGATGCGGCCCAGGGTGCCGACCACGCCGGGCCGGTCGGCGTAGCGCAGGAACGCCATGTGGTCGGCGACGGCCAGGTCCAGGGTGTGCGGGCCGATGCCGACGATCTTCTGCTGGTACTTGGGCCCCGCCAGCGTGCCGGCCACGGAGACGACCTCGCCGCTGGTGAGCGTGCCGCGGACCGTGATCAGGTTCCGGTGGTCGGGCGACTCCGAGCTGGTGGTCAGCCGCACCTCGACGCCGCGCTCCTGCGCGAACAGCGGGGCGTTGACATAGGAGACCGTCTCGGCCACCACGTCCTCGAACACGCCCTTGAGCGCGGACAGTTCCAGCACCTTCACGTCGTGCTGGGTGATCTCGCCGCAGACCTCGACGTCGAGGCGCTGGGCGACCTCGCCCGCCAGCGCGGTGAAGATCCGGCCCAGCCGCTCGGCCAGCGGAAGACCCGGCCGCACGTCCTCGGCGATGACGCCGCCCTGGACGTTCACCGCGTCGGGCACCAGCTCTCCGGCCAGGGCGAGCCGCACCGACTTGGCCACCGAGACGCCCGCCTTCTCCTGCGCCTCGCCGGTCGAGGCGCCCAGGTGCGGGGTGCCCACCACCGTGTCGAACTCGAAGAGCGGCGAGTCGGTGCAGGGCTCGGACGCGTACACGTCGAGCCCGGCGCCGGCGACCCGGCCCTCCTTCAACGCGCTGAGCAGCGCCGCCTCGTCGACGATCCCGCCGCGCGCCGCGTTGACGATCCGGACGGTCGGCTTGACCTTGTGCAGCGCGTCGTCGCCGATGAGGCCCAGCGTCTCGGAGGTCCTGGGCAGGTGGACGGTGATGAAGTCCGCGACCGTGAGCAGTTCGTCCAGCGTGAGGAGCTTGACGCCCATCTGCGCCGCGCGCGCCGGCTGGACGTAGGGGTCGTACGCCACGACGTCCATGCCGAACGCCGCCATCCGCTGGGCGACCAGGACGCCGATGCGGCCCAGGCCCACGACGCCCAGGGTCTTCTCCGCCAGCTCCACGCCGGTGTACTTGCTGCGCTTCCACTCGCCGTTCTTCAGCGCGGCGTTGGCCTGCGGGATGTTCCTCGCGGTGGAGATGAGGAGACCGCAGGCCAGCTCGGCGGCCGTCACGATGTTCGACGTGGGAGCGTTGACCACCATCACGCCCGCCTTGGTGGCGGCGGGCACGTCGACGTTGTCCAGACCGACCCCGGCGCGGGCGACGACCTTCAGGCGGCGGGCGGCGGCGATGGCCTCCGAGTCGATCTTGGTGGCGCTGCGAATGAGGACCGCGTCCACATCGGCGATGGCGCTCAGCAGGTCGGCGCGGTCCGCGCCGTCGCAGTGCCGGATCTCGAAATCCGGCCCCAGGGCGTCGACGGTGGCGGGCGAAAGCTCTTCGGCGATCAGTACGACGGGCTTGCTCACTGGATCTCACTTGTCCTTTGCGGAAGGCCGCGTCCCGGCGGCCGACGGCGGGAGGGAGAGGGGCATCCGCGTGGAGACGCACGACGCTGTGAGCCTGTGACGCGCTTGTGCAGTGCAGTGTAGCCACGCGGCGACGGGCCCGGCAGGCGCCTGCCGGGCCACCGCTCGATCGAGCGAATCCCGCGGGCGAACAGGGGTTTCTCGGAAGTGGGGCGGAGGTTTCAGTCCTCTTCTTCGACCCAGCTCATGAGCTTCCGAAGGTCCCTGCCCGTGCTCTCCAGCAGCGAGTCACCGTCCTGCTTCTTGTACTCGTTGTACCGGGGGAGGCCCGCGTTGTACTCGTCCATCCAGTTCTTCGCGAAGCTGCCGTCCTGGATCTCGGCGAGGATCCGCTTCATCTCCGCCTTGGTCTCGTCGGTGATGATCCGCGGGCCGGAGACGTAGTCGCCCCACTCGGCGGTCTCGGACACCGACCAGCGCATCTTGGACAGGCCGCCCTCGTACATCAGGTCCACGATCAGCTTGAGCTCGTGGAGGCACTCGAAGTACGCGATCTCCGGCTGGTAACCGGCCTCAACCAGCGTCTCGAAGCCCGCCTTGACCAGCGCGGAGGTGCCGCCGCAGAGCACCACCTGCTCGCCGAAGAGGTCGGTCTCGGTCTCCTCGGTGAAGGTGGTCTTGATCACGCCGGCCCGGGTGCCGCCGATGGCCTTGGCGTAGGACAGGGCCAGGGGGAACGCGCCGCCGGTGGCGTCCTGTTCCACGGCCGCGATACACGGAACGCCGCGGCCCTCCTCGTACTGGCGGCGCACGAGGTGGCCGGGGCCCTTGGGGGCGACCATGCACACGTCCACGCCCGCGGGCGGCTCGATGAAGCCGAACCGGATGTTGAGGCCGTGGCCGAAGAAGATGGCGTCGCCCTGCTTGAGGTTGCCGCGGACGGACTCCTCGTACACGCGGCCCTGGATCGGGTCCGGGACCAGGATCATGATCACGTCGGCCTCGGCGGCGGCCTCCGCGGGGCTGGTGACCCGCAGGCCCTGCTCCTCCGCCTTCGCCCGCGACGTCGAGCCCTCGTGCAGGCCGACCCGGACGTCGACGCCCGAGTCACGCAGCGACAGCGCGTGGGCGTGGCCCTGGCTGCCGTACCCCAGGACCGCGACCTTGCGGCCCTGGATGATGGACAGGTCGGCGTCGTCGTCGTAGAACAGCTCGGCCACTTGCGTTTTCTCCTCTTGTCTCAGTGGTGCTCCCGATCGACCACGGTAGGCCGTGGCGCGGGAACGGCGGAAACGGTCTCGCTATGCGGTCCGTTCCAGGGCGCGCAGCGAGCGGTCCGTGATGGAGCGGGCGCCGCGTCCGATGGCGATGGCCCCGGACTGCACGAGCTCCTTGATGCCGAAGGGCTCCAGCATGCGGAGCATGGCCTCCAGCTTGTCGCTGCTGCCGGTGGCTTCGATGGTGACGGCCTCGGGTGCGACATCGACGGTCTTGGCGCGGAAGAGCTGGACGATCTCCACGATCTGCGACCTGGTGTCGTTGTCCGCGCGGACCTTCACCAGGACGAGCTCGCGGTGGATGGCCGCGGTCGGGTCGAGCTCGACGATCTTCAGCACGTTGACGAGCTTGTTGAGCTGCTTGGTGACCTGTTCGAGGGGGAGCGCCTCCACGTTGACCACGATGGTGATCCGGGAGACCTCGGGGTGCTCGGTGGTGCCGACGGCGAGCGAGTCGATGTTGAAGCCGCGGCGGGAGAAGAGCGAGGTGATCCGGGAGAGGACGCCGGGCTTGTTCTCCACCAGGACGGAGAGGGTGTGCTTGGACATGTCGGTTCGTTCCTCGGCGGGGGTCGTCGGTGGGTCAGTCGTCGGCGGCGTCGCTGAAGTCGGGGCGGACGCCGCGGGCCGCCATGACCTCGTCGTTGGAGGTGCCGGCCGCGACCATCGGCCAGACCATCGCGTCCTCGTGGACGATGAAGTCGACGACCACGGGGCGGTCGTTGATGGAGTTGGCCTTCTCGATGACCGCTTCCAGCTGGCCGGGGTCCTCGCAGCGGAGCCCGACGCAACCCATGGCGTCGGCCAGCTTGACGAAGTCGGGAACGCGGGTGCCGGTGCTGGTGGCCGAGGAGTCGCCGGCGGCGGAGCCGCTGTACGTGCCGGACGGGCCGTCGCGCAGCACGGTGTTGGAGTACCGCTGGTTGTAGAAGAGGGTCTGCCACTGGCGGACCATCCCCAGGGCGCCGTTGTTGATGACGGCGACCTTGATCGGGATGTTGTTCAGGGCGGCGGTGGCCAGCTCCTGGTTGGTCATCTGGAAGCAGCCGTCGCCGTCGATCGCCCACACGGTGGCGCCGGGGCGGCCCGCCTTGGCTCCCAGGGCGGCCGGGACGGCGTAGCCCATGGTGCCCAGGCCCCCCGAGTTGAGCCAGGTGCCCGGCTTCTCGAAGGAGAGGTAGTGGGCGGCCCACATCTGGTGCTGGCCGACGCCCGCGGTGTAGATGGTCCCCTCGGGGGCCAGTTGTCCGATGCGCTCGATGACCTGCTGCGGGGAGAGGCTGCCGTCCTCGGGCAGGTCGTAGCCCAGCGGATAGGTCTCGCGCCACCGGTTGAGCTGGGCCCACCATGCGGCGTAGCGGTCGGCGGCGACGCCGGGGGCGCCCTGCGCCTCGGAGCGCAGCGCGGCGGCGAGGTCGGCCATGACCTCCTTGACGTCGCCGACGATCGGGACGTCGGCGATGCGGTTCTTGCCGATCTCCGCGGGGTCGATGTCGGCGTGGACGATCTTGGCGTGCGGGGCGAACGAGTCGATCCTGCCGGTGACCCGGTCGTCGAAGCGGGCGCCGAGGGCGACGATCAGGTCGGCCTTCTGGAGGGCGGTGACGGCGGCGACCGAACCGTGCATGCCGGGCATGCCGAGGTGCTGGGGGTGGCTGTCGGGGAACGCGCCGAGCGCCATCAGCGTCGTGGTGACGGGCGCGCCGGTCAGCTCGGCGAGGGCGAGCAGTTCGGCCGAGGCCTGGGCCTTGACGATGCCGCCGCCGACATAGAGGACGGGGCGCCTGGCCTCGGAGATCAGCCGGGCGGCCTCGCGGATCTGCTTGGCGTGCGGGCGGCTGACCGGGCGGTACCCGGGGAGGTCGGGGGTGGGGGGCCAGCTGAACGTGGTCTGCCGCTGGAGGGCGTCCTTGGCGATGTCGACCAGGACCGGCCCGGGGCGGCCGGTGGAGGCGATGTGGAACGCCTCGGCGATGGTCCGCGGGATGTCGGCGGGGTCGGTCACCAGGAAGTTGTGCTTGGTGATCGGCAGGGTGATGCCGCAGATGTCGGCTTCCTGGAACGCGTCGGTACCGATGGTCTTGCTGGCGACCTGCCCGGTGATGGCGACCAGCGGCACCGAGTCCATGTGCGCGTCGGCGATGGGGGTGACCAGGTTGGTCGCACCGGGGCCCGAGGTGGCCATGCAGACGCCGACCTTGCCGGTGGCCTGGGCGTAGCCGGTCGCGGCGTGGCCCGCGCCCTGCTCGTGGCGGACGAGGATGTGGCGGACCGCGGTGGAGTCCATCATCGGGTCGTACGCCGGCAGGATCGCGCCGCCGGGGATGCCGAACACCGTGTCGGCGCCGACCGCCTCGAGGGAGCGGATGAGGGACTGGGCGCCCGTCAGGTGCGCGACGGCGGTGTGCTGCGGCGCTCCGCCTCGGGGGGCCCGGGGCTGCGGCTTCGGCGCCCCGGTGGCCTGCTCGGTCATCGTCGTTCTCTTCTCGGGGTGTGAGGGGGGTGCTGATGCGGGTGCTGAACTCTGTGGTGCGGGGGCACCTGGTCTTGTGCAACAAAAAACCCCTCGTGCCGTCACGGCATGCGAGGGGGAGCGCGCCACTGGGGGCCCACGGGTCGTCCCGGGGTCAGCCGACGCGCCGTCCACGTACGAGAATTCGGGTGCGCATGAAACAGACACTCCTCTTCTCTCCTGCCAGTGTCAAGCGAGCATGAAAGGCGTCTCACTATGTGGGCGCGATGGGTGAAGGGGTGGAATCGGCGGACGTCGGGGCGTCCCGGTCGGTCTTCCGCTGAGGCGGCCTGGCCTGGGCGGGGATGTGCTCCGGGTCGGGTGGTACGGGCAGCCGGCCCTCGTCGAGCACCCGGCGCAGCCGCCCCGTCTCCAGCGGTTCGCTGAAGGCGAGGCCCTGACCGCGGCGGCAGCCGAGGGTGCGCAGGGCGACAGCCAGCTCGGGCTGGTCCACCCCGCCGGCCAACGAGTCGATGCCCAGGTCGGAGGCCATCCGCAGGAGGCCGGCCGCGATCTTGCGCAGCGGCGGGTGGTCGAGAAGTCCGTCGACCAGTTCGCCGTCGAGGCGAACGAGGTCCACGGGGAGCCGGTGGAGCGCGGCGGCGGCGGTGCCCCCGCTGCCGAACCCGCCGAGTGCCACCCCGATGCCCAGCCGGCTGAGGTCGGTCAGGCGGTGGCGCAGCTCGGCGCTGGCGAGGAAGGACTCGGCCTCGGGGAGCTCGATCATCAGTGCCTCGGGGGGCAGGGAGTGGCGGCTGAGCAGGGCCTCGACGGCGCCCGCGCCCATGGCCCGGTCGGCGAGCCTGCCGCTGGGCACGCGGACGCTGACCGGGACGGTGAGTCCCTTGCGGTGCCGCCGCCCTGCCTCGGCGAGGGCCTGGTCGAGCAGCCACCCGGTGACCTCGGCGGCCCGCTCCTCCTCCGCGTCGGGCGCCGCGGCGGCGCTCGTCTCGCGCCGCCCGGTGCGCAGGATCTCCAGCGGGGTGGTCAGCAGCCCGTGCGCGGAACGCCAGCGGGCCTGCGCGGAGACGGCGGCCACCCGACCGTCGGCCAGCTCCACGACGGGCTGGTGCAGCAGCGCGAACTCCCCGGCGCGCAGCGCCCGGCCGAGGCGGTCGGCCAGCTCGGTGCGGCGCACGGCGTCGGCCTGGAGCTGGGGCGCGTACAGCTCGACGCGGCCCTTGCCCGACTGCTTGGCCCGGTACATCGCCAGGTCGGCCTTGCGCATCAGGCCGGCGGGGGTCGCCCCCTGCTCGGCGAAGGCGATGCCGATGCTGGCGGCCACGCGCACCCTGCGCCCGTCGATCGCGTAGGGGCGGCTGAGGGCGGCCCGCACCCGCTCGGCGATCTCCAGGATGCGGTACTCGCGGGGCCCCGGCTGCTCGCCGCCGGGGTCGCCGACGATCAGCGCGGCGAACTCGTCGCCGCCGAGCCTCGCGGTGGTGTCGCCGCTGCGCACGGACTCGCGCAGCCGCTGCGCGGCCTGGATCAGCAGCTCGTCGCCGGCCTGGTGCCCGACCGAGTCGTTGACCGCCTTGAAGCCGTCGAGGTCGATGAAGAAGACGGCGGCGTCCAGGCCGTCGCCGTGCCCGCCGGCGAGGGCCAGCCGCACGCGCTCGGTGAACAGGGCGCGGTTGGGCAGGTCGGTGAGGGCGTCGTGGGAGGCGCTGTGCTGGAGCTGCGCCTGGAGCTTGACCCGCTCGGTGACGTCGCGGGTGTTGAAGATGAGGCCGCCCTCGTGGCGCTTCACGCTGGACTCGACGTTCAGCCAGTGCCCGGCGCCGTGCCGCACCCGGCACTCGATCCTGGTGCCCTGCTCCCGGGCGGGCGGCACCGAGAGGAAGCGGCGCAGCTCGTGCAGGACGCGGCCGAGATCGTCGGGGTGGATCAGGGCGGACAGCTCGCTGCCGGTGAGCCGGTCGGCCTCCTGTCCGTAGACCCCGGTGGCGGCCGGGCTGACGTACCGCAGCCTGCCGCCGGGGGCGGCGATCATGATCACGTCGCTCGACCCCTGGACCAGAGACCTGAAGTAGTTCTCCTTGCGGGCCAGTTCGCGGGTCAGGGAGACGTTGTCCATGAGGGTGATGCCCTGGCGGACCAGCAGCCCGAGCACGACCGCGCAGGCGATGAAGACCACGACCCGGTCGACATGGTGCCCGTTGACTATGGTGAACAGGATGCTGAGCATGCAGACCGCGCCGGCCAGATAGGGCGTGAGCGCGGCGAGCGACCCGGCGAGGGGCCGCCTGGTGCCGGGGGCCTCGGGCCCCTCCGCGGCTCCGGGCCCGTCCGGCGGGGGCTCCTCCTCGTCGGCGTCCCTCCCTCTGGCCATCCAGGGCGCGCAGGCGAGCAGCAGGGATCCGGCGAACCAGCCCGCGTCCAGCAGCCTCCCGGAGCTGTACTGCTCGCGCAGCATGGGCGAGGTGAACAGCGCGTCGCACAGGACGGTCAGGGCGAGCGCGCCGATCGCCGCGTTGATCGCGGGGCGGTGGGCGGCGCTGCGCCGGAAGTGCAGGACCAGGATGATGCTGACGAGCGCGATGTCCAGCAGCGGATAGCTCACGGCCAGCGCGGCGCGGATCACCTCGCCGCCCTGGGCCTGGGCGGCCTGGGCCAGGGCGACGCTCCAGGAGAGCGTCATCAGCGAGCCGCCGATCAGCCACGCGTCCAGGGCCAGGCAGATCCAGCCCGCCCGCGTCACCGGCCGCTTGGCGAGCATCAGCAGGCCGACGATGGCCAGCGGCGCGAACAGCAGGAAGCAGACGTCGGCGGCGGAGACGCGGGGCACCTGCTCGCGCAGCACCACCTCGTACCAACCCCAGATCCCGTTCCCCAGGGCGACCATGACGGAGGACAGGCCGAACAGGGTCCACGCGGCGCGGAAGGCGCCCGCGCGCCGGCTCGCGTACCAGAGGCAGGAGCCGGCGGCCAGGAAGGCGGCGCCGCTGAGCCCGAAGTCGCCCATGACCTCGGCCAGATGGGGAGATCCCCACCCCAGGACGGCGCCGACCGCGTAGGCCGCGCACACGGCGGCGAACGCCAGCTGCGGAAACGGGCCGCTGAGCGGATGGGCCTGATGCCCTCCGGGAGAGGGCCCCTGGCCCCTTGAACGGTGCATGCGCCTGTCGCCCCCCTTCCGATCCGGGCTCACCCCGGAACGGACGATACACCAGACCGTCACTCAGCGACATACTCTTCTCACCGAAAGTAACGGTCTGGGGAGGGCCGAGCGCTCAGGAAGCGGGTGACATGCCTGCTGAGGCCACGATGTGCCGCAGGGGTTCGCCCACCGCGAAACGCCGCAACTGCGCCCGGAGCAGCCGCTCGGCCCGGGGCCTGAACGCCGTGGACGGGCCGCCGACGTGGGGCGTGATCAGCACGCCCGGCGCCCGCCACAGAGGGTGGCCCTCCGGGAGGGGCTCCGGGTCGGTCACGTCGAGGGCGGCCCGCAGCCGACCCGTCTCCACCTCCGCGACCAGTGCCTTGGTGTCGACGACCGCGCCGCGCGCCACGTTGACCAGCAGGGCGCCGTCGGGCAGCAGGGCGAGGAACTCCGCGTCGACCAGGCCCCTGGTCGCGTCGGTGAGGGGCGTGGCCACGATGACGACCTCGGCGCGCGGCAGCAGCGCGGGCAGCTCGTCGACGCCGTGCACCGGGCCGCGCTCCGTGGTCCTGGGACGGCTGGCGACGCGTATCACCTCGGCCACGTCGAAGGGCAGCAGCCGGTCCTCGACGGCGGATCCGATGCCGCCGTAGCCGACGATCAGCACGCGCCGGTCGGCGAGCGAGGGCTGCACGCTGGGCTCCCAGCGCGCCTCCGGCTGGGCGCGCACCGCGCCGGGGATGTCCCGCTGGGCGGCCAGGGTGAGCGCGAGGGCCAGCTCCGCGGTGCTGGTGTTGTGCAGCTCCCCCGCGTTGCACAGGACGGCGCCGGACGGCAGCCGGTCCACGGCGGGCAGCATGTGCTCGACGCCGGCGGTGAGGGTCTGGACCACGCGGAGGCGCGGCATGTGCTCCAGGGGGCGCAGGGCGAGGGCCGGGCCCTTCATATAGGGGACGACGTAGAAGACGCAGCGGGCCGGATCGGCGGGGAAGTCCTCTTCCCCGTCCCAGTGGCGGTAGTGCAGTGAATCGGGCAGGGGGGCGAGCTCGGCCGGCGGGAACGGCAGCCAGACTTCCGGTTCGGTCATGCCCGCCAGGCTAGCCCGGGGCCTTCAGGGCGCCGGGTGTCGGTGGCAGCCGTTACGTTGGACGCGAGCGCGGGAGGGATCTGCGGCAGGTGCGGTACAGGACATGGGGCGCCGGGACGCTCCGGGTGGGCGCCGTGGGGCTCGGCTGTGCCCCGATGAGCTGGGGATACGCGACGGACGGGCGGGACGGGGAGTCGGCGCTGCGCGCGGTGCACGCGGCGCTGGACGCGGGCTGCACGCTGCTCGACACCGCGGACATGTACGGCCCGTTCACCAATGAGCTGCTGGTGGGCCGGGTGCTGAAGGAGCGCCGCGACGACGTGTTCCTGGCGACCAAGTGCGGGCTGCTGGCCGGGGAGCAGCACATCGTGGCCAACGGGCGTCCCTCGTACGTGCGGCGGGCGTGCGACGCGTCGCTGCGCCGGCTGCGCACGGATGTGATCGACCTGTACCAGTTGCACCGGGCCGACCCGGAAGTTCCGGTCGAGGAGACGTGGGGCGCGATGGCGGAGCTGGTCGCCGCGGGGAAGGTGCGCGCGCTGGGGGTGTGCGCCGTCTCGGCGCGCGGCGGCCCCGGCGCCGCGGGCGCCCGCGGGTACGGCTCCGCGGTGCGGCTGCTGGCCAGGGTGCAGCAGGTGTTCCCGGTCACCGGGGTGCAGGCCGAGCTGTCGGTGTGGTCGGCCGAGGCGCTGGCGGAGCTGCTGCCGTGGTGCGCGGCGCGCGGCGTCGGTTTTCTCGCGGCCCTGCCGCTGGGCAGCGGGTTCCTGACCGGGACGCTGGTGCCGGGCGGCGGGTTCGAGCCGGACGACATCCGGGCCAGGCACCCGCGCTTCACGGCGGAGATGATGGCGGCGAACCAGCCGGTGGTCGCGGGGCTGCGCCGGGTCGCCGCTCGGCACGCGGGGGCGACTCCGGCCCAGGTGGCGCTGGCGTGGGCGCTCGCGCAGGGCCCGTTCGTGGTGCCGGTGCCCGGCACCAAGCGGGAGCGCTGGGCCCGGGAGAACGCGCTGGCCGCCGAGCTCGACCTGACCGCGGACGACCTGGCGGAGATCGCGGAGCTGCCGCCCGCGCGCGAGTCCTGGGCCTGAAGGTCTCTCCTCCCCGCCCGTGCGCCCGGGGCGTTCGCTGTGATGTGCTGGGGTCGGTCTTTCCGTGCTCCGAGCGCCGATGGGGAGGTCCCGATGACGGTGACGCGACGAGGACGCGCGCGTGGCTGGCCGGCCGCGGTCGCCGCGCTGGCCGTGCTGGCGGCCGGCTGCTCCTCCGAGGACGGCGGTGAGGAGGGTGAGGACGCCGCGGGGGCGGAGCGCTCCTCCCCGGCGGCGACCGCCGAGGAGAGCGGGGGGCCGGAGGAGAGCGAGGAGCCGGAGAGCCCGCCGCCCTCCCCCGCGCCCGCCGAGGGCGAGGCGGAGGTGGTCGAGACGGTCGCCGCCGGGCTGGACTCGCCCTGGGGCATCGTGGCGCTGCCCGACGGCGATCTGCTCGTCGGCTCGCGCGACGGCGGCACCGTCCACCAGGTGGCGGCCGGCTCGGGTGAGGTCACGGAGGCGGGCGAGGTGCCGGGTGTCCAGGACGAGCCGGGCGAGGGAGGGCTGCTCGGCCTGGTCCTCCACCCGGACTTCGCGTCGAACGGGCGGCTGTTCGCCTACTACACCTCCGCGTCCGACAACAGGATCACCGCGTTCACCTACGACGGCTCGGCACCCGAGGGCGAGCGGCTGACGCCGGGGGACGACCTGCTCACCGGCATCCCCAGGGGCGAGGCGATCCACAACGGCGGCCGGCTGGCGTTCGGCCCGGACGGGATGCTCTACGCCTCGACCGGTGACGCGGGCGACGGGCCGCTCGCGCAGGACGCGGGGTCGCTGGCGGGCAAGATCCTGCGGATCGAGCCGGAGACCGGCGAGCCCCCGGGGGACAACCCGGATCCCGGCTCGCTCGTCTACTCCCTCGGCCACCGCAATGTGCAGGGGCTGGCCTGGGACGCCGAAGGGCGCCTGTGGTCCGCCGAGTTCGGCAACGACGCGTGGGACGAGCTCAACCTGATCGAGCCCGGCGGGAACCACGGCTGGCCCGAGGTCGAGGGGACCGGCGGCGAGGAGCAGGGCTTCGTCGACCCGGTCGAGCAGTGGCGCCCGGCCGACGCCTCACCCAGTGGCCTGGCGTTCAGCCAGGGATCGCTGTGGATGGCCTCGCTGCGCGGCGAGCGGCTGTGGCGGATCCCGCTGGACGGGGTGGAGCCGGTGGCCGAGCCCCAGGCGTTCTTCGAGGGCGAGTACGGCAGGCTGCGGTCCCTGCTGGCCATCGGCGAGGACGAACTGCTCCTGGTGACCAACGAGACGGACACCCGCGGGACCCCCGGCGAGGTGGACGACCGCATCCTGCGGCTCCAGGTCTCCTAGGGCTGCCTCTGCCCCCGGGGCCCGGGACCCGGGTCAGCCGGCGGCGGCGCGGGGCGCGCCGACGATGCCGAGGCGGTGGGCGAGCGCGGCGGCCTCGCCCCGGCCCGACACCTCCAGCTTGGCCAGGATGTTCGACACGTGCACACTCGCCGTCTTCGGCGAGATGAACAGCTCCTCGGCTATCTGCCGGTTGCTCCGCCCCGCCGCCACCAGCGCCAGCACATCCCGCTCCCGCCGCGTCAGCCCGAACGACTCGTCCCGCGCGGCCTCCGCCGCCGGGGTCCTGCCCGGCGTCAGCGGCAGCCGGGCGCGCTGGGCCAGGCGCCGGGTCTCCTCCGTGAGCTTCCTGGCGCCCAGCGGCAGGGCCACCGCGTGCGCCGAGGCCAGCAGCTCCCCGGCCCGCTCGCGGTCGCCCTCGGCCACCAGCGCCTCGGCCCACCGCAGGTGGATCCTGGCCAGCTGGAACGGGCGGGTCAGCCCGTCGAACGCGGCGGCAGCGGCGGCCCAGTCGGCCGCCGTCGCGGTGCCGTCGGCCCGCCGCAGCTCGGCCTCCACCAGCACGCCGTGGGCCTCCCACACCGGGTACTGCCGCGGCAGCCCCGCGGCGAAATCCCGCAGCGCGGCGATGGCCTCGGCCTGCCCCGGCTCGGCCGCCGGAACCCCCCGCGCCTCCGACTCGGCCTGCGCCGCCGTGTCCAGCATCGGCCAGGTGTAGACGCCGGATCCCGGCGGGAGCCCGGCGGCCACGGCGTCGGCCAGCACCCGGCGGGCGTCCAGCACGGCGCCCCGCGCCGCGGCCAGCGCGATCCGGTACTGAGCCCGCGGGTGCGCGTACTGCGGCGCCGACCCGTCGTGCTCGCCATGGTGCTCGCGCATGACCGCCAGCTCCTGGTCCGCCGCCTCCAGGTCCCCGCGGACCAGCGCCAGCCGCAGAAGGCGCTGCGCGGCCAGCGCGACGGTGACCGGGTGCTGCGCGGTGCGCCTCGCCTCCAGGGCCGCCGCCTCGGAATCGGCCCAGCGACCCAGCGAGAACAGGGCGTCCGACCTGTTCCCCTGGATCCAGGACTGGCTGTCGCGCAGCCCGTACCGGCCGGCAAGCTCGATGCCCTCCTCGGCGACCGTGAGCGACTCCTCGGAGCGGCCCATGGATTCGAGGAGCGACTGAAGGTTCACATGGCTGCGGGTGAACACCGCGACCAGGTCGCACTCGGCGACCCGCTGGGCCACCGCCCGCATGTCGGCCAGTCCCTCGTCGCCCCGACCCGACTCGATGAGCAGCCCGCCCCTGCTGAGCAGGGCGTCCAGCTCGGCGTTCGTGTCGTCGACCTCGCGGGAGAGCTCCACCGCGCGGTCGGCCAGGGAGAGGCTGCCGGGCCCCGGGGCGAAGACCACGCCCCACGCCGCCGCCTCCGTCAGCACCCGGGCGTGGACGCGCGAGGGCGGGAAGCCGGTCAGGAGCTCCTGCGCGGTGCCCAGCTCGTCCCAGCCGCTCCCCCGGCCGAGCCAGCGCGTCAGCCGGGACTTCTCCGTCCAGAACCAGGCGGCCCGCAGGGGGTGGCCGAGGTCGTCCAGGATGCGCAGCGCCCGGTTCACCACGGAGATGCCGCGCTCGGGCTCGCCCGCGAACCGCGCCGCGAGCGTCATCCCGGCCAGCATGTCCAGGAAGCTCAGCGTGGGGTCGTCGCACGCGCACAGCGGGTAGGACTCCGCCTCCTCGGCGATCCGCAGGCCCCGCCGGACGTCGACCGGGGCGCTGTCCCACAGTTCGAGGCCCCGCTCCAGCAACTGGAGCTGCTCGGCGTAGGCGTGCCGGTCGCGGGCCCCGGTCGCCGCGGCGACCACGGCGGGCAGCGCCTTGGCGGCGTCGTGCGCGTGATACCAGTACGTGGCGAGGCGGGCGGGGCGCTCGTCGCACGGCACCAGCTCGGGCTCGGCCTCCAGCGCCTCGGCGTACCTGCGGCTGATCCGCGACCGCTCGCCCGGCAGCAGGTCGTCGTCCACGGCCTCGCGCACCAGCGCGTGCCGGAAGCGGTAGGCGCCGTCGTCGTCCGGGAGCAGGATGTTCGCCCCGACGGCGGCCCGCAGCGCCTCGATCAGGTCGTCCTCGCACAGGCCCGCGACGGCGCGCAGGAGGCCGTGCTCCACCCGCGACCCGCCCTCCGCGGCGATCCTCACCACGCGCTGCGCGGTCTCCGGCAGCGCCTCGACGCGCACCAGCAGCAGGTCGCGCACGGAGTCGCTGATCATGCCGGGTCGGGTGCCCGCTGAGACGCAGGCCAGCTCCTCGACGAAGAACGCGTTCCCGTCGGAGCGGCGGTAGACGTGGTCGAGCACCTCCTCGGGCGGCTCCGTGCCCCGGATCCCGGCGAGCTGGCCGCGCACCTCCTCCCGCGTGAACCGGTCGAGCTCCAGGCGCCGCACCGTGCGCAGCCGGTCCAGCTCGGCCAGGAACGGGCGCAGCGGGTGCCGCCGGTGGATGTCGTCGGACCGGTAGGTGGTGACGATGACCATCCGGCCGCGCTGGAGCGACCGGAAGAGATAGCCCAGCAGCTCCCTGCTGGAGCGGTCCGACCAGTGCAGGTCCTCGATGACCAGGGCCAGCAGGTGGTCCTGGGCGAGGGATTCGAGCAGCCGCGCGGTCAGCTCGAAGAGGCGTGCGCGCACCTCCACGTCCCGCGCCCCGCCCACCGGGCCGGGCGGCCCCAGCTCGGGGAGCAGCCGCGCCAGCTCGCCGCCGAATCCGGCCGCGGCTCGCGTCAGCTCCTCTCCGAGCCGGCGGTGCAGCGCCCGCAGCACGATGGAGATGGGCGCGAACGGCAGCCCGTCGGCGCCGGCCTCCACGCAGGCGCCCACGGCCGTCACCGCGCCGGCCTGCTCCGCCTCCTCGAGGAAACGCTCTATCAGCCGGGTCTTGCCGACCCCCGCCTCGCCGCCTATCAGCACGGCCTGGGGCTCACCCGCGTCGGCCGCGGTGAGCCCCTCGGTCAGCGCGACCCGCTCGGGGCCGCGACCGATGAAGACCGGACTGAGAGGTTTGCTCTGCATGTTCCGCAGCATGGCACACACCACTGACAACGCGTCCCGGGCGGCCATCAGGCCCCCGCACCCCCGCGCGACACCCGCCAGCGGCGGGAGACCGGGGCG
>NZ_LAVK01000104.1 GCF_001083795.1 Streptomyces sp. SBT349
GTGCGGATCCGGCGGTGCGGCCGTGACCGTGACTCCCGGTCACGGCCGCACCGCCGGATCCGCACCCCCTCCCGGCCGATCCGCCCGACCTGCTCCGCCGCCCGCCCAGCGCCTAGGGTCCTGTCCGGCGGATCTTCGTGGATGGCGAGCGGCTCCCCCAGCCTGACGGCTGGGAGGTGCCCCCAATGCGGTGCATCGCTGGGCCCCCCTGCCCGTTGGCGGGCAAGGAGGGAACCGGGTCGCCCCTCGTACGCGGGGCACCTCCCGGACGGAGTCTGGGGGAGTACCGGGGCGATTCGGTAACGCGGCGAGGCTCCCCCAGGCCCTTCGGGGCCTGGGAGGTACCCCCATCCGCCGGCGTCGGGAGCCCGCGAGGATGCGCCGGACAGGCCCTAGGCTGGGGGCGTGCAGGAGATTCGTGACGCGTCGCTCGCCCCGTTGACCACGCTGCGGCTCGGGGGGGCCGCCGGGCGGCTGCTGGTCGCCCGCACCGACGACGAGGTCGTCGGGGCCGTCCGGGAGGCGGACGAGAGCGGGGTGCCGTTGCTGGTCATCGGCGGCGGCAGCAACCTCGTGATCGCCGACGAGGGCTTCCCCGGGACCGCCCTGCGCATCGCCACCACCGGGTTCGGCCTGGACGGCACCCGCCTCGAACTGGCCGCGGGCGAGGACTGGTCGGCGGCCGTCTCCCGCACCGTCGACGCCGGGCTCGCCGGGGTCGAGTGCCTCGCCGGGATCCCCGGCTCCGCCGGCGCCACCCCCATCCAGAACGTCGGCGCCTACGGCCAGGAGGTCTCCTCGGTCCTCACCGAGGTCGTCGCCTACGACCGCACCACCCGCGAGGTCGTCACCCTCCCCGCCGCCGCGTGCGGATTCGCCTACCGCCACAGCCGGTTCAAGGCCGACCCCACCCGTTTCGTCGTCCTCCGCGTCCGCTTCGCGCTCCATGACGCGGGCGGCCTCTCCGCCCCGGTCCGCTACGCCGAGACCGCCCGGCTGCTCGGCGTCGAGCCGGGCGACCGCGTTCCCGCCGCCGAGGCCAGGGACGCCGTGCTCAAGCTCCGCACCGGCAAGGGCATGGTCCTCGACCCCGAGGACCACGACACCTGGTCGGCGGGGTCGTTCTTCACCAACCCCCTCCTCGACGAGGCGGCGTTCGCCGCCTTCCTCGACCGCGTGGCCGACCGCCTCGGCCCCGATGTCGCCGCCCCCGCCTTCCCCGCGGAGGACGGCCTCACCAAGACCTCGGCCGCCTGGCTCATCGAGCGGGCCGGGTTCGCCAAGGGCTGGGGAACGGGCCCCGCCCGCATCTCCGGCAAGCACACCCTCGCCCTCACCAACCGCGGGGGCGCGCGCACCGCCGACCTCCTCGCGCTGGCGCGCGAGGTGCGCGACGGCGTGCGCGAGGCGTTCGGCGTGACCCTCGTCAACGAGCCGGTGCTCGTCGGCGCCACCCTCTGAGGTCCCGGGCCGCCGAAGGAGCCCACGACCGCCGCGACCCGCCCTACAGGGCCAGCCACTCGTCGATTCCGACCAGGATCTTCTCCCGCGCGTCCTCGGGCGCCGCGGACGCGCGCACCGACTGCCGGGCCAGCTCCGCCAGTTCCTCGTCACTGAACCCGTGGTGCTCCCGCGCGATCTCGTACTGCGCCGCGAGCCGCGAGCCGAACAGCAGCGGGTCGTCCGCGCCCAGCGCCATCGGCACCCCCGCCCCCCACAGCGTCCGCAGCGGCACGTCGGCCAGCGTGGGATAGACGCCCAGCGCCACGTTCGACGTGGGACACACCTCGCACGTCACCCGCGCCTCCGCCAGCCGCTCCATCAGCCGCGGGTCCTCCGCCGCCCGCACCCCGTGCCCGATCCGGCTGGCGCGCAGGTCGTCCAGGCAGTCCCGCACGCTCCGCGGCCCCGACAGCTCCCCGCCGTGCGGCACCGCGAGCAGCCCGCCCTCCCGCGCGATGGCGAACGCGCGGTCGAAGTCCCGCGCGAAGCCCCGGCGTTCGTCGTTGGACAGGCCGAACCCCACGATGCCGCGGTCCGCGTACCTGACCGCGAGACGCGCCAGCGTCCTGGCGTCCAGGGGGTGCTTGATCCGGCTCGCCGCGACCAGCAGCCGCATGCCGAGACCGGTCTCCCTGGCCGTGGTCTCCACCGCGTCCAGGATGATCTCCAGCGCCGGGGACAGCCCGCCGAGCCGGGGCGCGTACGAGGTCGGGTCCACCTGGAGCTCCAGCCAGCGCGACCCGTCGCGCACGTCCTCCTCGGCCGCCTCGCGCACCAGGCGCTGTATGTCCTCCGGCGCGCGCAGGCAGGAGCGCGCGATGTCGTAGAGCCGCTGGAAACGGAACCAGCCCCGCTCGTCCGTCGCCCGCAGCCGGGGCGGCTTGGCGCCGCTCAGCGCCTCGGGCAGGTGAACGCCGTACTTGTCGGCGAGTTCGATCAGCGTGCCGGGCCGCATCGAACCGGTGAAGTGCAGATGCAGATGAGCCTTCGGCAGCGAGCGGACGTCACGTCCGGGACCAACACGAGCCATTCCAAGATCTTGCCGTATATCCCCGGAGGGCCGGTAGTCGCGTGACCCGGACGTGCGTCCGCCCGAACAACCGCCTCAGTCCTCGGCCTCCGCCAGGAGCTTCTGCATCCGGGACACGCCCTCGGCGAGGTCCTCGTCGCCCAGCGCGTAGGACATCCGCAGATATCCCGGCGTCCCGAACGCCTCGCCGGGCACCACCGCGACCTCGGCCTCCTCCAGCAGCACCCCGGCCAGCTCCAGGCTCGTCGCCGGGCGCCGCCCGCGGATGTCCTTGCCGAGCAGGGCCTTCACCGACGGGTACGCGTAGAACGCGCCCTCCGGCTCCGGGCAGGTCACGCCGTCGATCTCGTTGAGCATGCGGACGATGGTCCTGCGGCGCCGGTCGAACGCGTCACGCATCGCCGCCACCGCGGTCAGGTCCCCCGTGACCGCGGCCAGGGCGGCGGCCTGCGCGACGTTGCTCACGTTGGAGGTGGCGTGCGACTGGAGGTTGGCCGCCGCCTTGGCGACGTCGGCCGGGCCGATGAGCCAGCCGACGCGCCAGCCGGTCATCGCGTACGTCTTGGCCACGCCGTTCACGATCACGCAGCGGTCGGCCAGCTCGGGCACCACCACGGGAAGCGACGGGGCGGTCGCTCCGCCGTAGACCAGGTGTTCGTAGATCTCGTCGGTGAGCACCCACAGGCCGTGCTCGACGGCCCAGCGGCCGATCTCCTCGGTCTGCTCCCGGCCGTAGACGGCGCCCGTCGGGTTGGAGGGGGAGACGAACAGCAGCACCTTCGTCCGCTCCGTGCGCGCCGCCTCCAACTGCGCCACGGTCGCCCGGTACCCGGTGGTCTCGTCCGCCACCACCTCGACGGGGACGCCGCCCGCCAGCCGGATCGACTCGGGGTACGTGGTCCAGTAGGGCGCGGGGACGATCACCTCGTCGCCCGGGTCGAGCAGCGCGGCGAACGCCTCGTAGATCGCCTGCTTGCCGCCGTTGGTCACCACCACCTGGGACGGCTCCACCCGGAGCCCCGAGTCGCGCAGCGTCTTGGTGGCGACGGCCTCCCTCAGCTCGGGAAGGCCGCCGGGAGGCGTGTAACGGTGGAACCTGGGGTTGCGGCAGGCCGCCACCGCCGCCTCGACGATGTAGTCGGGGGTCGGGAAGTCCGGCTCGCCGGCGCCGAAGCCGACCACCGGTCGCCCGGCGGCCTTCAGCGCCTTGGCCTTGGCGTCCACCGCCAACGTCGCGGACTCCGAGATCGCCCCGATCCGGGCCGAGACCCGGCGTCCGGCGGGAGAGGCTGAGGAGGAAGCAGGGGAAGGGGAGGAAACGGCACTCATGGGGGCATCGTCCCAGACGGCACCGTCGTATGGCACCCGGGTTGCCGGAAGGTTGCGGGTGAGAGGCCCAGGAACCGTTCGACGGTTGGCGTTTCAGCACGTACACTCCTCAGCGGTGGCCGCTCCAATGCGGTACGTTGTCGGGCACCACGCGGCAGAGGGTCGTAGCTCAATTGGTAGAGCACTGGTCTCCAAAACCAGCGGTTGGGGGTTCAAGTCCCTCCGGCCCTGCTACACAAAATGAACAGCCGTCCGGGTGGCCGGGCGGCCTATGACCATGACCGGGATCAGGTGAGGACGAGTGGCTGGGATCACGGACTCCGTGGAGACGCCAGAGCCCAAAGAGCCCCGGGGTGAGGGCAGCACCGGCCGCAGAGGCCGGCGCGCCAAGAGGGGCCCGCTGGGCCGCCTTGCGCTCTTCTACCGCCAGGTGATCGCGGAGCTGCGCAAGGTCGTCTGGCCTTCGCGGCGCCAGCTGTCCACGTACACAACCGCGGTGATCGTCTTCGTCGTCGTCGTCATCTGCATCCTGACCGTGCTTGACTGGGGAATGAGCAGGGCCGTCGATTACGTCTTCGGCTGATTCGCTCCCCCCTCCCGAAAGTCAGGAAGTAGCAGGTACCGTGTCTGACCCGAATCCTTACGACGCCACGCCCGACGCCGAGGGCGAGGAGGAGACCGCGAGCGACACCGCCCAGGCGGTCGACGCCGCGGACGCCGTCGTCGTCGACCAGGCCGAAGCCGCCGATGAGGAGCCGGAGCAGCCGGAGTCCGAGCCGGAGCCGGAGCCCGAGCCGGTCGACCCGATCGCGCAGCTCCGCGAGGAGCTGCGGGTCCTCCCCGGCGAGTGGTACGTCGTGCACACGTACGCCGGTTACGAGAACCGCGTCAAGACGAACCTGGAGCAGCGCGCCGTCTCGCTGAACGTCGAGGACTACATCTTCCAGGTCGAGGTACCGCAGGAAGAGGTCGTCCAGATCAAGAACGGCGACCGGCGCACCATCAAGCAGAACAAGCTGCCCAGCTACGTGCTGGTGCGCATGGACCTGACGAACGAGTCCTGGGGCGTCGTGCGGAACACCCCCGGCGTCACGGGCTTCGTGGGGAACGCGTACGACCCGTACCCGCTGACGCTGGACGAGATCGTCAAGATGCTCGCCCCCGAGGCGGAGCAGAAGGCCGCGGAGGCCGCGGCCGAGGGCGGCCAGGCGGGCGGGCGCAAGGTCGAGGTCCAGGTCCTCGACTTCGAGGTCGGCGACTCGGTCACCGTCACCGACGGCCCCTTCGCGACGCTCCAGGCCACGATCAACGAGATCAACCCGGACTCCAAGAAGGTCAAGGGCCTGGTCGAGATCTTCGGCCGCGAGACCCCGGTCGAGCTCAGCTTCGACCAGATCCAGAAGAACTGACCCACCACACCGCGGCGTCACCCACCACCCGGCTCCGATTTGGGCCGGGTGGCGGCAGCCATTACCGTAGGGCGGTATGCCCGCGGGCGGGCACGGTACACAGCCCCTCCCGCGACGGCCGTCATCACCACCACCTCACGAAGGACCCGGAGGGCGAGCGCATGCCGCCGAGGAAGAAAGTCACAGGGCTGATCAAGCTCCAGATCCAGGCCGGCGCCGCCAACCCCGCGCCGCCTGTCGGTCCGGCGCTGGGCCAGCACGGCGTGAACATCATGGAGTTCTGCAAGGCGTACAACGCGGCGACCGAGTCGCAGCGCGGCTGGGTCATCCCGGTGGAGATCACGGTCTACGAGGACCGTTCCTTCACCTTCATCACCAAGACCCCGCCGGCCGCGAAGATGATCCTCAAGGCCGCGGGCGTGGAGAAGGGCTCCGGCGAGCCCCAGAAGACCAAGGTCGCCAAGATCACGCGCGCCCAGGTCCGGGAGATCGCCACCACCAAGATGCCCGACCTCAACGCCAACGACCTGGACGCCGCCGAGAAGATCATCGCGGGGACCGCCCGTTCCATGGGCGTCACCGTCGAGGGCTGAACGCGCCCCGTCCGTACGGCACCACCGTGGCAGGGCCCGCGCTGGCCCGCACCACGACTCCCTTCCCACATCCGCAGGAGCAGCAGTGAAGCGCAGCAAGAACCTCCGCGGCGCGGACGCCAAGGTCGACAGGACCCGCGTCTACGCGCCCCTCGAGGCCGTCCGGCTCGCCAGGGACACCTCGATCACCAAGTTCGACGCGACCGTCGAGGTCGCCATGCGTCTGGGTGTCGACCCGCGCAAGGCCGACCAGATGGTCCGCGGCACCGTGAACCTGCCGCACGGCACCGGCAAGACCGCCCGGGTCCTGGTCTTCGCCACCGGTGACCGCGCCGCCGCCGCGGAGGCCGCGGGGGCCGACATCGTCGGCTCCGACGAGCTGATCGAGGAGGTGGCCGGCGGCCGTCTCGACTTCGACGCCGTCGTGGCGACCCCGGACCTGATGGGCAAGGTCGGCCGGCTCGGCCGCGTGCTCGGTCCGCGCGGCCTCATGCCGAACCCGAAGACCGGCACCGTCACCCCCGACGTGGCCAAGGCCGTCACCGAGATCAAGGGCGGCAAGATCGAGTTCCGCGTCGACAAGCACTCCAACCTCCACTTCGTGATCGGCCGGGTCTCCTTCGAGGAGAGCCAGCTCGTGGAGAACTACGCCGCCGCGCTGGAGGAGATCCTCCGGCTCAAGCCGTCCGCGGCCAAGGGGCGTTACCTGAGGAAGGCCGTCATCACCACCACCATGGGCCCCGGCGTGCCGGTCGACACCAACCGCACCCGTGACCTGCTGGCCGAGGAGGCCGCTGTCTGACGTCACCGTCGGACGGCGCCGTCCGACGGCCGGATCGTGAGCCCGTCCCCGTTCTGTCACAGAGCGGGGGCGGGCATGTGTGTTGCCACGGAGCCGAGTTAGCGTGGTCAGGAGATCGACAGGCTCGAAGGACCACGAAAGGACCGGGGAGACATGCGTCCCACACAGAAGGTCGCGGTCTGCTTCGCGACCGTCGCCCTGCTGGCCTCCACGGCGGCCTGCGGCGGCTCCGACTCGGCCGAGACGACCGACGGCGACAACTCCGAGGCCGACGGGCCGGGTTCGTCCTCCAGCGCCTTCGAGGCGGTGTCGGCGGCCGCGGAGACGACCCAGGAGGTCACCTCGGCCAACTTCGAGGCGACCATGAGCAGCCCCGAGGAGGCCGGAGGGAACCTGGAGATGTCCGGCGCCATGTCCTGGGACCCGGAGCTGGCCATGGACCTCACCATGACCGGCGAGGCGCTCGCGATGAGCCCCGGCATGGGCGGCGAGACGTCGGTGCTGTGGGTGGACGACGTGATGTACCTCGACATGGGCGAGGAGTTCGCGGCCGAGTTCGACGGCCGGAACTGGATGGCCATGGACCTGATGTCCATCGCCGAGGAGACCGGTGACCCCGCGGTCGCCGACTCCATGTCGTTCGGCCTCGACTCCACCAACCAGGACCCGGCCCAGCAGCTCGCGCTGCTCCTCCAGGCCCCGGAGATCGAGCTCGTGGGCGAGGAGACGCTGGACGGCGTCGAGACCACGCACTACCGCGGCACCATCTCGGTCGAGGACGCCCTGGAGCGCAACGGCGCGGACGACCTCCTCACCGACGAGGAGCGGCAGCAGCTGACCGACGTCATGGAGGCCCAGGGCATCGACAGCTACCACCTGGAGGTCTGGGTGGACGGGGACGACTACCCGGTCCAGATCAACCAGTCCTTCGACAGCGCCGCGGGCCCCGTGGAGTACGAGGTGCGCTACAGCGACTACGGCGCCGAGGTCACGGCCGAGGCCCCGCCGTCCGGCGCGGTGGTCGACTTCATGGAGATCCTGGAGGAGTTCCAGGCCGGCATGGGAGCCGGGGCCGGCCAGGGCTGATTTGCCCGGCGCCATCCCCTTCCCGTACTCTCGCACGGTAGCCAAAGACCGCTGGTTGCCACCACGGGCCCCCGCAAGGGAGCGCGCGGTGGCCGAAGGTTCCGCTGACGCGGACGGCCTGCGCAGGTGACCGTGGAGAGACTTCGTGTTCGCCCCGTGCGCCTGCGCCGGGGCGTTTCGTCGTGTTCGGCCCCTTCCGTGCGGTCCCATCACTCGGGAAGACAGCACCCCGGAAGGAGGGTCGAGGTTATGGCGCGTCCTGACAAGAGCGCGGCCGTCGCGGATCTCAAGAACAGGTTCGAGGGCTCCCACGCGGCTGTCGTCACCGCGTACACCGGGCTCACCGTCGCTCAGCTGAAGGAGCTCCGTCGCTCCCTCGGTGAGCAGACCCAGTACCGTGTGGCGAAGAACACGCTGACCAAGATCGCGGCCAACGAGGCCGGGGTCTCCGGGCTCGACGAGTTCTTCAAGGGCTCGACGGCCGTGGCGTTCATCTCCGGAGACCCGGTCGAGGCGGCCAAGGGTCTGCGTGACTTCGCCAAGGACAACCCCGCGCTCGTCATCAAGGGTGGCGTGCTCGACGGCAAGGCGCTCAGCGCCGAAGAGATCACCAAGCTCGCGGACCTCGAGTCCCGCGAGGTGCTCCTCGCCAAGCTGGCCGGTGGCATGAAGGCGTCCATGGCCAAGGCCGCGGCGACCTTCCAGGCCCCGCTCTCCAAGTTCGTCCGCACCGCGGACGCGCTGCGCAGCAAGGTGGAGGAGCAGAGCGGTGCCGGCGAGCCGGCTCCCGCCGAGTAGGCATTCGCCCCGCCCGACATACCAAGACCGGCACCAGCCGACTGAAGTGGAAGGACCGCCATCATGGCGAAGATGAGCCAGGACGAGCTGCTTGACCAGTTCGCGGAGATGACCCTCCTGGAGCTGTCGGACTTCGTGAAGAAGTTCGAGGAGAAGTTCGACGTCGAGGCCGCCGCGCCGGTCGCCGTCGCCGCCACCGCGCAGGGTGGCGCCGGCGCCGCCGCCGAGGCGGAGCCGGAGAAGGACGAGTTCGACGTCGTCCTCACCGGCCCCGGCGAGAAGAAGATCCAGGTCATCAAGGTCGTGCGTGAGCTGACCTCGCTGGGTCTGAAGGAGGCCAAGGAACTGGTGGACAACCCGCCGAAGCCGGTCCTCGAGAAGGTCAACAAGGAGGCCGCCGAGAAGGCCAGGGAGGCGCTCGCGGCGGCCGGCGCCGGCGTCGAGGTCAAGTGACCCCGGCACCTCCCGCATGACGCCTGCCAGGGGCGATCACCCACTCGGGTGGTCGCCCCTGGACGTTGTGGCGGCTGTCTCCTTGCCCTTCGCGTGGTGAAGGGTATGGTGATCTTCGGTCGCTCACCTGCCCTGCCCGTGCCCCGCCCGGGACGGGTGGCGTGGGAGCAGGGGCCTTGACGAACGGCACTGGGCGCGCAATTCTCCTCTCGCGCCGCCAGATCGATCCATGATCCGAGGCATGAACGCACGGCGGGGCGGGAAGTGATGCGGCAGACGGGTCCGCGCCCGACGTTTCGAGGCGGGCGGGTGCAGACCCCGAGGGCAGCACGACGAAGTGGCAGGACGAAGTACTGCATGATGGGCACTGCGTGAAGAACACCGAGGGTGGCACCTCGATGAGTGACGGCGTGAGCTGTCCCCGTTCCAGCGGGGATGGTCCGCACATTGGACATCAGTGGGTCTTCTGGCTACACTGACCCTTTGCGCTGCCTGGCTGCTCCCTGCCCGTCACCAGGAGAGCCGGTACGCGCGCAGAGAGTCCGAGCCCTCGGAAGGACCCCCTCTTGGCCGCCTCGCGCACCGCCTCGACCAACAGTACGAATAACGGCACCAGCACCGCACCCCTGCGTGTCTCTTTTGCGAAGATCAAGGAACCCCTGGAGGTTCCGAACCTCCTTGCGCTGCAAACCGAGAGCTTCGACTGGCTGCTCGGTAACGACGCCTGGAAAGCCCGCGTCGAGGCCGCGCTTGACAGTGGACAGGACGTGCCGAGGAAGTCGGGTCTCGAGGAGATCTTCGAGGAGATCTCCCCGATCGAGGACTTCTCCGGGTCGATGTCCCTGACGTTCCGCGACCACCGTTTCGAGCCCCCGAAGAACTCGATCGACGAGTGCAAGGAGCGCGACTTCACGTACGCGGCGCCGCTCTTCGTCACCGCCGAGTTCACGAACAACGAGACCGGTGAGATCAAGTCCCAGACCGTCTTCATGGGGGACTTCCCCCTGATGACCAACAAGGGCACCTTCGTCATCAACGGCACGGAGCGCGTGGTCGTCTCCCAGCTGGTCCGCTCGCCCGGCGTCTACTTCGACAGCAGCATCGACAAGACCTCGGACAAGGACCTGTTCTCCTCCAAGATCATCCCGTCCCGGGGTGCCTGGCTGGAGATGGAGATCGACAAGCGCGACATGGTCGGCGTGCGCATCGACCGCAAGCGCAAGCAGTCCGTGACCGTGCTCCTCAAGGCGCTCGGCTGGACCTCCGACCAGATCCTCGAGGAGTTCGGGGACTACGAGTCGATGCGGGCGACCCTGGAGAAGGACCACACCCAGGGCCAGGACGACGCGCTGCTCGACATCTACCGCAAGCTCCGTCCGGGCGAGCCGCCGACCCGCGAGGCCGCGCAGACCCTCCTGGAGAACCTGTACTTCAACCCCAAGCGGTACGACCTGGCCAAGGTCGGCCGTTACAAGATCAACAAGAAGCTCGGCGGGGACGAGCCGCTGGACGCCGGCGTGCTCACCGTCGAGGACATCGTCGCGACCATCAAGTACCTGGTGCGGCTCCACGCGGGGGAGACCGAGACCGTCACCACGGGCGGCCGGACGATCGTCGTCGAGACCGACGACATCGACCACTTCGGTAACCGCCGCCTGCGCAATGTGGGCGAGCTCATCCAGAACCAGGTGCGCACCGGTCTGGCGAGGATGGAGCGCGTCGTCCGCGAGCGCATGACCACGCAGGACGTCGAGGCCATCACGCCGCAGACGCTGATCAACATCCGGCCGGTCGTCGCCTCCATCAAGGAGTTCTTCGGCACCAGCCAGCTGTCCCAGTTCATGGACCAGACCAACCCGCTCTCCGGACTGACCCACAAGCGCCGCCTGTCGGCGCTGGGCCCCGGCGGCCTCAGCCGTGAGCGGGCCGGCCTAGAGGTCCGCGACGTGCACCCCTCGCACTACGGCCGCATGTGCCCGATCGAGACCCCGGAGGGCCCGAACATCGGCCTGATCGGCTCGCTCGCCGCGTTCGGCCGGGTCAACGCGTTCGGCTTCGTCGAGACCCCGTACCGCAAGGTCACCGACGGCATCGTCACCGACGAGGTGCACTACCTGACCGCTGACGAGGAGGACCGGTACGTCATCGCGCAGGCCAACGCGCGCCTGACCGGCGACTACCACTTCGCGGAGTCCCGGGTGCTGGTCCGCCGCCGTGGCGGTGAGATCGACTACGTGACCGGCACCGACGTGCACTACATGGACGTCTCGCCGCGCCAGATGGTGTCGGTCGCGACCGCCATGATCCCGTTCCTGGAGCACGACGACGCCAACCGCGCGCTCATGGGATCGAACATGATGCGCCAGGCGGTGCCGCTGATCCAGGCCGAGTCGCCGCTGGTCGGCACCGGCATGGAGTACCGCTCCGCGGTGGACGCGGGCGACGTGATCAAGGCCGAGCAGGACGGCGCCATCACCGACGTCTCCGCCGACTACATCTCCATCGCCAACGACGACGGCACCCACGTCACCCACCGGCTCGCCAAGTTCCACCGCTCCAACCAGGGCACCTCCTACAACCAGAAGGTCATGGTCGAGGAGGGCGAGCGCGTGGTGGCCGGCCAGGTCATCGCCGACGGCCCCTCCACCCAGCGCGGTGAGATGGCTCTCGGCAAGAACCTGCTGGTCGCCTTCATGCCGTGGGAGGGCTACAACTACGAGGACGCGATCATCCTCTCCCAGCGCCTGGTGCAGGACGACGTCCTCTCCTCGATCCACATCGAGGAGCACGAGGTCGACGCCCGCGACACCAAGCTGGGCCCCGAGGAGATCACCCGGGACATCCCGAACGTCTCGGAGGAGGTCCTGGCCGACCTCGACGACCGCGGCATCATCCGCATCGGCGCCGAGGTGGAGGCCGGGGACATCCTGGTCGGCAAGGTCACCCCCAAGGGCGAGACCGAGCTGACCCCGGAGGAGCGCCTGCTGCGCGCGATCTTCGGCGAGAAGGCACGTGAGGTCCGCGACACCTCGCTGAAGGTGCCGCACGGCGAGACCGGCAAGGTCATCGGCGTGCGCGTCTTCGACCGCGAGGAGGGCGACGAGCTGCCGCCGGGCGTCAACCAGCTGGTCCGCGTCTACGTGGCCCAGAAGCGCAAGATCACCGACGGCGACAAGCTGGCCGGCCGGCACGGCAACAAGGGCGTGATCTCCAAGATCCTGCCCGTGGAGGACATGCCGTTCCTCGAGGACGGCACCCCGGTGGACATCATCCTGAACCCGCTGGGAGTCCCCTCCCGGATGAACCCGGGCCAGGTGCTGGAGATCCACCTGGGCTGGCTCGCCTCCCAGGGCTGGCGGGTCGAGGGTACCGACGCGGCGTGGAAGGAGCGGCTGGCCGCCATCGGCGCGGACGACGTCGCCCCCGGCACCAACGTCGCCACCCCCGTCTTCGACGGCGCCCGCGAGGACGAGATGGCCGGGCTCTTCGAGTCCACCATCCCCAACCGCGACGGCGACCGGCTCGTGCTGCCCTCCGGCAAGGCCCGCATGTACGACGGCCGCTCCGGCGAGCCGTTCCCCGAGCCGATCTCCATCGGCTACATGTACATCCTCAAGCTCCACCACCTGGTGGACGACAAGCTGCACGCGCGCTCGACCGGCCCGTACTCCATGATCACCCAGCAGCCGCTCGGCGGTAAGGCCCAGTTCGGCGGGCAGCGCTTCGGTGAGATGGAGGTCTGGGCGCTGGAGGCGTACGGCGCGGCCTACGCCCTCCAGGAGCTTCTGACCATCAAGTCCGACGACGTCACCGGCCGCGTGAAGGTCTACGAGGCCATCGTCAAGGGCGAAAACATCCCGGAGCCCGGTATCCCGGAGTCCTTCAAGGTGCTCATCAAGGAAATGCAGTCGCTCTGCCTCAATGTGGAGGTGCTGTCCTCGGACGGCATGTCCATCGAGATGCGCGACACCGACGAGGACGTCTTCCGCGCCGCGGAAGAGCTCGGCATCGACCTGTCCCGGCGCGAGCCGAGCAGCGTCGAAGAGGTCTGACGGGCCGGGCCGGCCGGGGGCGTTACCGCCCCGGCCGGTGCCTCCCCACCCGGACCCCGACAGACCATTGACTGACACGACCCTGAGAGGGATTGACGAGAGTGCTCGACGTCAACTTCTTCGACGAGCTGCGCATTGGCCTGGCCACCGCTGACGACATTCGTCAGTGGTCACACGGCGAGGTCAAGAAGCCGGAGACCATCAACTACCGCACGCTCAAGCCCGAGAAGGACGGACTCTTCTGCGAGAAGATCTTCGGTCCGACCCGGGACTGGGAGTGCTATTGCGGCAAGTACAAGCGCGTCCGCTTCAAGGGCATCATCTGTGAGCGCTGCGGCGTCGAGGTGACCCGCGCCAAGGTGCGCCGTGAGCGGATGGGCCACATCGAACTGGCCGCACCCGTGACCCACATCTGGTACTTCAAGGGCGTTCCGTCGCGCCTGGGGTACCTGCTCGACCTGGCGCCGAAGGACCTGGAGAAGGTCATCTACTTCGCCGCCTACATGATCACGTTCGTGGACGAGGAGCGCCGCACCCGCGACCTGCCGTCGCTGGAGGCCCACATCTCCGTGGAGCGCCAGCAGATCGAGCAGCGCCGTGACGCGGACCTGGAGGCCAGGGCCAAGAAGCAGGAGTCCGACCTGGCCGAGCTCGAGGCCGAGGGTGCCAAGGCGGACGCCAGGCGCAAGGTGCGCGAGGGTGCCGAGCGCGAGATGAAGCAGCTTCGCGACCGGGCCCAGCGCGAGCTGGACCGCCTGGACGAGGTGTGGAACCGCTTCAAGAACCTCAAGGTCCAGGACCTGGAGGGCGACGAGCTGCTCTACCGCGAGCTGCGCGACCGCTTCGGGACCTACTTCGACGGCTCGATGGGCGCCGCCGCGCTGCAGAAGCGGCTGGAGACCTTCGACCTGAACGAGGAGGCCGAGCGGCTGCGGGAGATCATCCGCACCGGCAAGGGCCAGAAGAAGACCCGTGCCCTGAAGCGGCTCAAGGTCGTCTCGGCGTTCCTCCAGACGTCCAACAGCCCCAAGGGCATGGTCCTCGACTGTGTCCCCGTGATCCCGCCGGACCTGCGTCCGATGGTGCAGCTGGACGGTGGCCGCTTCGCGACCTCCGACCTGAACGACCTGTACCGCCGCGTCATCAACCGGAACAACCGCCTGAAGCGGCTTCTCGACCTCGGCGCCCCCGAGATCATCGTGAACAACGAGAAGCGCATGCTCCAGGAGGCCGTGGACGCCCTGTTCGACAACGGACGGCGTGGCCGCCCGGTGACGGGCCCGGGCAACCGGCCGCTGAAGTCCCTGTCCGACATGCTCAAGGGCAAGCAGGGCCGCTTCCGGCAGAACCTGCTGGGCAAGCGCGTGGACTACTCGGCCCGTTCCGTGATCGTGGTCGGCCCGCAGCTCAAGCTGCACCAGTGCGGGCTGCCCAAGGCGATGGCGCTGGAGCTGTTCAAGCCGTTCGTGATGAAGCGCCTGGTGGACCTGAACCACGCGCAGAACATCAAGTCGGCCAAGCGCATGGTCGAGCGCCAGCGCACCGTGGTGTACGACGTCCTCGAAGAGGTCATCGCCGAGCACCCGGTGCTGCTGAACCGCGCCCCGACCCTGCACCGGCTCGGCATCCAGGCGTTCGAGCCGCAGCTGGTCGAGGGCAAGGCCATCCAGATCCACCCGCTGGTGTGCACCGCGTTCAACGCGGACTTCGACGGCGACCAGATGGCGGTGCACCTGCCGCTGTCCGCCGAGGCCCAGGCCGAGGCCCGCATCCTGATGCTGTCCTCGAACAACATCCTGAAGCCCGCCGACGGCCGTCCGGTGACCATGCCCACCCAGGACATGGTGCTCGGCCTGTTCTTCCTCACCACCGACGAGGAGGAGCGGGAGGTGCGCGGCGAGGGCCGTTCGTTCTCCTCGACCGCCGAGGCGATCATGGCGTTCGACGCCGGGGAGCTCTCGCTCCAGGCGAAGATCGACATTCGCTTCCCCGTCGGCTCGGTGCCCTACCGCGGCTGGACTCCCCCGGAGCCCGCCGAGGGCGAGCCCGAGTGGCAGCCGGGCGACAGCTTCCGGCTGCGCACCACGCTCGGCCGGGCGCTGTTCAACGAGCTGCTGCCGGAGGACTACCCCTTCGTCGACCAGTCCGTGGGCAAGCGGGAGCTCTCCCGCATCGTCAACGACCTGGCCGAGCGGTACCCGAAGGTCGTGGTCGCCGCCGCGCTGGACAACCTGAAGGCCTCCGGTTACTTCTGGGCCACCAGGTCCGGCGTCACCGTCGCGGTCTCCGACATCGTCGTGCCCGAGGCGAAGAAGGGCATCCTCGCCAACTACGAGGCGCAGGACGAGAAGGTCCAGAAGCAGTACGAGCGCGGTCTGATCACCAAGGACGAGCGCACGCAGGAGCTCATCGCGATCTGGACGAAGGCGACCACCGAGGTCGCCGAGACCATGAGCGACAACTTCCCGAAGACCAACCCGATCTTCATGATGGTCGACTCGGGTGCCCGAGGGAACATGATGCAGATGCGCCAGATCGCGGGTATGCGCGGCCTGGTGTCCAACGCGAAGAACGAGACCATCCCGCGGCCGATCAAGGCGTCGTTCCGCGAGGGCCTGTCCGTGCTGGAGTACTTCATCTCCACGCACGGCGCCCGCAAGGGACTCGCCGACACCGCGCTGCGGACCGCCGACTCCGGGTACCTCACCCGGCGTCTGGTGGACGTCTCCCAGGACGTGATCATCCGCGAGGAGGACTGCGGCACCGACCGCGGCCTGAAGCTGACGATCGCCTCCAAGGGCGCGGAGGGCACGCTGGTCAAGGCGGACGACGCCGAGTCCAGCGTCTACGCCCGCTGCCTGGCCGAGGACATCGTGGTGGACGGGAAGGTCATGGCCCCGGCCGGTACCGACCTGGGCGACGTGCTGATCGACGAGCTGATCCGGCACGGCGTCGAGACCGTCAAGACCCGCTCGGTGCTCACCTGCGAGTCGGCCGTCGGCACCTGCGCCATGTGCTACGGCCGGTCGCTGGCGACCGGCAAGCTGGTGGACATCGGCGAGGCGGTCGGCATCATCGCCGCCCAGTCGATCGGCGAGCCCGGCACCCAGCTGACCATGCGGACGTTCCACACCGGCGGCGTCGCCGGTGACGACATCACGCAGGGTCTGCCCCGTGTGGTCGAGCTCTTCGAGGCCCGTACGCCCAAGGGCGTCGCGCCGATCTCCGAGTCGGCCGGCCGGGTGCGGATCGAGGAGACCGAGAAGACCAAGAAGGTCATCGTCACGCCGGACGACGGCTCCGACGAGACCTCCTACCCGGTCTCCAAGCGCTCCAGGCTGCTGGTGGGCGAGGGCGACCACGTCACCGTCGGCCAGCCGCTGACGGTCGGCGCGGCCAACCCGCACGACGTGCTGCGGATCCTCGGCCAGCGCGCGGTGCAGATCTACCTGGTGGGCGAGGTCCAGAAGGTCTACAACTCCCAGGGTGTGGCCATCCACGACAAGCACATCGAGATCATCGTCCGGCAGATGCTGCGCCGGGTGACGATCATCGAGTCCGGCGACGCGGAGCTGCTGCCGGGCGAGCTGGTCGAACGCTCGAAGTTCGAGTCGGAGAACCGCCGCGTCGTGGCGGAGGGCGGTCACCCGGCCTCCGGGCGTCCGCAGCTGATGGGCATCACCAAGGCGTCGCTGGCCACCGAGTCGTGGCTGTCGGCGGCGTCCTTCCAGGAGACGACCCGGGTGCTCACCGACGCGGCGATCAACGCCAAGTCGGACTCCCTGATCGGCCTCAAGGAGAACGTGATCATCGGTAAGCTCATCCCGGCCGGCACGGGCCTGTCCCGTTACCGGAACATCCGGGTCGAGCCCACCGAGGAGGCGAAGGCCGCGATGTACTCGGCCGTCGGGTACGACGACATCGACTACTCGCCCTTCGGCAGCGGATCCGGCCAGGCCGTCCCGCTGGAGGACTACGACTACGGCCCCTACCAGGGCTGAGCCGTCGCGGGGGCGGGCGGATGGGGGTTCCCATCCGCCCGCCTTTCGCGCTGAGAGAACGTGTTTTGACCCCAGCGCGCGGGGTAGGTACGCTCTGACCTTGTGCCTGGGGTGTTCCCTGCGCTCTTTTAGCCGCACCGGAACTCCGGGATCTGCATCCGCTCCCCGCACGCTTGCGAGAAGCTGGACCCTGCAGTCTTCGACACACCCGACCGCGTGGGTCGGCGTTGTGGCCCGGGTTAGCTTTATCGAGATCGGCACAGAGAAACCGGAGAAACCGTGCCAACGATCCAGCAGCTGGTCCGTAAGGGCCGGCAGGACAAGGTCGAGAAGAACAAGACGCCGGCGCTCGAGGGGTCCCCTCAGCGGCGTGGCGTCTGCACACGTGTGTTCACCACCACCCCGAAGAAGCCGAACTCGGCTCTGCGCAAGGTGGCCCGTGTGCGTCTGAGCAACGGGATCGAGGTCACGGCCTACATCCCGGGTGAGAACCACAACCTTCAGGAGCACTCCATCGTGCTGGTGCGCGGTGGCCGTGTGAAGGACCTGCCGGGTGTTCGTTACAAGATCATCCGCGGCTCCCTGGACACCCAGGGTGTCAAGAACCGCAAGCAGGCCCGCAGCCGCTACGGCGCCAAGAAGGAGAAGTAAGCATGCCTCGTAAGGGCCCTGCCCCGAAGCGTCCCGTACACATCGACCCGGTGTACGGCTCTCCTCTGGTGACCTCTCTGATCAACAAGGTGCTGCTGAACGGCAAGCGCTCCACCGCCGAGCGCATCGTCTACGGCGCCATGGAGGGCCTGCGGGACAAGACCGGGAACGACCCGGTCATCACGCTCAAGCGCGCGCTGGAGAACGTGAAGCCGACCCTCGAGGTCCGCTCCCGCCGCGTCGGTGGCGCGACGTACCAGGTGCCGGTCGAGGTCCGCCCCGGCCGCTCCTCGACCCTCGCGCTGCGCTGGCTGGTGGGGTACTCGCGTGCCCGTCGCGAGAAGACCATGACCGAGCGGTTGATGAACGAGCTGCTCGATGCCTCCAACGGGCTCGGTGCCTCCGTGAAGAAGCGTGAGGACACCCACAAGATGGCCGAGTCCAACAAGGCCTTCGCGCACTACCGCTGGTAGTCGCACCCCATCGAGACCGAGAGAAGACTGAAGCCAGATGGCTACCACTTCACTTGACCTGGCCAGGGTTCGGAACATCGGGATCATGGCCCACATCGACGCGGGCAAGACGACGACCACCGAGCGGATCCTGTACTACACCGGCATGAGCTACAAGATCGGTGAAGTTCACGACGGTGCCGCCACCACCGACTGGATGGAACAGGAGCAGGAGCGCGGCATCACGATCACGTCCGCCGCGGTCACCTGTCACTGGTCCGTCGAGGACGTCGACAACACCATCAACATCATCGACACCCCCGGACACGTCGACTTCACGGTCGAGGTGGAGCGCTCGCTGCGCGTCCTGGACGGTGCCGTCACGGTGTTCGACGGTGTGGCCGGTGTCGAGCCGCAGTCGGAGACCGTCTGGCGACAGGCGGACCGCTACGGTGTGCCGCGCATCTGCTTCGTGAACAAGCTGGACCGCACGGGGGCCGACTTCTTCCGCTGTGTCGACATGATCGTCGACCGGCTGAGCGCCACCCCGCTGGTCATGCAGCTCCCGATCGGCGCCGAGGCCGGATTCAAGGGCGTGGTGGACCTCGTCCGCATGAAGGCCCTGGTGTGGTCCGAGGAGACCAAGCTCGGCGAGATGTACGACGTGGTCGACATCCCCGCCGATCTCCGGGACCAGGCCGAGGAGTGGCACAGCAAGCTGGTCGAGGGCGTCGCGGAGAACGACGAGGAGGTCATGGAGCTGTACCTGGAGGGCGAGGAGCCCTCTCCGGAGCAGCTCACGGCGGCCATCCGCCGCGTGACCCTCGCCTCCACGGGTGCCGAGGGCGACACCACGGTGACCCCGGTGTTCTGCGGCACCGCGTTCAAGAACAAGGGCGTGCAGCCCCTGCTCGACGCGGTGGTGCGGTACCTGCCGTCGCCGCTGGACGTCGAGGCCGTCGAGGGTCACTCCCCGCGCGACCCCGAGCAGTCCGTGCGCCGGAAGCCCTCCGAGGAGGAGCCGCTGGCCGCCCTTGCGTTCAAGATCGCGAGCGACCCCCACCTGGGCAAGCTCACCTTCATCCGCATCTACTCGGGCGTGCTCACCGCGGGCTCGCAGGTGCAGAACTCGGTGAAGGAGAAGAAGGAGCGCATCGGCAAGATCTACCGCATGCACGCCAACAAGCGTGAGGAGATCGAGCGCGTCGGCGCCGGCGACATCGTGGCCGTCATGGGCCTGAAGCAGACGACCACGGGCGAGACGCTGTGCGACCCGTCCAACCCGGTCATTCTCGAGTCGATGGACTTCCCGGCCCCGGTCATCGAGGTCGCCATCGAGCCCAAGTCGAAGAGCGACCAGGAGAAGCTGGGCATCGCGATCCAGCGGCTGGCCGAGGAGGACCCGTCCTTCCAGGTCAAGTCGGACCAGGAGACCGGTCAGACGATCATCTCCGGCATGGGCGAGCTGCACCTCGATGTGCTGGTCGACCGGATGAAGCGCGAGTTCCGGGTCGAGGCCAACGTCGGCAAGCCGCAGGTCGCCTACCGGGAGACCCTGCGCCGGGCCGTCGACAAGGTCGACTACACGCACAAGAAGCAGACCGGCGGCTCCGGTCAGTTCGCCAAGGTGCAGATCAGCCTGGAGCCCCTGGAGGGCGACGGGTACGAGTTCGTGAACAAGGTCACCGGTGGCCGCATCCCCAGGGAGTACATCCCCTCGGTGGACGCGGGATGCCAGGACGCCATGGAGTTCGGCGTGCTCGCCGGCTACCCGCTGACCGGCGTCAAGGTGACCCTGCTCGACGGAGCGTTCCACGACGTCGACTCCTCCGAGATGGCCTTCAAGATCGCCGGTTCCATGGCGTTCAAGGAGGCCGCGCGCCGGGCGAGCCCGGCGCTTCTCGAGCCGCTGATGGCCGTGGAGGTCACCACGCCCGAGGACTACATGGGCGATGTGATCGGTGACATCAACTCCCGCCGTGGCCAGATCCAGGCCATGGAGGACCGGAGCGGCGCCAAGATCGTCAAGGCGCTCGTGCCGCTGTCGGAGATGTTCGGTTACGTTGGCGACCTGCGGAGCAAGACCTCGGGTCGCGCGAGCTACAGCATGCAGTTCGATTCCTACGGCGAGGTTCCCAAGAACGTTGCCGAGGAGATCATCGCGAAGGCCAAGGGCGAGTAACCCCTAAGCTGGAGCAACGGGCATCCGGGGGCATTTCGCCCCCGGAGTCCGGCCCTTTAGCGAAGCGGTCAAGGGTGTCCCCCTCGGGGTCCTGACCGGTTCGGTCGACCATCTGAAACCTTCCGCAAGGTGCGGGGGGCGTACAGCACCAGTCCACAGGAGGACCCCAGTGGCGAAGGCGAAGTTCGAGCGGACTAAGCCGCACGTCAACATTGGCACCATCGGTCACATCGACCACGGCAAGACGACGCTTACCGCGGCGATCACCAAGGTGCTGCACGACGCATTCCCGGACCTGAATGAAACGTTCGCGTTCGAGAACATCGACAAGGCGCCCGAGGAGCGCCAGCGCGGAATCACCATCTCCATCGCGCACGTCGAGTACCAGACGGAGAACCGGCACTACGCCCACGTGGACTGCCCGGGGCACGCGGACTACATCAAGAACATGATCACCGGTGCCGCCCAGATGGACGGCGCGATCCTGGTGGTCGCCGCCACCGACGGCCCGATGCCGCAGACCAAGGAGCACGTGCTCCTGGCCCGCCAGGTCGGCGTTCCGTACATCGTCGTCGCCCTCAACAAGGCCGACATGGTGGACGACGAGGAGATCATGGAGCTCGTCGAGCTCGAGGTCCGTGAGCTGCTCACGGAGTACGAGTTCCCGGGCGACGACGTTCCCGTTGTCAAGGTCTCGGCGCTGAAGGCGCTGGAGGGCGACCCCGAGTGGTCGAAGACCGTCCTCGAGCTGATGAAGGCCGTGGACGAGTCCATCCCGCAGCCGGAGCGCGACGTCGACAAGCCGTTCCTGATGCCGATCGAGGACGTCTTCACGATCACCGGCCGCGGCACCGTCGTGACCGGTCGTATCGAGCGCGGCATCCTCAAGGTCAACGAGACCGTCGACATCATCGGCATCAAGGAGGAGAAGGCCTCCACCACGGTGACCGGAATCGAGATGTTCCGGAAGCTGCTGGACGAGGGCCGGGCCGGTGAGAACGTCGGTCTCCTGCTCCGCGGCATCAAGCGCGAGGACGTCGAGCGCGGCCAGGTCGTCATCAAGCCGGGGTCGGTCACGCCGCACACCGAGTTCGAGGCGACCGCGTACATCCTGTCGAAGGACGAGGGTGGCCGTCACACCCCCTTCTTCAACAACTACCGTCCGCAGTTCTACTTCAGGACGACGGACGTCACCGGTGTCGTGCACCTTCCCGACGGCACCGAGATGGTCATGCCCGGCGACAACACCGACATGCGCGTTGAGCTGATCCAGCCCATCGCCATGGAGGAGGGCCTGAAGTTCGCCATCCGCGAGGGTGGCCGGACCGTGGGCGCCGGTCAGGTGACCAAGATCCTCAAGTGAGGTCCCGGGCGCCGCGCGCCCGGATCCTCTTCCCGCCCGCCC
>NZ_LAVK01000105.1 GCF_001083795.1 Streptomyces sp. SBT349
ACATTCGCCTCTGCTGCGGAAGCATCAGATGTGAATAAAAGAGGGGGTGGGGGGCCGGGGACGGTGCCGTCCTCGTTGGTGACGGTGAAGAGGCCCGCCATGCCCATGTCCGAGTGGCTCTGGACGTGGCAGTGGTACATCCAGTGCCCGGGGCCCACGTTCTCGCCCGCGATCACCTGGAAGCCGAACGAGTCGGCCGGGCCGCAGATCTTGTTGTCGATGATCCGGCTCGGGTCGTTCTCGTCGGCGAGGAGCCCGGTGCGGTTGTCGGCCCAGCGGTGACCGTGCATGTGGAAGGTGTGGTAGAGCTCGCCGTGCGTGATCATGATGATCTCGCAGCGCTCGCCGAGCTTGGCGGTGAAGTCGGGCCCCTGCGGCAGGTTGTTGATCGTCATGTCGTTGAAGACGATCGTGAACTGCTTGTCCGGCAGGACATCGCCCCTGCGCCGGACCACCAGCGGTCCGTAGAGCCCCTTCTGGAGGCCGCCGGTGCCGTGGTCGGTGCCCACCACGTGGTCGTGGTAGTGCCAGTAGCCCGCGCTGCCGGGCCTCAGGGTCCCGTCGCGGCGGACGCCGGGGGCATGGGTGTTCCAGGTGTACAGTCTCGACTCCCCCGGTTCCACGATGCTGTTGGTCAGGCGGGTGCCGTCGCTGTCGATCGCGTAGTCGACGCCGTGGACATGAAGGCTCACGGCCACATCCATGGTGTTGACGAGATCGATCTGGAGTGTGTCCCCTTCGTACATCTCCAGCAGTGGCCCGGGTATGGACGCCTGGCCCGGCTCCAGGCCGTAGCCCATCTGCCCGTTGGGCATCTCCTCGGCGTAGAGGGTGAACCGCCGGACCTCGGCGCGAGCCGGCGCGTTCGTGGCCCCCTGGGCCGAAGCGTGTGCAATGGCCGCCGTCAGGCCCACCGGAGCGAGGGCCGCCGCGGCGGCGCCGCCTGTGAATGATCGTCGGGAGAAGGCTGGTCGTCGCATGTGCTGCGCCTTCCTTGGTCAACGCTCTGACGGCGGCTCATGGTATGACCACGCCAAGAGTTTGCCCACCCTCAGGACAAAGTTTCCCTGTTTTCGGTCATAGCCATTGGCTGCTCAGCAAAAGAGGTCTAGCTTCCATGGGCGTTGCTGCTGTCACCTGAGAGGGGCGCGCGAGCTATGGGCCGCAAGCCACAGGTATGGGCGCTTGCTGTAACCATGACGATCACCTTGCTGGGGACCGCCCCGGCCGCCGCGCAGAACGACGCGGCGAACCAGCCCCGGGCGGGCCAGCTGCCCGGGAGTCAGAACGCTCGGGTGCTGGTCTTCCACGGCGCCGACGCGCCCGAGGAGAGAACGCAGGCCGGCGTCGAGGCCATCGAGGCCATCGGCGCCGGCGGCGCCGATGCCGAGCAGTTCGCGGTCGAGTCGACGGACGACCCGGCTGTCTTCACCCCCACCGAACTGAACGTGTACAACGCCGTCGTCTTCCTGTCCGCGAGCGGGGCCGTGCTGAACGCGGATCAGGAGTCGGCTCTCCAGAACTACGTGCGCTCGGGGGGCGGCTTCCTCGGCGTGCACGACGCGGCCAACGCCCAGCCGGAGTCGGAGTGGTTCACCGGCCTCATCGGCTCCCGCCCCGACGCGGGCAGCCCCGGCGAGGCCCAGCCGGCCGTGGTGGAGGTCGGGGACCGGGCCAACCCGGCGACCGCGGACCTTCCCCTGGAGTGGACCCGCAACGACGTCTGGTTCGACTGGGAGACCAACCCCACCGGCGACGTCCACACCGTGGCCCGGGTGCGCGAGCGCAGCTACGAGCCGGGCGCGGGCGCCGAGGGCTGGGACCACCCCATCTCCTGGTGCCGGGACTACGACGGAGGGCGCTCGTTCTACACGGGCATGGGCGGTACGGAGGCCAGCTTCACGGAGGAGAACTTCCGGAAGCACCTGCGCGGCGCCCTGCTGTGGACCAGCCGCCTGGCGCGCGCCGACTGCCAGGCGACCATCACGGAGAACTACGCCGCCGAGCGGCTGACGGAGCCCAACCAGCCGGAGGCTCTGGACCAGATCGGCGAACCGCACGGGCTCGACATCGCCGACGACGGCCGCGTCTTCTACATCGGCCGCGGCGGGCAGTGGGGCAGCGCCCCCGTGGTCACGGACTGGAACGACCCGGCGGTCGGCCTCGGCCCCGGCACGGTCCACGTCTACGACCCGGCCACCGAGGAGGTCTCCCTCGCCGCCACCCTGGAGGTGTTCGGCAACAAGGGCGGTGGCGACGAGCTGGTGAAGAACGAGGAGGGCCTGCTCGGCATCGTCCTCGACCCGAACTTCGCCGAGAACAACTGGATCTACCTGCACTGGACCCCCCACTCGGAGATCGACCGCGAGGCGCGGATGGCCGAACGCCGCGTCTCCCGCTTCACGTTCGACCCCGAATCCGGCCGGCTCGACCTCGCCTCCGAGGCGGTCCTGCTGTCCTGGCCGGTGCAGATCCACAGCTGCTGCCACGCCGGCGGCGGGATGGACTTCGACTCCGAGGGCAACCTGTACATCGCCACCGGGGACAACAACTCCTCGCAGTTCAGCGACGGTTACTCGGGCAACAACCCGGAGCCGAACTACGGGGGCGTCTCGTTCGCCGACGCCCGCCGCACCGCGGGCAACACCAACAACCTCAACGGCAAGATCCTGCGGATCCACCCGGAGGACGACGGGACGTACACCGTCCCGGAGGGCAACCTCTTCACCGGCGAGGAGGAGGGCGGCGGCAAGACCCGGGCCGAGATCTATGTGATGGGCGTGCGCAACCCGGCGCGCATCGCGGTGGATCCGGAGACCGACTGGCTCTACGCGGGCTGGGTCGGCCCCGACGCGGGCGAGCCCAGCACCACCTGGGGCCCGGCGAAGTACGACACGTTCGCCGTCATCACCGAGGCGGGCAACCGTGGTTGGCCGTACTGCATGGGCAACGCCCAGCCGTACCGCGACCGCAACCTCCCCGACCCGACGCAGCCGCTCGACTGGTACGACTGCGACGCGCCGAGGAACGAATCCCCCAACAACGACGGCCTGGTGGAGCTCCCGCCGGTCACGGGGAACAACATCTGGTACTCGCCGCAGGGCGGGGCGCCGGACTACCCCCGCGACGAGAACGGCATCCCCAGCTACCAGATGGACGACCAGACGTTCCTGCTGCCCTGGCTCACCGGTGGCGGTCAGGCGACGATGAACGGGCCGCTCTACCGCTATGACGAGGACAGCGAGAGCACGGTCGCATGGCCCGCCTACTGGGACGGCAAGTGGTTCGTCGGCGACTTCTACGACGCCGACCAGCCGCGCCACGCCGTGGTGATGGACCCCAGCAACGCGGGCAGCGGCGGTCTCCCGGTGCACGCCGAGAGCCTGGACGAGATCATCCCGGTCGGTGAGGGCGGCATCCGCAACCTCATGGACTGGAAGTTCGCGCCCGACGGCTCGATGTACGTCCTGGACTACGGCCGCGGCTTCTTCACAGCCGACTCCCAGTCCGCGCTGTGGCGGGTCACCTACCAGGGCGGACCCCCCACACCCGCGGCCGCGGAACTGGCCCGGTAGTACCGGCAGCAACGCAGAAAGGGTGTAATCAGCAATGACGCACGGCGGTGTTCTCGGGGGCGGTCCCCGGCATCCGCGACATCTGCGCGGAGTGTCCTCCACCCGGCGCCTGGTGGCCCTCGTGGTCACCATGTGCCTGGCGGCACTCACGATGGCGGCCATCCCGGCCGCCCAGGCCCAGGAGCCCCGCGGCGGCGACCCGTCCGCCGCGGCGGCCCAGACTCTGACCTGGACAGCGGACAACGACATCACCCGCTACAAGACCCAGCCGACCACGGCCGTGGCGGGCGAGACCACGATCGTCTTCGAGAACAGCGCGGCCACCGGCAACACCACGTCGATGCCGCACACGCTGACGTTCGACACGTCCGACCCGGACTACAACAACGACGTCAACGTGAACCTCATGGCCAACCCGAATGACGCGAACGGCGGGCGGTGGGAGGTCACGGCGACGCTGACCCCCGGCACCTACCGCTTCTTCTGCGCCATCCCCGGCCATGGCTCGATGCAGGGCGAACTGGTCGTCACCGAGGACGGCGGCGGTGAGGACACCACCCCGCCCGAGGTGACCGCCACCGTGGACGGCGAGCAGAACGAGGCCGGCGACTACGTCGGCTCCGCCTCGGTGGCCCTGGAGGCCACCGACGAGGGCTCGGGCGTCGAGGCGATCGAATACGCCGTGGACGGCGGCGAGTTCGCCCCGTACGAGGCGCCGATCGTCCTCAACACCGTCGGCGAGCACTCCGTCGTCTACCGGGCGACGGACGTGGCGGGCAACGTGTCGGAGGACCAGACGACCACGGTCGCCGTGGTCGAGCCCTCGGGCGACGACACCACCCCACCCGAGGTGACCGCCACCGTCGACGGCGAGCAGAACGAAGCCGGCGACTACCTCACCATGGCGACGGTCACCCTGGAGGCGACCGACGCGGACTCCGGCGTCGCGGGCATCGAATACGCGGTGAACGGCGGCGAGTTCGCGCCGTACACCGAGCCCGTCATGGTGCACAGCGTCGGCGACCACTCGGTGAGCTACCGGGCCACCGACAACGCGGGCAACTCCTCGGAGGCGGGCACGGCCAGCTTCACCGTCGTCCAGGACGGCGGCGAGGACCCGGACGACCCGCCGCCGGCGGACTGCCCGGAGGCCGACGACCGTCCGCTCGTCGTGGTCGGGGACGTGCTCACCCAGGTGCCCAACCGCACCAACCCCGAGGGCTGCACCGTCAACGAGATGATCGAGGACGAGCGCGGCTGGTCGTCCAACGGCTCCTTCCTGACCCATGTCGCGGAGGTGACCGCGGACCTGGTCGCCGACGGCGTCATCGACCAGGAGGGCAGGCGCAAGATCCGGCGGGCGGCGGACCGTTCCGACGTCGGCGAGCCCGGCAACCAGGCGGGCTACGAGCGGATCCTCGACGGCACCGCGCAGTCCCTCGACCGGTGGGGCCACGTGGGCGGAGGGGCGTTCGAGCTGAACGAGGACGGCTCCATCACCAGCAGCACCGAGGTCGAGGGCATGGGCATGCTCTGGTTCCCCGAGGCGCAGTACGGGGACTTCGTGCTCAGGCTCAAGTTCCGCGACGACACGGCGGGCGGCACCGCGAACAGCGGCGTCTTCGTCGGCTTCCCGAGGGTGCACGGCCACCCGGAGGAGTCACGGCCCGAGTGGGTGGCCATCAAGTACGGCCACGAGATCCAGATCTCGGACAACAGGGGCGGCGACCAGTACAAGACGGGCTCGGTCTACGGCTTCGACCTGGTCAACCGCGGCGCGTCCATGCCGACCCCGACGGGCGTCTGGAACGACTACGAGATCCGCGTGGTCGACCAGCACTACTCGGTCTACCGCAACGGCCTGCTGATCAACGAGTTCGACAACGCGCCGGGGCAGCTGTTCTCCCCGCCGCGCGCGGACGACCCGGGCACCGACGGGCGGCAGAACGAGACCGGCTACATCGGGCTCCAGACCCATGGCACGTCCGATGTGATCACCTTCTCCGACGTCAGGATCAGGGAACTGTAGGCGCCGCGAGCACCGCAAGCAGCGCAAGCACCAGGGGAAGGGCCCGCCGCACCCGCGGCGGGCCCTTCGCCGTGCGGTCGGTGAAGGAGAACCATGAAGCGCCGCACACTCGCCGTCCGGAACATGAGGAACTACGGGCGGAGGTATCGGCTGAAGAAGGCGGAGCGCATGCTTCGCAGCCGGCATGCCGCTGAGACCCGCGAGCTGGAGGACACCCTGACCACCTACGCCAACCAGATACAGGTACTCGCCTTACGCAACGCCGAGTGGGAAGCCGAGACCGCCCGCCTCGTCGAACAGTTGCGGCAGGCTGGCGGGAGCGTGAGCGCCCTTCCGTCGGCGGAGCGCCCGCCGTCGAGCGTCCCTACGCCGCGTCATTCGCCGGGATGAGTGGTTCGGAAGATGTCGCGGCGATCTCAGCGAGGGCGCGATTGTTGTCAGCGGGAACCGACCGTCTCGGCTACCTGAGGACTGTGTTCAGCAAGGCGGCCCGTTCGCTCAGCTCGTCAATACCGGCGATGCCGCCAAGGCGGTCGAGGCGGGCCCGCATCTCCTGGACGGCGTCGTGGACCTTGACCGAGCGGATGCCGTCCGCGCAGTCGAGGAAGTCGTGCCAGGTGGCCACGGCTGCGCCGATGTCGTCGCGCTGGAGATGGATCTGGCCGAGGTCGGCCAGGACGATCGCGCGGGTCCGGCGCCGGTCCAGCCCGTGGATATCCAGAGCGTGATGGAGATGGTCCTCGGCGGCGTCGAGGTCCCCGAGGCGGGCGAGGATCATCCCGGACTCGTGCGCCCACCGGCCCGCCGAGTAGTGCCCGGCCCAGGACTCGCCCGGGGTGGCCGGGGATCGTTCGATGGCGGTCTGGGCGGCGGCCAGCGCGGACGTGGCGGTGCGGCGGTCGCCGTCGAAGGCGGCGGCGTTGGCCAGCGTGGTCTTGTAATAAGCCAGGGCCCTGGGGTCGTCGAGGTTGCGGGCATGCCGCACGCACTCCTCTGACAGGCGGACGGCGGCGGCGCGGTGGCCGTGGTCGATGGCCTGGACGGCCATGCCCCGCAGGGCGGTCGCGGACAGCTCCGCGTCCCCAGCTTCGGCCGCGAGCCGGTATGAGTGGGCGTAATAGCGCTGGGCGAGGCCCTGGTTGCCCTCGTCCCCGGCCATCCACCCGGCCAGATGCACCAGTTGGGAGACGGCCGCGAACAGGTCGCGGCCGACTGGTTCGGTGAAGCTGCCGTTCAGCCAGGGGGCGACGTCCTCGGTGAGATAGCGCACGACCAGGTGGCGGGCATGCCCGCCGCCGAGTTCGGCGGCAGCGTCCCCGAGGACCTTGGTCATCTGCCGCACCGCGGCGACTTCTCCATGGCCGACGCTCACCGACGCCGAACCGGTCCGGGCCGCGGCGGTGCGGCGGGTGATGTCATCCAGGTCAGGCAGCGCGAGAACGCTCAACGCATACGCACTGGAGGCTGCCATGAACTGCCGACGCTCCACGTCCCACTCTCCTCACCGGACCACCGACGCCACGGTATCGCCAGACGCCGGCTGACCTGCGTCCCAAGCCGGGATCTGCCCGGCCTCGCGGGTCCCCGGTGGGCGGGAGAGGAACGAAGAGGACAGGCCGCCGGCCAGGCTCCCGGTCTGACCGGTCCCCTCGGCGAAGGGGAATAGCCGGCCGACTCCGGATTCGGCCAGCACGATCAACTGCCCCGACACAGAACGCTCATCGCCCTCGGCATGGGCAACGTCCCGGACCCCGTCGCCGGCAGTGGCGTCGGGGCGGGGGGAGTAGTCGGTGGCGAAGCCGAGCTGGACCGGGCCGGTGGTGAACAGGCGGCACAGCAGGTCCTGGTAAAACGCGCTGGGCTGGTGGCCGGCTTCCCAGTCCTTCCATGACCGTTCGGTCAGCCCGACCTTCTCCAGTCCTTCGCGCTCGACGAGGTCGTGGGCGGCCCGCACGGCCTGGGCGACGGTCCACCCGGCCGCCAGACGACGGCATTTGAGACGCTGGTGACCGCAATGGGTCCCGATCTCGGCGGCGATCACCGCCGCGATGGCAGGCGGAAAAGGCTCGTCAGGCCGGGTCTGGGCGAGGAGGCGTTCTCGCAGTTTCCGGGCACAGGAGACGTCGTGGACCGGTTCGGTTCGTTTCTGGCCGGTGACGGTCACCATCGCCTCCCCACGAGGCGGACGGACAAGACGGGCTGATGCGGCAGGTCACGCTACCGAAAGGTCCCTGCCTGGCCCATAGCGATGTCAAACCTTCACCCACAAGGGCGGCTTCGCCGCCCACTGCGGGCGAGACGCCCGCCCACTCGGGGCGGGAAGCTCTCACTACCGGCGAAGACCCCGCGCCACCAGGCTGTTTGCAGGCGCCGTGTCCGGCCGACGGACCCCGGTGACGACGGCCTCGGCCCGCCCCATCGGCGGGGCCGAGGGGCATCCGGCCGGGCGCGTCGCGCCTTCCACCGTTTCACGCGGCCCCCGACTCGCTCGGGAGCCCTCGGAAAGGGAGATGGGATGGACGAACAGCGCTCACCCGCCGACGTCTCGGGCCAGGTCGCCCAGCTCGGCCGGCTGGACCCGCAGGTGGTCGAGCGGATGCGGCACGAAGCCCTGACAGTCCCGGCGCCCTGGAAGGCCGAGTACGGGGCCTACCAGTCCGGCGGCTGGTGGACGACCTCGCTGATGAACGCCTCCGGCGACGCCGCGGATGTGACGATCGGCGACTGCACCGCCAGGCCCACCGGCCTGCTGGACCACATGCCGGTCACCGCCGAGCTGCTGGCGAGCATGGGTCTTTCCTACATGTGGGTGCGGCTGGCCCGGCTGGAGCCGAACGCCTTCCTCTGGGAACACCGCGACTACGACGAACTCACCTCCACCGAACGGCACCGCCTCCACATCCCGCTGCACACCAACGCGACCGCGTTCCTGGTCACCGGCGGCGTGAAGATCCACATGACGGCCGGGCGGATCTGGCAGCTGACCCCCACCTACGCCCACGGCGTCTGCAACCTGCTGGGCCCGGACCGCATCCACCTGATCGCGGACGTCTACGCGGACGACGCCTACCGGGCCCTGGCCGAGCGGGCCCACCTGCCCGCCTCCACCGCTCAGCCACTGCCGGCCGCCCCGAAGGCCCGGCTGGCGGACGAGCTGGCCGCCGCCCGGCGCCTGGCCGACCTCGGGCACACCGCGGCGGCCGAGCGGCTGCTGCTGCGGCTGATCTACTCCTTCTCCCTGCCCGAGGGCACCGCCTACGACCTGATCACCCAGCTGCACACCGCCCTCGGCGACGCCGAGGCCGCCGACCGCTGGACCCAGGCCAAGACCAAGCTGCTGGCCCTCACCTCCTGACCGCCGGCTCGACTCGGATCCGCTCGCTCGCTCCTTAAGGAGTCACGTCATGCCCGCCGCGCTCACCCCGGCCACCGACCGACTGGTCCTGGCCGAGCTGGCCGAGGCCAACCGCCCGGCCCAGCTTCCGCTGGTCACCCGCATCGCCGAGATCCTGGCCGCCTCCCCGGCCGTCACCCACCTCCTGGTCCGAGGGTCGCTGGCCTCCGGCACCGCCGACCGCCTCTCCGACATCGACTTCGTCGTCGGTGTCCACGACGCCCACCTGCCCGCCTACCTCACGGCCCTGGACGACCTGATGTCGATCGAGGCCGGGGCCCTGCTGCCCGGCTGGCGGGACACCATCGTCGCCGACCTCGGCGGCATCGGGAGGGTGTTCCTCCTGCCGCACGACGGCAAGCTCCAGCAGACCGACCTCTACCTCGCCCCCGCGTCGAAGGTCCCCGCCCTCCGCCGCCAGATCTCGACCGCCAGCCTCCTGGACTGCCCCGCCCCCTCGGTCATGCCACCGGAGATCCGCCGGGCCGAGGAGTTCATCGCCGAGCACACCGCACGGCCGAAGTCCTGCACCGAGCTGCTGATCGAGCATCTGGTCCTGGCGGTGCTGCTGCACAAGCGCATCCGCCGCGGCCAGCGGTTCGTCGCCTACTCCGAGTGGCACCTGCTGCACACCGCCACCAAGGACCTCATCAAGGCCGCGCTCGCCCCCGCCTCTCGCTTCTGGGGCTGGTATCGGCTGGCAGAAGAGATCGCGCTCACCCCGATCGGGCGGGAATCCCTGGCCGACCTGGAGAAGGCGATCATGGGGCCCGCCGTCCCGGACGGCGCCGACGTCGACGCCGCCCTGGACCGGGTGATCGACCTGGCCGAGCGGGCCTGCCCCACCGCCCTGGACAGCCTGCGGGACGCGCTGACCGCCTACCGCACCTACCTGGAGCTGGCATGACGACCGAGCGGAAGGCGGTGTTCTTCGGCGGGGTGATCCCCGCGTCGCCCGGCGAGGAACGCATGGCCGAGGAGATCGGCGCCCTGCTGGCAGGCCGGGGATTCACGCTGCTGCACGGCGGCTACAACGGGCTGATGGAGGCCGCTGCCCGCGGGGCCGCCGCCAACGGGGGCCGGGTCGTCGCGGTCACGCTCGGGCAGGACAAGCACGCTGAGTGGGGCGAGTTCAACCCGCACATCACCGACGCGGTCCACCTCCCGGACCTGGGCTCGCGGCTGAACCACTACCTCGACGACGCCGAGCTGATCGTCGCGATGGGCGGCGGCGTCGGCGTCCTGCACGAGCTGGCCGCCGCCCTCTACATGGGGACGGCCCTGCGGCCCGTCCCGGTCTTCGTCGCCGGGGAGAAGGCCCCGAGGTTGCTGGCCTTCCTCAAGCGGGAGAAGTGGCTCGCCGAGACCCCCACCAGGTCACCGGCGTTCATCCACCCGGTCGACTCCACGCAGGCACTGGCCACTGAACTGGCCCGCCTCGCTCCCACGGGAGCCGGGTCATGACCGCCCCCGCCGAGGCGGAGGCGACGGCATCGTTGGCGGGTCGGCTGGCCCACACCGCTTGCGTGACCGGCCGGTTCACGCTGCCGGACGGCCAGGTGCTGGACTCCTACTTCGACGAGTACCGGCTGGCGGCCGACCCGCAGCTGCTGCACGACGTCGCCGACGCCATGGCTCCCCTGGTCCCCGACGGCAGCGAGGTGCTGGCCGGCATCGAGCTGGGCGGCGTCCCCCTCGTGGTCGCCCTGTCCGCCGCGACCGGCCTGCCCGCCGCGTTCCTGCGGCGGCTGCCCAAGTCCTACGGCTCCCAGCAGCAGATCGAAGGCACCCCGGTGGACGGGAGGAGGGTGGTGCTGGTCGACGACGTGGTCCGCTCCGGCGGGCAGCTGCTGGCCATGACCCGCACGCTGCGGATCGCCGGAGCCCGCGTCGCCGACGCGCTCTGCGTCCTGGAACGGCCGCTGGGCGGCCGGACTCTCCTGGCTGACCGCGGCGTCACCCTGACGCCGCTGCTGACCGAGACCGACCTCCCCACCGCGAAGGAGGGGCTATGGTGAGGCGGGCGGTGCTGTTCGACATGGACGGAGTGCTGCTGGACAGCCGGGACGCGGTGCTGGCGACCCTGGCCGGCGTCGCCACCGCTTCCCTGGGCCGCCGCATCACCCCGGCCGATCTCCCACCCGACGCGGCGACCACGCCGCGGGTCGAGGTGCTGGCCGGGCTCGGCGTCCCGCACCCGGACCAACTCTGTGAACTCTGGTGGGACGCGGCCCTGGCCACCGCCGCCGGCACCGAGCTGTTCCCCGGCGTCCTGGACGGGCTGATGGCCCTCAGAGACGAAGGGACGGCCACCGGGCTGGTCACCCTCCAGCTCCGGTCCCGGCTGTCCTGGCTGCTGCCACCGGCCGTGCTCGCGCAGCTGGACGTGACCGTCTGCCGCGAGGACGCCGCCCCCAAGCCCGCCCCGGACGGCATCCAGCTCGCCCTGGACACCCTCGGCGTCAGCCCCGCCGAGGCTGTCTTCCTTGGCGACAGCACCGGCGACATGCGGGCCGCCCTCGCCGCCGGGGTCACCCCGATCGGGGCCGGGTGGGGCTATGCCGGAGGCCAAGCCCTGCGCGACGCGGGGGCCGCCGTCGTGCTGCACGACCCGGGCTGGATCGGTCCTGGCCTGCTCGATCACCGGGCCACAGCCTCAGTCACAGCACGGTCGCGTTAAGCGATCATGGACTCCGACCCGCTACAGTCGGTGGTGCAGCAGATCCCCCTGGTCCCGGGCGGGCTGCTGCACCACCGATCGTGATCAACGGATCTGGAGTCATGGTTTACACCGTGGGGGCGCGAGCTATCTGCGTCGAGCTGGAGAACTGAGAACACTCTCAGTCCCTGTTCTCGGCCCGGCTCGGCGTGTGATCACCCCACCAACCTCTTCGCGACTCTTCCGTGAGGCCACCCAGCCATGCGCTCGACGCAGATCCGCAGCACTTTCACCCACTTCTTCACCTCCCGGGGCCACCAGCCCGTCCCGTCCAGCCCGCTGATCCCGGACGACCCGACGCTGCTGCTGGCGAACGCCGGGATGAACCAGTTCAAGCCCTACTTCCTCGGCGAGACCCAGCCCCCCTTCCCCAGAGCGACATCCATCCAGAAGTGCGCCCGCACCTCCGACATCGACAACGTCGGCCGCACCAACCGGCACGCGACGTTCTTCGAGATGATGGGCAACTTCTCCTTCGGCGACTACTTCAAGGAAGACGCCATCACCTACGCCTGGGAACTCCTCACCGAGGGCTACCAGTTGGAGAAGGAGAAGCTCTGGATCACCGTCTTCGAGGACGACGAGGCCGAGCACCTCTGGCGCCGCATCGGCGTCCCCGCCTCCCGGATTCAGCGGCTCGGGATGGAGGACAACTACTGGTCCATGGGCGTCCCCGGACCCTGCGGCCCCTGCTCGGAGGTCAACTACGACCGCGGCCCGGCCTTCGGCAAGGAAGGCGGCCCGGCCATCGACGGCGAACGCTACGTCGAGATCTGGAACCTGGTCTTCATGCAGTTCCAGCGAGGCGAGGGCGACAAGAAGGGTAACTTCCCCGTCCTCGGCGAGCTCGCCAACAAGAGCATCGACACCGGCCTGGGACTGGACCGGCTCGCCGCGATCCTCCAGGACGTTCCCAACGTCTGCACCACCGACCTGCTGGCCCCCACCTTCTCCGCTGTCCAGGACCTCGCTGGCCGGGAAAGTCCCAGCGAGGGCGAGGAGAAGGTCTCCTTCCAGGTCGTCACCGAACACGCCCGTTCCATCGCCTTCCTTATCGCCGACGGCGTCCTGCCCGCGAAGGACGGCCGTGGCTACATCCTGCGCCGGTTGATGCGCCGGGCGATCCGCCACGCGCGTCTGCTCGGCGTCGATGGCCCGGTCCTGCCCCAGGTCACGGGCAGCGTGATCACCAACCTCGGGGACGTCTGGCCCGAACTTGCCGGACAGGCGGCCCTGATCGAGCAGGTCGTCACCGCGGAGGAGGAGTCCTCTGCCGTACCCTCACCCAGGGCACCCGGCTGCTGAACGCCGCGATCAGCCGCACCCGTGAGACGCGTTCGGCCACCCTGCTCGGTGAGACCGCGTTCGAACTCGCCGACACCTACGGCTTCCCCCTGGAACTGACCGTCGAGGCGGCCCGCGAGGCGGGGCTGACCGTCGACGAGGACCGCTTCGCCGCGCTGCTGGACCAGCAGAAGAAGCGCGCGAAGGCCAGCGGCAAGGCCAAGACGGCCGAGGCCCTGCGTGCGATGGACACCTACCGCGAGCTGGCCGCCCGCCTGCCGCGAACCGAGTTCCTGGGCTATCAGCAACTGACCGCCGAGGCCACCGTCACCGGACTGATCTCCGGCGGCGGCGTCACTACCGGCGTCGGCGAGGGCAGCGACGTCGAACTCGTCCTGGACCGCTCACCCTTCTATGCCGAGGCCGGCGGCCAGATCGGCGACACCGGCACTCTGACCCTGCACGACGGGACCCGCCTGTGGATCACCGACACCCGCTACGGGCTGGAAGGCTTCCGCGTCCACACCGCCCGCGTCCTCGAAGGCGAACTCCGCACCGGGGCGACCGGCGAAGCCCAGGTGAATGCCGAACGACGAGCGGGCCTGATGCGCTCGCACTCCGCCACCCACATCCTGCACGCCGTCGTCATGGCCACTCTGGGCGATCACGCCCGCCAGCAGGGCTCGCTCGTCGAACCCGATCGGCTCCGCTTCGACTTCGCGCACTTCACCGCCCTCACCCCCGACCAGCTTGACCAGATCGAGCACGCCGTCAACAGTCACGTGCTCGACGACCCGGAAGTGCGGGCCTGGCACGCCGACCGCGACGAAGCAGAAGCCTCCGGAGCCATCGCCCTGTTCGGAGAGAAGTACGGCGACGCCGTCCGCATCGTCGACATCGGCGACTTCTCCCGCGAACTCTGCGGCGGCACCCACGTCGCCCACGGCTCCCAGGTCGGCACCTTCCGCCTGCTCAGCGAGTCTTCCATCGGCGCCAACCTCCGCCGTGTCGAAGCACTCACCGGCCACGGCGCCCTTACCCACCTGGACACCGAACGGCTCCTGTTGGGCGAGCTCGCCAGCCTGCTCGGCACCCGCCCCACCGACGCCCCCGGCGCCCTCCGCAAACGCCTGGCCGCGCTTGCCACCGCACAGGACGAACTCACCCGGCTCAGGGCCGTCGAGCTGCGCGAACAGGCCACTCACCTCGCGGACACCGCCCGGCGATCCGGGACCGGACGGATCGTCTCCCGGCCGGTCACCGGCACCACAGCAGACGAACTGCGCACGCTCGCCCAGGAGACGGCCGCCCGTCTGGAAGACCCCGCCGTCGTCATCCTGGGCACCGAACGAGACGGCAAGGCCCTCCTCGCCGCCGCCGTCACCCAGGGCCTGCACCGCAACGGCATCCAGGCCAGCCAGGTGCTCACCGCCGCCGCCCGCGTCGTCGGAGGCGGAGCCGGGGGCCGCGGCCCGATCGCCAGCGCCGGAGGCCGCCGCCCCGAAGCCCTCGACCAAGCCCTTACGGTCGCCACTCAGGCAGCCCGTCGATTCGTCGGGCAGAACTGAAATCGAGCAAAAGGGCGGGTCCGCTGATGCCCATGTGTCTGCGGACCCGCACGCCCACCACTCAAGCGACTCGCGTCCAAGCCTCCTTGTTCTGAGACACCGATGGCCACACACCGTCGAGACGGATCACAGTTCCATGAGGCACTCGGGAACGGGGCACCTTGCCAGACCGCACAACGCCACGGTTCACCCAGTACACCGCGTCCGCGCGGTCGTGGGCGGTGAACGCCGCCTCCTGGGCGCGGGCGGCGGCGCGGTGGTCGCCGTTCGGCCCGCTCGAAGCCCTCGGCGGCCGGGTCCTCGTCGCGGAGCTGGGTGAAGTCCGCGTCCAGCGTCGGGTCGCCGCCCACGCGGGCGCCTCATGCTCATGCAGAGCACCCAAAGCTGGAAACCGCGCCCCGCCGCGGGCCCTTCGTCGTGTCCGGCGCGTGGCGCGTCACAGGCCGCTGATCCGGCCGTTCCTGAAGAGGTCGACGAATATCTGGTGGTCGGTCCTGGCCCGCGCGCCGTAGGAGTGCGCGAAGTCGACCAGCAGGTCGGGGAAGCCGTCCTCGTCGGCGGCGATCGCCGCGTCGATGGCCGACTCGGTGGAGAACGGCACCAGCGAGTGGCCGCTCTCGTCGTCGGCCGCCGCGTGCATGGTGGCGGTGGCCCGGCCCAGGTCCGCGACCACGTCGCCGATCTCCGCCGGGTCGTCGATGTCCGACCAGTCGAAGTCCACCGCGTAGGGCGACACTTCGGCGACCAGCTGGCCCGCGCCGTCCAGCTCGGTCCAGCCGAGCCACTGGTCGGCGTGCGCCTGGAGCGCGCGCTGCGAGATGACGGTGCGGTGGCCCTCGTGCTGGAAGTAGCCGGTGACGCGCTCCTCGGTGATGTGCCGGGAGACGGCGGGCACCTGGGCCTGCTTCATGTAGATCACCACGTCGTTCTCCAGCGCGTCGCTGCTGCCCTCCAGCAGGACGTTGAACGAGGGCAGGCCCGCGCTGCCGATGCCGATGCCCCGGCGGCCGACCACGTCCTTGACCCGGTAGGAGTCGGGCCGCGACAGGCTGGCCTCGGGCAGCGTGGACAGATAGCCCCGGAAGGCGGCGAGGACCTTCTCGCGGACCTCCGCGTCCAGCGCGATCGCTCCCCCGCCCGGCGCGAACCGCCGCTCCCAGTCGCGGACCTCGGTCATGGAGTCCAGCAGGCCGAAGCGGGTGCGGGACCGCGCCCGGCGCAGCGCGCCCAGCAGGGGCCCGGCCGCGGTGTCCAGCGTGAACGGCGGCACCTCGTCGTCCTTGGCGCCGCCGGCCAGCGCGCGGATCCGCTCGCGGTAGGCGGCGGCGTAGGACCGCACCAGGCCGCTGATCATCTCGTCGCTGAGCGCCTTGGTGTAGCCGATGAGCGCCACGGAGGCGGCGAAGCGCTTGAGGTCCCAGGTGAACGGGCCGACGTACGCCTCGTCGAAGTCGTTGACGTTGAAGATCAGGCGTCCCTGGGCGTCCATGTAGGTGCCGAAGTTCTCCGCGTGCAGGTCGCCGTGGATCCACACCCGGGAGGTGCGGTCGTCCAGGTAGGCGCCGTCGGGACCCGCCGTTTCGAGGTCCTTGTAGAAGAGGCAGGCCGAGCCGCGGTAGAAGGCGAACGCCGAGGCCGCCATCTTGCGGAACTTGACGCGGAAGGCGGCCGGGTCGGCGGCGAGCAGCTGCCCGAAGGCGGTGTCCAGGACGGCGCGGATCTCCTCGCCGCGCCGCTGGGCCCGGTCGGGGACGGATGGCTGGGACGACATAGGGACATGCCTCCTGAGGCGCGTGTGCGAACCGGGCCTCTTCCGTGGCCCCCCACGCGGACGAGACTACTCGCCGCCGCGGGGGCCGGCGTCCGGGGTGGGGAGGGTGGGCGGGCGGCCGGTGCGCCGCTTCCCGCCCGTCGCCCTCATGGACGAAGCTGGGGCGCATGGTGGAGCTGAGACAGCTGAGGTACTTCCTGGCCGTGGCGGAGGAGTTGAGCGTGACGGCGGCGGCGCGAAGCGTCCACATGGCGCAGCCCGCGCTCAGCCAGGCCATCACCCGGCTGGAACGGCAGCTCGGCGCCGCCCTGTTCGACCGCACCGGCGGGCGGCTGCGGCTGACCGCGGCGGGACGGCTGCTGGTCCCCGAGGCGCGGGCCCTGGTGGACCGGGCCGCGGAGATCGCCGAACTGGTCCCGCGGGCCAGGAGCCCGGAGCGGACGGTGCTGCGGATCGGCGCCATCGCCTCGGCCGGCTCCGGCCTGCTGCCGCGCGTGCTGCCCGGCTTCCTGGCGGAGCACCCGTGGGTCAGGCCGCGGGTGTACGAGCTGGGGCAGCGGGAGCAGGTGGAACGGGTGCGGTCGGGGGACCTGGACGTCGGGGTCTGCCGCCTGTCGGCGGCCGGGGACGGAACGGGCGTGGAGGTGCGCCGGCTGGCCGACGAGCCGCTGTGCTGCGCGGCGCCGAAGGGGCATCCGCTGGCGGCCGGAAGCCGCCCGGTGGACCTGGCGGCGCTGGCCGGGGAGGACCTGGTCGGGTTCCCCCGGTCGCTGGCGCCGGTGGCGTACGACACGATCGTGGCGGTGTGCATGCGGGCGGGCTTCTCGCCCCGGTTCAGCCAGGAGGCCCGCAACGACCAGGCGATCCTGGGGCTGGTCGCCTGCGGTCTCGGTCTCGCGCTGGTGCCGGAGATGACGACGCGGCTCCGGGTGCGGGGGGTCGTCCACCTCCCGCTGGCCGAGCCCTACGCCGTGACCTCCCTGTCGGTGATCACCCCCGCGACCGGCCCCCAGGAGGCGGCGCTGCTCCTGCGTGAGGCGTTCGACGCGGCCCGCCCCGCACCGGAACCCACCTGAGCCACCCGCCAGAACTCCTCCACCCGGCGACCGCCGCATCCGGCCCGCCCCGCCCCGGAACCCACCTGAGGCGCGCCCCCGGCAGCGGCCGGGGACGCGACCACCTGGCGGAACTCCTCCGCCGGGCGACGGTCCCCTCGGCGATCTCGGCGCCCCGGCGGACGCCGTCCCGTTCAGGGGGCCGTCTCCGCCAGGCGGGAGATCCGCATGGGGGCGATGTCGAACGACGTGCCCCGTTCCAGGGCCAGTTCGGCGGCGATCCGGCCGAAGGCGGGGGCCATCTTGAAGCCGTGGCCGGAGAAGCCCGCCAGCACCACCACCCGGTCCTGGCCCGGCACCCGGTCGATCACCGCGGTCCGGTCGGCCGTGTAGCCCTCGTGGTAGACCGCGTGGCGGACGGGGTACGGGTGCAGCCCCGGCAGGTAGCGCCCCACCGCCTCGCCCAGCGGGCGCAGCCTGGCCTCGTCGATGTCCCGGGTGAACGCGTCGGGCCCCGGGAGGTCGCCCCAGACGTCGGCGAAGCCGGTCTTCACCGACATCCCGTCCATCATCGGCACCCCGAAGAGGTGCACCCCGTCCGTGTCGCGGATGAACGCCGGGAAGCGCTCCGGCGCGTAGGCCGCCGCGTCGGCGCGCGGCGCGAACCAGGTGAGCACCAGCGGCCTGACGGTCAGGTGCCCCGCGAGCGCGGGAACGAGGCGCCCGCTCCAGGGACCGGCGGTGACGACCACGGCCCCGGCCGTGTACTCCGTGCCGCCCGCCGTGATCCGCACCCGGTCGTCCTCGGGCCGGACGCTCTCCACCCGTGTGTGGTCCAGCAGCCGCGCGCCGGCGAGCCGGGCCTGCGCACAGGCGGCGAGGACGGCGAGCTCGGGCCTGAGCACCCCGCCCCGCACGTCGAGGACGCCGATCTCGCCGGGGCGGGCGAGGTGCTGGGGGTAGCGGGCGGCGAGGTGGTCCTGGTCGAGGATCTCGTGGTCGAGGCCGTGCTCCTCGACGGACCGCCGCACGTTCCGCATGGGCGGCAGTTCGGGCAGGCCGAGGGAGAGGCAGCCGGTGGGGTGGAACAGCGGCAGCCCGGAGGCCGCGCCCAGCTCGCCCCAGAGCTCGCGGGCGTGGCGCAGCAGGGGCACGTAGGCGGCGCCCTCGTGGTAGGCCATGCGGAAGAGCCGGGACTCCCCGGCGGAGGCGCCCCGGTCGTGGGCCAGGCCGAACTGCTCGAACCCGAGGACGGAGGCGCCCGCGCGGGCCAGGTGCCACGCGGTCATGGAGCCCATGGCTCCCAGGCCGATGACGGCGACGTCGGCGTCCACGGTGCGGGGTCCCTTCGGTGGGCGGGGGCGGGGCGTCATGGGGCGGTCTGCCGCGGGACGGACGCGGCGGACGCCGCGGGCGCGGAGGGTGTGACGCGGGCGCGGCGCCCGGCGCGGGCGAGGATCAGGGACAGGGCGAGGGCGACCAGGCCCAGCGCGGTCCAGCCGCCGGCCAGGGCCCAGACCCCGCCCGCCGCGATGATCGTGGGGGTGAGCGTGACGGTCAGGGTCTCCAGCGGCGCCAGCGGGAGATAGGCGAGGCCGAACTCGTCCAGCGTGCGGGTCTCCAGCTTGGGGTCGCTCATGCGCAGCAGGGCGACGCCGGTGGAGACGGAGCCGGTGGCCCAGCCCCAGGTGAACAGCGCCTTCTCGAACCAGTCGGCCTCGAAGACGCGGGGCGCCACGACCAGGAAGAGGAGGAGGCAGACCGCCAGGCCCAGGGCGAGGAGGAGCAGCAGCGGCGTGACGTAGTCGGCGACGAAGCTCGGCACGATCGAGGCGATGCCGCAGACGATCAGCACGTCGGTGGCGGTCCCCGACACGCTCCTGAGCGTCGTGGGGTCCACATAGCCCCAGGCGGGGGTGGAGCGGCCCACCAGCCGGAGCGCCAGGCCCACGAGGAACGCGACGGCGAAGACCGGGACCACAAAGTCGGGCCAGAGGTCGCCGATCCACTCGGATATGCCGTAGGCGGCGGCCGAGACGCCCGCCACCAGGGAGAGCTGGAGGGCCAGCGGCTCGATCGAGACGGCGGAGGTGGTCGCCGTGCCGGTGGCCGTGCGCTCCTCCCGGTTCCTGATGAGGCCGGTGCGCAGATCCTCCGGGAGGTCGGCGAAGCGGCCGACGCCCTTGGCGTGCCCGCGCCGCGCGCCCCAGTTGGTGACGGCGATGCCGCCGACGATGCCGACCAGCATCCCGAGGGTGGCGGAGGTGAAGCCCAGGGAGCTCGCTTCCTGCCAGCCGTCGCCCTCGAACGCGGAGCCGAGCGCGGCGGCCGTGCCGAATCCGCCCGCCCACCCGGCGAAGAGCATGGTGCCGAACGCGTCGGGGGTGTCCCAGATGGGCCCGAGCAGAATGAGCGCGAAGGCCACTCCGAGGCCGACCTGCACGGTGTACATGCCGATCGAATAGAGCGAGAAATTCCCGGTGGATTTCCCGAACGCGCCGAATCCGGATTCGCTGGAGAGCGCGAGGCAGGCGAATACGACGACGATCAGCACGGACGAGTACGTGCCGAGCTGGTCGGAGAAGGGGAGGAGATCGAGAACCTCGGGGCCGAGCAGGAGGCCGAGGAATCCGGCGATGACACTCGACGGCAGCATGAGGCGTTGCACCAGGGACAGCCTGGCGCGGGCGAACGCGCCGACGACGAGGAGAGCGGCGATGAGTCCTGCGTCGCCCAGAAGCGACCACGGCGTGTACTCCATGCGGGCTCCTCACCTTTTCCGCCAATGCCGGACTTTCTATCAGCCCGCTCTTGGCCGGGACAGGGGAAGGCCCATACGAAAAGGTGAATGGGGTCATACGCCGCGGGTTATGGAGGGGTGGGATCCGGGCGCCGGTCCTGCCCGCCGAGCCGCCGCACGGCGGCGACGATCTCGTGGTTGGGCACGCCCTTCTCCAGGTGCTCGCTGACGCCCGCGCGCCGCAGTTCCTCCAGAGCCCCGGCCTCGCCGTAGGCGGAGAACGTGAGAATGCGGGTGGCGGGAGAGCGGGCGAGGATCTCCCGGGCGGCGCGGGCCCCGCCGCCACCCGGCATCCTCAGGTCCAGGATCGCCACGGCGGGGGTCCGGCGCGCGGCCAGGGCGATGGCCTCGTCGGTGTCCCGGGCGGCCCCGACCACGTCGAAGTCGCTCTCCTCCGCCATCACCTCGCACAGCACCTCGCGGATCAGGGGGTCGTCGTCGCAGACCAGCACGCGGATCCGGCCCGCTCCCCCGGTCATGAGGGCCCGGGGGGCCGGTCCCCGGCGGGAAGCCAGAACTCCACGGTGGTGCCCTTCCCCGGGGTGCCGCGGGTCCTGAACCAGCCGCCCGCGGTCTCGGCGCGTTCCCGCATCTCGATCATCCCGAAGTGCTCCTGGCCGCGCGCCTGGTCCTGCGCGCCGGCCACGCGCGGCAGGCCGATGCCGTCGTCGGTGACATGGGTGAGGACGCCGCCGTCCACGGGGGCCAGGGAGAGGGTGACCGTGGTGGCCCTGGCGTGCTTGTGGACGTTGGTCAGCGCCTCCTGGCAGATGCGGAAGATCGTGATCGCCGTCTCCGGCAGGGGCTCGCTGAGCAGCGTGTACGCGAAGGAGTACCTCAGGTGCCGGTCGGTGACCGCGTCGTCGAGGTAGTCGGCGAGGGACTCGCGCAGCCCGTGCCGGTCGATGCCGGGCGGTCTGAGCCTGAAGATCAGGTTGCGCAGGCGGCCGATGGCCTCGCCGACCGTCGCGTCGAGCCGGTGCAGCGCCGCGGCGTGCTCGGGCGGGAGGCGCCCGGCCAGGAGTTGGAGGCGCATCCCGACGGCGACCATGGACTGGAGGGAGTCGTCGTGGACGTCCCAGGCGATCCGGCGCCGCTCCATCTCCTGGGCCTCGACCAGGTGGGCGACCAGGCGGCGGCGCTTGGTGATGGCCTGCTCGGCGCTGCGGCGCTCGGTCAGGTCGTGGGTGACCTTGCCGAAGCCCCGCAGCCGGCCCGAACCGTCGAACAGCGCCGTGATGACCACATTCGCCCAGAACCGCGACCCATCACGCCGGATACGCCACCCCTCATCCTCCAACCGCCCCTCCGCGACCGCGATCTCCAACTCCCGC
>NZ_LAVK01000106.1 GCF_001083795.1 Streptomyces sp. SBT349
CCCGTCGGCCCCGGTGCCGCCCTCCGCGCCGCAGGCTCCCGCGGCGCCCGCCCCCTCCGGCGGCCCGGTGCGGCTGAGCAAGGTCACGCTGACCAAGGAGGCCCCGGCGATCTCCCTCGCCAAGCAGGGCGCCACCTCCGGCCGCATGAACGTCAACCTCAACTGGCAGCAGCGCGCCCCCCAGAAGCAGGGCGGTGGCGGCTGGCGGGAGCGGCTGAACAAGGCCATGGGCGGCGGCCTCGACCTGGACCTGTGCGCCCTCTTCGAGCTCACCGACGGCCGCAAGGGCGTGGTGCAGGCCCTGGGGAACGCGTTCGGCTCCCTCAACCAGCCGCCCTACATGCACCTGGACGGGGACGACCGCACCGGCGCCGTGGCGCAGGGCGAGAACCTGACGATCAACCTCGACCACGCGGCCCAGCTCAAGCGCGTCGTGATCTTCGTGACGATCTACTCGGGCGCCGCCAGCTTCCAGAACATCGCCGCCACCGTCACGCTCACCCCCGAGCGCGGCGCCCCCGTCGAGTTCTTCCTCGACGAGTGCACGGTCCCCTCGCCGGTCTGCGCCCTGGCGATGCTCACCAACGAGAACGGCAACCTCGTCGTCCACCGCGAGGCCAGGTACCTGGTCCCGGACCGGGGCGTCTCCCCGCAGCGCGCCGTCGACTACGCGTACGGCTTCGGCATGCAGTGGACCCCGGGCCGGAAGTGAGGATCGCGCTCGTCGACTCCGGCGTGGGCCTGCTGGCCGCCGCGGCCGCCGTACGGCGGCTGCGGCCCGACGCCTCGCTGGTGCTCTCCATGGACCCCGACGGCATGCCCTGGGGGCCGCGCACCCCGGAGGGCATCGCCGCCCGGGCGCTGGCCTGCGCCCGCGCCGCCGCGGCCGAGGGACCCGACGCGCTGATCGTCGCCTGCAACACCGCCTCGGTGCACGCCCTTTCGGCGCTGCGCGCCGAACTGGAGCCCGCCGTACCCGTCATCGGAACGGTGCCCGCCGTCAAGCCCGCCGCGGCCGGCGGCGCGCCGTTCGCCGTCTGGGCCACCCCAGCGACCACGGGCAGCGGCTACCAGCGGCGCCTGATCGGGGAGTTCGCCGCCGGGGCGCGGGCCACCGAGGTGCCCTGCCACGGCCTCGCCGAGGCCGTGGAGCGGGCCGACGAGGGCGCGGTGCGCGCCGCGGTCAAGGCCGCCGCCGAGCTGACGCCGCCCGACACCGCCGCCGTGGTCCTCGGCTGCACCCACTACGAGCTGGTCGCGGCGCCGATCCGCGCCCACCTGGCCTCGGTGACCGGCGCCCCGGTCGCGCTCTTCGGCTCGGCCGGGGCCGTCGCCGCCCAGGCGCTGCGCCGCGTCGGCGCCGGGCCGCGCCCGGAGGCGCCCGCGACCGGCGGCCTGACGGTGTTCGCGAGCGGCCGTCGCGCCGCCCTGCCGGACGCCGCCCTGAGCTACCCGGAGGGTCGCCTCCTCGCCGGGGCCGCGGCATAGGCTCGCCCCATGGGCACCCCCGAGTTCATCCGAGACCTCCGCACGGACATCGGCCACCGGCTCCTCTTCCTGCCGGGCGTGAGCGCCGTGGTCTTCGACGACCAGGGCCGCGTGCTGCTCGTGCGGCGGGCCGACAACGGCGAATGGACGCTGGTGGGCGGCATCCCCGAGCCGGGGGAGCAGCCCGCCGAGGCGGCGGTCCGCGAGGTGTGGGAGGAGACGGCCGTCCACTGCGTCCCCGAGCGGGTGGTGCTGGTGGAGACCGGGGAGCCGGTGCGATACCCCAACGAGGACCTCTGCCAGTACATGAGCGTCTGCCTGCGCTGCCGGGCCGTGGGCGGCACGGCCCGCGTCAACGACGAGGAGTCCGTGGAGGTGGGGTGGTTCGAGCTCGACGCCCTGCCGCCGCTGCGGGAGGGCGCGGTCAACCGGATCAAGCTGGCCACCGCCGAGGGGCCCGCGTGGTTCCGGCCCGCCGCCTGGACGCCGCCCGGCGCGTAGGGGTGCCGGCCGCCGTCAGGTCTTGCGGAACGTGTAGGCCTCGGCCGCCGCGGCGGCCACGGCCGTGAGGTCCCCGCCCGCCGAGGCGGTGACCAGCGCGGCCACCGCCCCCTCCACGAAGGGCGCGTCCACCAGGCGGGTGTGGGGCGGCAGTTCCTCGCCCTCGGCCAGCATCACCTGCACCGTGAGGACGGCGCTGCCCAGGTCGGCGATCACGGCCACCCCGGCGCCGCGGTCGACCCGCCGGGCCGCGTCGGCGATCAGCTCCGAGCTGGTGCCCAGCTCCCCGTCGGCGGTGCCGCCCGCCGTGGCCACCGGCGCCAGCGCGCCGCCCCCGGCCAGCCCCGCGGCCAGGCGCGCCACGGACTCGGCGACCTCCCCGCTGTGCGAGACGAGCACGATGCCCACCGGCGCGCTGCCCTCACTCATCGGCGGCCGTCCGGGCGAGCGCGCCGATCAGCAGGGCGGAGGAGGCCGCGCCCGGGTCCATGTGCCCGACGCTCCGCTCGCCCAGATAGCTGGCCCTGCCCTTGCGCGCCCGCAGCGGGACCGTGGCCTCCGCGCCGCGCGACGCCGCGTCCGCCGCCGCCGCGTAGTCGGGCAGTGCCTCGACGGCCGGGCGCAGCGCGTCGAGCATCGTCTTGTCGTTCGGCTGCGCGCCCGCGAGCTGCGCCACCGCGTCCACGCCGATGGCCAGCGCCTCGCGCACCGCCGCGTCGTCGGCCCGTTCCACGTCGGCGAGCGCCTTGCCCGCCCGCCGCAGCAGCGTGCCGTACAGGGGGCCCGAGGCGCCGCCGACCGTGGAGACCAGCGTGCGCCCGGCCAGCAGCAGCACGGCGCCCGGGGTGGCGGGCTGCTCCTTCTCCAGCGCGGCGGCGACCGCGAGCATCCCGCGGCGCATGTTGCTGCCGTGGTCGGCGTCGCCGATCGCGGAGTCCAGCCCGGTCAGCCGGTCCGCGTCCGCGTCGACGGCCTCGGCCGCCATGATCAGCCAGCGCCGGAAGAATCCGGCGTCCCTCTCGGCCACTTCCGCTCCTCTCAGCGACCCCACCGCAAGCCGGGCGTGCTCACGGGCGCGTCCCACAGCCGCAGCAGTTCCTCGTCGACCTCGCACAGCGTGATCGAGCAGCCCGCCATGTCCAGCGACGTCACGTAGTTGCCGACGAGCGTACGCGCCACCGCGACCCGGCGTTCCCGCAGGACCCGGGCGACCTCGCCGCCGAATCCGTACAGCTCCAGGAGCGGCGTGGCGCCCATCCCGTTCACCAGGACCAGCACCGGGTCCGAGGGGCGCAGATCCTCCACCACGGCGTCCACGGCCGCCTCGGCGATCTCCGCCGCGGTCATCGTGGCGCGCCGCTCGCGCCCCGGCTCGCCGTGGATGCCGATGCCGAGCTCCAGCTCGTCCAGCGGCAGGTCGAACGTGGGGCTGCCCTTGGCGGGGGTGGTGGGCGCGCCGAGGGCCACGCCGAAGCTGCGGGAGCAGTCGGCGACCTTGCGGGCCACCTCCGTCACCCGGTCCAGGGGGGCGCCCTCCTCGGGGGCGGCCCCGGCCAGCTTCTCCACGAACAGGGTGGCGCCGGTGCCGCGGCGGCCCGCGGTGAAGAGGCTGTCGGTCACCGCCACGTCGTCCCGCACCAGGACCTTGGCGACCTGGATGCCCTCCTCCTCGGCGAGCTCGGCCGCCATGTCGAAGTTCAGCACGTCGCCCGTGTAGTTCTTCACGATGAACAGCACGCCCGCGCCGCTGTCCACGGCCGCCGCCGCCCGCACCATCTGGTCGGGGACGGGGGAGGTGAACACCTCGCCGGGGCAGGCGGCGTCCAGCATCCCCGGGCCGACGAAGCCGCCGTGCAGCGGCTCGTGCCCCGAGCCGCCGCCGGAGACCAGGCCGACCTTGCCCGCCACCGGCGCGTCGCGGCGGACGATCACGCGGTTGTCCACGTCCACCACCAGCTCCGGGTGGGCCTCCGCCATCCCGCGCAGCGCGTCGGCGATGACCCGCTCCGCCCCGTTGATCAGCATCTTCACAGGCAGTCCTCCTGAGGATCGGCGGCGCCCGGTTGGTGCGCTCGCGGCCTCGGCCGCTCCCGGCGCCCGGCCGGCCGTCCTGCCGTCCGGTCTCCGCCGAGTCGTCCGGGTCACCAGCGTACGGATCACGGGCGCCGTCGGCAGCCTCCGTGCGGCGAACGAGCCGCGGAGGCCGGGCCGTGCGGGCCGCCTCGAAGGCCCGCGCCGGCGAACGCCCCCGGCCCCGCGGCGGGTGTTCGGCGGGCGGTCAGCCGCAGCCGCCGGCGTGGCCCGCATCGCCCGCCGGGGCGAGGGCCGGCGGCGGAGCGGAGGCGGGTGCCGGCTCCGCGGCGGGCGGGCCGCCCGCGCGGACGGTGGCGGCGAAGTCGGCCAGCCGGTCGAGACCCCAGAACTTGTCCCTGCGGTGGATGAAGAACGGGACTCCGAAGACGCCGTCCCGCTCCACCTCGCGGAGGGCGGTCAGCCCGCGCTCCCGGGTCTCCCGGTCCTCCGCCGCGCCCGCCAGCCGGTCGGGGTCGAGGCCCAGGGCGACGGCGACATCCGCGATGGTGGCGGGGTCGGAGACGTCCCGGCCGAGCTCCCAGCGGACCCGGTACACCTCCCGCACATACGCGACTCCCTTCCCCTCGTCCGCGGCGAGCAGGTAGGGCAGGTGGGAGACCTCCCACCGCGGCGCGGTGTCGATGGGCCAGGCGATGGTCAGCCCGCGGGCCCGGGTCAGGCGCTTCACGTCCTGAAGGATGTAGAGGTGCTTCTCCTTCGACATGGGAACGTAGGGGAGCTGGGTCCCCTCGCCGCTCAGCGCCCGCTCGTTCTCCGGATCGGGCTCCCAGTAGGGGCGCCACTCGATCCGGGCGGCCACGTCGGGGTACCGCTCGGTCAGTTCGCGGAAGGCGAGCCACGAGTACGGGCTGCGCAGCGAGAAGTACCAGCGTGGCGGCTTGACGGCCACAGCGACCTCCTGAGGGTGGGGAAGGACTAGATGGTGATTCCGCCGTCGATCTGCATGACCGCCCCGGTGACATACCCGGCCCGGTCCGAGGCCAGGTAGGAGACCAGGTCGGCCACCTCCTCGGCCCGGCCCAGCCGTCCCAGGGGCACGGACGCGAGCGCCTTGGCCCTGGCCGCCTCGTTCAGCGACGAGGTCATGTCCGTCTCGATGAACCCGGGGGCGACCACGTTCACGCGGATCCCGTAGCGGGCCACCTCCTTGGCGAGCGCGCGCGAGAAGCCGATGATCCCCGCCTTGGAGGCGGAGTAGTTGGTCTGCGTGGCCTGGCCGTAGACGCCCGCGACGGAGGAGATGTTGACGATGACCCCGGCCCGGTGCTTCATCATCGAGAACACCACCGAGCGGCACAGGTGGTAGACGCCGTCGAGGTTGGTGTCGAGGACCTCGTGCCACTCCTCGTCGGTCATCATCAGCAGCGGATTGTCCCGGGTGATGCCCGCGGAGGTGACCGCCAGGCCGACCGGGCCGAGCTGCTCCTCGACCTCCTCGACGAACGCGCGGACCGCGCCGCGGTCGGTGACGTCGGCCTGCCGCGCGAGGACCCGCACGCCCAGCTCCGCCACCTCCTTGGACAGCGTCAGCGCGGCCTCCTCGTTGGACTGGTAGCAGAAGGCCACGTCGAAGCCGTCTCGCGCGAGCCTCTGGACCGTCGCCCTGCCGATGCCGCGCGTGCCGCCGGTGATCACCGCGACCCGGCTCCCGTCAGCCGTGCTGTGCTGCTGCGTCATCAGTTCTCCTCGCCCAACCGTCGGCCCACGCCGGCGGCTTGTCGGTGTTCGGCCCCCGGGAGTTCGGTCCCTGGGCGCTCGGCTCGCAGGTGCTCGGCCGGGCGGAACGCCAACGACGCGCGCGCCACGGTCATCACCGGCTCGTCGGCCACGAGGCTCTCGCCCTCGATGAGCACCGTGTCGCCCAGGTCGCGGGTGACGCGGGCCTCGTGCCGCACCACGTCGCCTGGCAGCACGGGGCGGAGGTGGACGACGTCGGAGATGCCGCCGAAGAGCATCACCCTCCCGTCGAGCAGCCCGGGGGAGGTCCAGGTGGCCAGCACGCCCGCGGACTGGCACCACGACTCGGTCAGCAGCATCCTGGGGTAGGCGTAGGACTCCGGCGGCGCGTCCGCGCCCATCTCGGCGTACCACGGCTCGTTGCAGGTGACGGCCTTGAGCGCGGTGATCCGCTCGCCGGGGACGATGTCCAGCACCCGGTCCACCAGGAGCATGGGGAACCGGTGCGGCAGCGCCCGGCGGATCTCGGCTTGCCCGGCCACGCCCGTCATGACGCCTCCAGCGGCCGGAAGCGGACGCGCACTCGCGCCGCCTCGCCGCGCGCGGTGCGGACCCGGGCGGTGGAGCGGAGCGCCGGTGGCTCCCCGGACCAGACCAGGTCGATGTCCAGCCGGTCGCCGGGGAAGACCGGGCTGAGGAAACGGGCCGACTCCACCGCCTCGAGGGCCTGTCGCCCGGCGCCGGGCGGGGTGGCGGCGAGGCAGCTCAGATGCACGCACTCGATCACGCACACCCCCGGGAAGATCGGCAGCCCCGGGTAGTGCCCGGGGAACACCGGCTCCCGCTCGTCGATCACCACGGTCGTGGCGGCGCGCAGCGTTCCATCCCCGTCCGCCGCCGCCGGACGGAGGACCGTCACCTCCGCCGCCACCGGCGTGCGCAGCCCGGCGCCCGGGGGCGTCGTCCGGCGCCGCCGCGCCGTGTCCAGATCTGCCGTGTCCCGCACTTCCGTGGGGGTGCTCGCCATCGCGCGTGCCTTCCGTTGGGTCTCCGGTGGGTTCCGTCATCGGTGGTCCCTGCGCCCCGGGTTGGTGCGCCCGCGGTCCGCAGGTCAACGGCCCGCGGCCTGCGGTCCGTTGACCGCCGTCCTTCGGTCAGGGGCGTCGGTCAGCGGAGCCGGAAGACGGCGCAGCCGACGGCGCCGTCCCGGTCCACCGACGTGATGACCGCCGCGCGCCCGGCGGCGTCGCCGTCGCGTTCCGCCGCGGCCAGCACCCCGGCGATCTGGAACGTGGCCGTGGCGGCCCCGGCGTCCCCGATCAGCGCGGCGTGGGAGAGCCGGACCGGCGCCGCCTCCCCGACGACCTCCGCCAGCGCCGTCCGCTCGGCGGCTCCGGCGGTGCCGAAGGACTCACTCGTGGACACCGCCCAGATCTCCTCCTGGCGTACCCCGGACCGGGTCAACGCGCGCCGCAGGCAGCGGGTGAGCGTGGCGCGCACCTCGTCGCCGGTCGCGACGGCGAGTTCGGTGGCGAGCACCTCGGCGAGGACCCGCTGGTCCCCGCCGCGCCCGCCGCTCGCCCGCTCGATCAGCAGCAGTCCGCAGCCCTCGCCCATCGGCACCGCCTCGGCGGCGGGTTCTGGCGCCTGGGCCTGGGCGTGGCGCTCCAGCCACGACCTGGCGTGGGAGAACTCCTCGACCGCGCCGCACAGCACGGTGCGCGCCCTGCCGAAGGCGACGAGCATGCGGGAGTAGTTCAACGCGTAGAGCCCCGCGGCCCGGCCGCCCGCGATGGTGGTGTTGGGGCCCTTGAGCTGGTGCCAGATGGCGCTCTGCCCGGCCGCGCAGTTCATCACCGCGTTGGGGAAACGCGCCGGGTCCACGAAGTACGGCTTCTCGTTGGTGAACGAGTCCCGGGTGAAGTCCATCTGGCTCTGCACGCTGCCGGTGGTGGTGCCCAGGACCAGTGCCGCCCGGGGGCCGGTGGCGACCTCGCGGTGGCACGGGGCGCCGTCGAGCAGGGAGCTCACCGCCGCGACCGCGAGTCCGGTGACGCGGTCCATCGAACGGGTGCCCTTCTTGCCCAGCACCGCCCGGACGTCGAAGTCGGGCACCAGGCAGGCGGAGTCGGTGGCGGCCTGCCACGTGTCCTGGTCGAGCGGCGCGACGGTCGGGCGGCCGTCCCGCAGGCCGTCGGCGAAGGCGCGTGACCCGATGCCGAAGGGAGATATCGCGGTCCAGGCCGTGATGACCGGCCGGCCGGTGGCGGTGGCGGTGGCGGTGGCACTCATGCCGTCTCCGTTCCGCCCATGCCGCCGTCCTCGCCGCTTTCGCCGCGGAGCGCGCGGGCCACCCGTTCGTCGAAGGGGACCAGGTGCCAGGCGGCGCGCCCGGCCACCCGTGCGTAGCCGTGGGTGATCTTGCCGGTCGCGGTCCGCAGCAGCCGCCCGTCCCTGACGACGTAGCAGTCCATTCGCGACGTGTAGGTGAGGTCCTTGAAGACGTCCTCGACCGTGAAGACGGTGTAGAGGTCCTCCTCCATCAGCGCCTCGTCCAGGATCCGGATCCGCGAGTGCGGCACGGCCGGGATCCAGCGGTGCTCGTCCAGCAGCGACTTCACCGAGATTCCCCGGTCGGCGAGGAAGAGGTCGACGACCTCCTCGAGCTGCCGCAGGTAGCCGGACATCTGGAGGCGCTCGGAGAAGTGGCAGGAGGGGTAGCCGATCCGCCGCCTCCAGCCGTAGGCGTTGCGGCCCGCGGTCAGCAGGTCGAGGACCGGGTCGGCGGCGTTGGCGGAACGGCCGGCCCCCTCGGCCGCGCCGGCGTCCGCCGCCAGGGTCTCCGGGGCCGGTCCCGAGGGGCCGTCCTGGGGGAGGCCGATGCGGCCGGTGACGAAGCGGGCCAGCGCCGCGGGCGGCTCGGGCGCCGCCTCGGTGTAGGTGTCGGTGCGCAGCACCACCCGGGCCTTGGCGGTGACGGCCTTGGCGGCGTGGCCGTCGCGGTCGGCCCGCATCACCACCCTGAAGGTCAGGTGGGAGTCGTCGTCGCCGGTGACGGGGGTGACGTGGGCGACCACCGTCTCGTCCAGGAGGAGGGCGTGCAGGATCCTGGTGTCGAGATCGACGACGTCGACGCCGAGCCCGTGCTGGACGTGCAGGAGGCGGCTGGAGAGCCCGGCCTGCCGGAAGTGGTCCAGGATCGCCTCCTCGACCAGGTAGTTGATGTGTTTGAAGCCGATCCAGGTGCAGATGTTGGCGCCCTCGTAGCGCGGGCGCAGCGGCGCCGCGGTCGCTTGGGTGAGGAGTGCCTTCACCGCCGTCTCGGTGACCGGCCGCAGCGCAGCCGCCTTCGGGGCAGAGGTTTCGGTTGCCATGGGGTGTGCTCCAGGATCGGGTCGGGGCCGCCGGCGGATTAACGCGCGGGCGGTCCGGGTCGTGGTGATGAACCGGCCGATGACGGCAGCGAACGGCTCCGGCCGCTCGATCATCAGGAAGTGCCCGCAGTCCGCCAGGACGCGCAACTCGGCCTGGGGCAGGTCGGCGGCCAGGGCCCTGCTCTCCCGAAGCGGCGCGGTGGTGTCGCGCGCGCCCGCGACGATCAGGGTGGGCACGGCCATGGCGCGCAGCCGCAGCCAGGGGGTTCGCAGGTAGATCTCGAAGAACCGCATCCAGCCGTAGGGGCCCACGCGGTCGCGGACCCGTTCGGCCATCTCCCGCACGGTGGGCTCGGTCAGGCGCCCGTCGGCGTGCGCGCGGATGCCGTCGGCCATCAGCGGGCCGAAGTCGGCGACCGAGCTCGCCAGGTTGTCCCAGGAGAAGTGCTCGGGAGCCCGCCGGTAGAAGGGCGAGACCAGCACCAGCCGGTCGATGCCGTACCGGGCGAACGGGTCCTCGCCCGCCGCCAGCGCGCGGCTGAGGAATTCGAGCAGCGCGTTCGCCGACATCGAGTGGCCGACCACGGTACCGACCCCTCCCGGCACCCCGGCGAGGGCGTCGCCGAGGTGCGGGACCAGGTCGCCGCGCGCGCCCCACGCGGCGATGCCCGCGCCGGACCAGGGGAGGTCGGCGGTCCACACCTCGTGGTCGCGGAGGGCGGGGGAGCGGGTCACGCAGGCGTCCCAGATGCTGCCGCTATTGGCCAGGCCGTGCAGCAGCAGCACGCGTCCCGCCCGTTGATCGCCGCGGTGGTACCGGCGCAGGGCCACCGGCCGCTCGGTCGTGGCAGTGGCTGCGGCTGCGGCTGCGGCTTCCGCGCCGGCCGCGTCGACGGGGGTGATGGTGTTACCGGCCATGGCGTCGGAAACCCTCCGCCGCCGTCGGCGCGTGCAGGGCCAGGGCCGCCCCGGCGTCGTCGGCGGGGCCGCCTCCCGACACGGCGTACACCGGGCCGGGCCCGCCGCGGGCGAACCAGCCCGCCGCGGCGGCGCACTGGAGCACGCCGAGTGCGCCGGAGGCGACGCCGTGCACCGCGCGCAGGCCCTGCCGGGGCACGCCGGGCAGCGGGTCGTCGAGGGTGCCGCTGCCGCTGCCGCTGCTGCCGGGGTCGGTGGCACCGGCACCCGCGGTCTCGGGCGGCAGCCACATGGCTGCGGCCGAATCCGCGTGCTCCGCGAGCCGGTTCAGCAAGCGGACGACGCCGCCGCCGCGGGCGTACCCGCCGAGCCCGGCGAGGGCGGTGGCGCCGCGCTCGGCGGTGGCCGAGGCGTCCTCGATCAGCAGGGCGCCGGCGCCGTCGAACGCGGGAACACCGCCGAGCAGGGCGCGCACGTGCGCGTTGTCCGGCTCCACGCCGAGCACCAGGACCCGCGGGGCGCGACCGGCGCGGACGAGGCCCGCGGCCCAGTGGACCGCGTCGAGCCCCGAGGTGGCGCCGTTGCAGAGCATCAGGTTGGGACCGCGCAGGCCGAACCGGATGGCCACGGAGGACGCCACGACATTGCTCGAGGCGTTGGGCAGGTCCATCGGGCTGCCCGCAGCGGCGGTCTCCTTGGCGATGACGTCCACGGCGCGGCAGACGGTGTCGACGTTGCCGAAGTTGGAGCTGGCCACCACGCCGATCGAGTCGCCCGGCACCGTCAGGGCGCCGTCCTCGTCGAGCAGGCGGGCCGCGGCGAGGGCGTCGGCGGCGGCGCAGTAGGCGAGTTGCGTGGCGCGGTCCTTGTACCGCAGGCCCTTCTTCCCGAGCCTGGCGCGCGGGTCGACCGCGGGAGGGTCGGTGGGGGGCGGGTCGAGCAGCATCCCTGGGGTCTCGACGCCGGCCACCGCGAGTCCGACGCCGGTCAGCAGCACGGAGGTGGACGGGGGCGCGGTCAACGAAGGGGCGGCGGCCGTCGGGGCGGTGGTCACGGTACGGCCTCCACGATCGCCACGGCGTTGACGCCGCCGAACCCGAAGGCGTTCAACTGGGCCAGCGTAATGGGCCGGTGGGCCGCCTCGCCGGTCACGAACCGGAACGAGGACGCCTCGTCCACCGGGTCGTGCAGCCCGATGGTGGGCGGCACGGTCCCCGTGCGCAGCGCGCAGAGCGCGGCCACCAGGCCGAGCATGCCCGAGGCGCCCGAGGTGTGGCCGGTCATCGACTTGATGGCGGTCATCAGCGGCCTGTCCACGGCCCCGCCGAAGACCTCCCCGAGCGCGAGGGCCTCGGCCTCGTCGTTCAGGAGCGTTCCGGTGCCGTGCAGCATGATCAGGTCGACGTCCTCCGGCTTGATGCCCGAACGGGAGTGGGCCGCGCGGATGGCCTCGGCGATGCCCGCCGGGTGGGGCGCGGTGACGTGGTGGGCGTCGCAGTTGACCGCCACGCCGCGGACGAGGCCGTGGCCAGGGCCGGCGTTTTCGGAGCGGCGCACCACCACGGCAGCGGCTCCCTCGCCCATCAGCACCCCGGCCCGGTTGCGGTCGAAGGGCCGCACCCGCTCCGGCGGCACCGGCTGCACCCGCTCCAGCAGGCCGTACATGCTCTCGGTCAGCACGTCGACACCCGCCACGATCACGGTGTCCGCGGAACGCTGCTCCAGGAGGTCGGTGCCGAGCGCCAGCGTGTACAGCGCGGCCGAGCAGGCGTTGGAGAAGGTGTAGGTGGCCTCCGCACCGCACCGCTCGCGCAGGGCCCTGCCGAAGTGCAGTTCCTCGCCGGTGAGTTCGGCGCCGTGGCGCCACCAGAGCTCGAGCGAGCGCAGCTCACGGAGCCCGGTGCCGACGAGCACGGGGACCTCGGCGAGGTCGTTCTCGTCCAGCCCCGCGTCGCGGGCGGCCTGCCGGACCGCGTCGAGCAGCAGGGCCGTGGCACGCCCGGCGACGTCGGTGCCGGGGGCCGGGCGGTCGTCCACCTCGTAGGCGTGCCTGGCGCTGAAGAGGCTGGGGTCGAAGCCGCGCAGCTCGGCGACGCCGGAGACGCCCCGGCACAGCGCGGCGAAGGTGTCCTCGACGCCGCGGCCCACGCTGGAGACCGCGCCCATGCCGGTGACGGTCCACGTCATGACGGCTCCCCGGCGTAGGCCGCCGTGTGGTCCGCAGCGCGTGCTCCGGCGTGGTCGCCGTCGTATCTGCCGAGCAGCACCACCGCGTTGTTGCCGCCGAAGGCGAGCCCGTTGTTCTGCACGATCCGCAGGTCGGCCTCGATGGCCTGGTTGGGAACGCAGTCGACGTCGCACTCGGGGTCGGTCTCGGAGTGGTTGATCGTCGGCGGGATGAACCGGTTGGTGATGGCCAGGGAGCAGGCGATCGCGGAGAGCGCGCTGGCCGCGCCCATGGTGTGGCCGATCATCGACTTCACCGAGATGGTCCGGGGCGCGCGGTCGCCGAAGACGTCGCGGATGGCGCGGGCCTCGGTGACGTCGTTCGCCCTGGTCCCGGTGCCGTGGGCGGAGATCAGGTCCACCTGGTCGCTCTTGACCCCGGCGTCCTCCAGGGCCAGCCGCATGCACTCGGCCACGCTGTCCTGGTTCGGGGCGACCTGGTGGTAGGCGTCGCAGTTGAGCCCGTAGCCGAGCACCTCGGCGTAGATCCTGGCGCCTCGGGCGACGGCGGACTCCAGGGATTCCAGGACGAGCACGCCCGCGCCCTCGCCGGTGAGGATGCCCTTGCGGTTCACGTCGAACGGCCGGCACAGGTCGGGAGCGATGGTGCCCACCCGGTAGAAGCCGGAGAAGGTCTTGCGGCACATGGCGTCCGCGCCGCCGCACAGCGCGAACTCGACTTCGCCCGCGCGGACGGCGTCGAATCCGTAGCCGATGGCGTAGTTGCCCGCGGCGCATGCGGTGGGGATGGTCACGGCCTCGACGTCGGACAGGTCGAACTCCTCGGCGATGGCGGCCGACAGCCGCCCGGCCGGGACCCGAACGGCGACCCGCGCGTCCATGGACTCGGGTCCGGAGCGCAGCTCGGTCTCCACCAGGTGGTCGAGGTCGCGGGACTCCCCGTCGGTCGTGCCGATCGAGATCAGGCCGTGCTGGGACCTCAGCCGGTCCGAGTCCAGTCCGGCGTCGTCGATGGCCATGCGCGCCGCGGCCACCGAGTACTGCGTGGCCCGGCCCAGCCGGTCCGCGTCGAGACGGCGCACCCACCGGCCGGGGTCGAAGTCGGCGATTTCGCAGCCATTCGCGTGGTCATAGCCGTCGACGTCGAAGACGGTGATGGGCCTGGCACCGCTGGCGCCTTTCCGCAGGCCGCGGAGAAACTCCTCGGCGCCCATCCCGATGCTCGACACGGCGCCGAGCCCGGTAATCACTACTCTGCGGGAGCCAGGTATGTCTCCTGAAGCCGCGCCGGGCTCCAGTTCCTCCACTGGTGCCACGTAGACCTCCCAGTCCACCGTTCCGTTGGGGCCGTTCGCGTCGTATCCGCGCCTTACCAGCCGGCGGACTCGGCGACGACCTCGTACACGCCCTTGAGGTGAACCATGCGGCTCAGCTCGGCCTGATCGATGGTGATGGAGAACTCCTTCTCCAGGCCCGCGAGGATCTCAATGGCGCGCAGCGAGTCCGCGTCGTGCTCCTCCTTGAAGAGGCTCGTCTCGGTGACCTCGTCCTCCTCGATTTCCAGGATTTCGCAGACGATGTCCTTGATCTTGGAAACGCGCACCTCGTGCGAGCTGGTCATGGGGGATTCCCCTTCCTTGTCCGGGTATCAGACGCGTATTCAGACGGAAGTGCCGGACGTGAGCGGTCGGCTACGGTCACAGTCCTACGTGGAGGGCGCAACGGCGGACAAGGACGGTTACACAAAGCTGCCAAGTCCTCGATCAAGGGGGTCACTTCAGGACATCGGGTGGCGCGTGAGCGGGCATCCGTCCGCATGGCGGACGCCGCACACGCCGTCGGCGGCCTCGCCGCGCTGCGGCCCTCACCGGGAAGGTGGCGTCCGCGGTGCGGCGGCCGGCGGACGGCGCACCGGCCGCCGCGGAAACGGGGGCCGCGTTTTTGGCATCTTGATGACGACCTTGGTGTGAGGCCGTCCCGTCCTCGCCTAGCGTGGGCTCCGGCGTTCCTCGTATCGGTGTTCGTATCGCGTCTCAGGCTTCGGACAGCCACCGCTGTGCCTGCGGCGCAGGAGTCCTTTGGGAAGGTAGGGGCGGAAGAGATGTCTCGGCTGAGTCACCACACGCCCTCCCCACCGCTGCTGTCCCAGCTGGCCGTAGGCGACGCGGCGCTGGCCGCCCGGCTGGAGCGCGACCTGCGCCTCACCGCGGAGGCCCTCCGGCGGTATGTCACCGACGCGGCGCCCGCCGATGTCGCCGAGGTGGTTCTGTACCTCTTCGCCGACGCCGCCAAACGACTCCGCCCGCTCCTGGTTCTCCTGGGTGCCGAGTTCGGCACCGACCGCCCCGGCGCGGACCGTTCCGGCGCGGAGGCGCCAACGGCCGGGCGCCGCGACATCATTGACGCCGCCGTGGTCGCCGAGATGATCCACGTCGCCTCGCTCTACCACGACGACGTGATCGACCAGGCGACGACCCGCCGCGGGTCCGCCAGCGCCAACGCCCGGTGGGGCAACGCGAACGCGGTGCGGGCCGGCAACTGGCTTCTGGCCAAGGCCGCGTGGATCTCCGCGGGCCTCGGCCTCACGGCGGTCTCCCTGCACGCGGAGGCCGCCGAGGCCCTGGTGTCGGGGCAGCTGGTCGAACTGCTCGGGCCTGAGGAGGACGCGGCCTCGATCTCGCACTACCTGACCGTGGCCGCGGGCAAGTCCGCCACGCTGATCTCGACATCCCTGCGCCTCGGGGCGATCCTGGCGGGCGCTCCCGAGGCCGCCGTCGCCGCCGTCGGCGACTACGGAACGCATCTGGGCATCGCCTTTCAGATCTCCGACGACCTGCTGGACGTCACCGGCGATCCGACGCGGCTGGGGAAGGAGCCCGGCAAGGACCTGGCCCTGGGGGTGGCCTCCCTGCCGATCCTGCTGGCGCTCGCCGACCGGGGGCCGAGCGCCGAGGAGTTCCGCGCACTGCTCGGCCAACCCTCGCTGCGCCGCCATGCGTTGACCCTGCTGCGCCGGTCCGACGCGATGGACGCCGCGCGGACGATGCTGGAGGAGCGCCTGGTGCGCGCCCGTTCCGCGCTCGCCGCCCTGCCGAGGTCGCCTTCCCGCACGGTGCTCGACGCGCTCTGTGACGTCGTCGCCCGGCGGGACCACTAGCCCGGTGCGCGGATCCGTGCGCCGATCCTTCGCACCGGGGGTGCGGCCGGGCCATGCGAATAGCATATCGCTCTCTCCGCCCGCGGCAGGGGAGTTGTGTACCCCCAGTACTTCACAGGCGCTTGGGCGATGTCGCGCGGTCGGACGCAACACCCTCCGGAGCCCCGCCGGCTTCAGGTGAATGATTCAACGGCGAACAATTCGGTAACTCGTCCCGCGCGGTCAACCATCTCCTTTCCCGCCTTTACGCGAGATTCCCCGGAGGTCTGGGGTTCCCGTGAACCCGCTCGTCGCCGCAGGTGAGCGGCGTGTCCACGGCGATCTGCGGGGGTTGGCATGTGACCTGTTCGCCGGAAACGTCTGACTACCGCCATATGGAATGCGCACTTCCGGAGTTACCCATGGAACGGCCGGTCACGGGAACTTCTGTGTTGTCCGGAATGATTGACTCTTTTTGTGTTGCACGCTTATCCTTGCTCACAAGTCTCACCGATCCGTGACCGGGAGACGGAAGATTGTCGCGGGCCGAGCGAGGGGAAGTGGCGGCGGGGGGCATGCGCGGGTCGATTTGCGTATGCCAATCACGCCAACGTCGCTCGACTGTCGGCGGAACAGGTACGGCCCCCAGGGGATTGGCGCGTCCGGCCGGTGGGGGTGACCGCGGTGACCGAGGAATGCGCACCGAAGGAAGGTAGGCGCGATGGTGGAGGACATGAGTAGGGGTTGGCGTGTGCGAAGTGCGTCGGCTTTGCTCGTCCACCGGTGTCGCCGTCGGCCGGGATGAGTCATGCCGTCGTTGACGTAGCGCCAGGTGCGTCAATGCCGCACGTACTTATGGGGGGGAAAGACTGTTGAAGCACTACTATCCGACCACGAAGTTCATGCCCTTCTCCGCCGTTGTGGCGAAAGGACCCGAGGACCCGGTCGAGGAGGCGCTGCTGTCGGCCCTTGCCCTGATTGATTCAACCGTTGTGTCACGTCAGTCCGAGTCCGCAGGGCAGAACCAGGGAGCGCTCCCGATCGACGCCTTCACAGTCGGGGAGCTCGTCGAAGAGGCTCGGCATCGCCTGAGTATCTCCCTGAACGGCCAACCGGAGCAGGCGCATGCCGTGGTCGCGGCGCTGAGGCGACGGGCCGCGCTCGGCCGCCACGCGGTGGAGCTCCGTTTTCTCGTCACCCCGGCCCTCCTCAAACTGCCGCTCTTCCCGACGATGCAGCAGTTTCCGGAGAGTGAAATGCGGGTGGCCAGGGGCGAGTTGGACGAGGTCCTCATCGTGGACGGCCAAACGGTTCTGGTGCGGTCGAGGAGCCGTGCGGGAGCTCCGGACATCCATGTGATCACGAATACCGCCACGGTCAGGGCGCTTGAGGTGCTCTTCGCCGGGACCTGGCGGAGCGCGATCAGGCACTCCGACTACCTGCGGTTCGGGGGCCACCTCCAGAGCGACTTCTCGCGCAGCATCCTTCAGCTCATGAGCATCGGGTACACGGATGTGCGGGCCGCCGAGGAGCTGAACATCTCGCTGCGAACGTACCGACGTCATGTGGCCAAGATTTTGCGGATGCTTGACGCCTCCTCACGATTCCAGGCCGGTTTAAGAGCTGCGGAGTTCGGCTTGATACAAGACGCTGAGTGAGGCTTGACGACCTCATCGGCATCACGCTCAGGCCAAGCTCAGAATGACATACAACGGGGGCACACGGTGAGCCGAAGACCCATCTTTTCCAGACCCTTTGCGAACCCGGCGGAAAGGGGAGACGATGAGAGCGGACCGGGAAGGCGCGATGATTTCGACGCGGGGCTCCTCCAGGTGAGGGAACTCTTAGAGTCCTCGATCGTCAAACACCGGGAACGTGTGTCGCGCCACTTCATGGTCACCGAGATCACGGTTGACGAGGCGAGGAAGCTGGCGCTGGCCGAGCTGGCGGCCCCTCCCGGAGGAGGGGAGTGGTCCGTCGACGCGGTACTGACGGATGACGCGCGCTGGTCCCGGGCCATCACGTCCGTTCTCGACGAGGCGTCGCGCGGTCCCGGCCCGCGTCCCAGGAGGCGCGTGCTGTGCTCGACCGCCACGATCCACTGGCAGTTCACCGCCGGGGAGACGGGCGAGACCGACGAGACCGGGGAGGTGGCCGAGTCGGGCGACCCTCCCGAGGTGCGGGCGTTGGCCCGCGTCCCCGTGGTGAACGCCCTGGTGGTGAACGACCACACCGTGCTGGTGAGCAGCAGCGAGGGGTTCGATGCCTCGGTGTCCGTCATCCGGGCCGCCACAGTGGTGGGCGCGTTCCGGAATTTCCTGGGGAACCTCTGGGTGAGCGCCGCAGCCACGACGGCCCTGATGAAGGTCAGCGAGGGGCATAGGACGGAGACGATTCGCCAGGTCCTCTCATGGCTTCGCAGCGGTGTGACCGACGACATCGCCGCACGCAACCTGGACATGTCGGTGCGCACCTACCGGCGGCACGTTGCCGCCATCATGGCCTTCCTCGGGGCGGAGTCGCGCTTCCAGGCGGGCGTCCTCGCGGCGGAGGCGGGGCTGCTGCTCAGGCTCGAAGGGCAGCCCCCCGTCGCCACCGACCAGGACGTCGGCCGCGTCTGCCCGGGCGGCGACGCCACGCCCAGGCGCCGTCGCCACGGCACGCGGAACGCCGTGAGCTGAACCGCACGGACCGCCGCCTCGCCCCGCCTCGTCCCGGTGCCGGGATTCCCCGGGGAGGCGGCGGTCCGTGCGAAAGCTTTGTCGTCTCGGCCCCACTGCCTCTCGTTGGTTCGTTGTTCAACCGACCCTACAGACCGACGCGCTCGGCCGGCAGCCCGATTCAAACTGTTGATGTTACGAGGCGGTTGCCCATCAATTCCTCGAAGCGAGGTGGGCACACGGGCCCGACCGCGGGCAGGATGGCGGCGTCCGCGGCCTGTCCGCGGTCAGGCAGTCCGTTTCCTGTCACCCCCCGCCCGGTCTGACAGCTTCGTGCCCAGGGCGACGTCCCAGGTCGGCGATGTGGATAGGCTCACTTCGCGCGCTAATTCAGCTACTTCATCGGGCTTTTCACGCCGCCCCGCGCGCCACCACTTCGGGCCGCGCGAGGACGACTGGGGGAACAGTGCACGAAAGAGAGCTGCGAGCATTTGTCCTGATCGCCGAGAACGGCCGGATGGACCGTGCCGCCGAGTCGCTTGGGTACTCCCAACCGGCCATCAGCTACCAGATTCGCTGTCTGGAACAGAGCCTCGGCGTGCGCCTCTTCGACCGGAACTCCTCCGGCGCGCGGCTGACCCGGGAGGGGCTCATGATTCTCCCCTCGGCGCGGGCCACCCTCATGCTGCTCGACAGCATCAAGGAGATTTCGGCGAGTCGGTCCATGGAAGCCCAGCCGGCCTGAACCGCCCCCCCACCGTCACACTCGAATCTTCAAAGTGGACTGTGAACGGCCTCGGCCTCCGGCCGAGGATGGGCGCATGGTCGGCAGGAGCGAACCCAGGCTCGCCGGTCCGGTGCCCTGTTTACCGCGGACGACGGACATGGCGACGGGTGCGCGCACTGCCCCGATGACGAGGAGGGGTCCTCTTGAGCCGTGACCGTACGAGCAGGCCGTTCGCCGATCTCACCGTTGACCACGTCGAGATGTACGTCAGCGATGTCGAGTCGAAGGCCGCGACGCTGTCGCACCGTTACGGTCTGCGCCCGGTGGGCGTCGACCGCGTCCCCGGGACCGCCGTCTCCTACGCGCTGGCGTCGACGGACATCCTGTTCGTCCTGACCGAGCCGCTGATGGACGATCACCCGGGCACCGCGTACCTCGGACTGCACGGGGACGGGGTCGCCAACATCGGCATGGGTACGGCCGACGCGCGGGCCGCCTTCGCCGAGGCCGTCGGGCGCGGGGCGGTCCCTGTCACCGAGCCGGTGGAGCGGGACGGCTTCGTCTCGGCCTCGGTCATGGGCTTCGGCGATGTGGTGCACACCTTCCTTCAGCGGCCGCCCCGCGCGGCCCGCCACGCGCTGCCCGGCTTCGCCTCGTCCGCGGACCTGGGAGCCACGGAGGACGTCGGCCTGCGGCAGGTCGACCACTTCGCGATCTGCGTCGAGGGCGGGCGCCTCGACCCGGTGGTGGACTTCTACGGCGAGGTCTTCGACTTTAGCCTGATCTTCGAGGAGCGGATCGTCGTCGGCGCCCAGGCGATGAACTCAAAGGTGGTGCAGAGCGCTTCGGGCCTGGTGACCTTCACCGTCATCGAGCCCGACCTCAGCCGCGAGTCGGGGCAGATCGACGAGTTCCTCAAGAACCACGGCGGGTCCGGCGTTCAGCATGTGGCCATGACGACCGAGGACATCGTCGCGTCCGTCGCCGAACTCGGCCGCCGGGACGTCGCGTTCCTGTCCACGCCGGGCACGTACTACGACCTGCTGACCCGCCGCATCCAGACGGCCCGACACACGGTGGACGAGCTGCGCCGCCTGAACGTCCTGGTGGACGAGGACCACGACGGGCAGCTGTTCCAGATCTTCGCCCGGTCCACCCACCCCAGGTCCACCTACTTCTTCGAGGTCATAGAGCGGGCCGGTGCCAAGACCTTCGGCAGCGGCAACATCAAGGCCCTCTACGAGGCGGTCGAGCTCTACCGCGCCCAGGAGGAGCGCCGACCGTAGCGGCCCGGGACCGGGGCCCGCTCCCCGCACCCGTTGCCCGCACCCCGTCGGCCGCTGCCCGACGCCGGACGCCGGCCCGATGCCGACGTGCCGCCCACCCCTGTGTCACAGAAAAGGTGAGATTCCATGACGAACCCGTTCGAGGACGCCGACGCCACCTACCTGGTGCTGGTGAACGACGAGGGCCAGCACTCCCTGTGGCCGGACTTCGCCGAGGTCCCGGTCGGCTGGACGACGGCCCACGGCCCCGACAGCCGCCAGGCGTGCCTCGACTATGTCGAGCAGAACTGGACCGACATGCGTCCCAAGAGCCTGATCGCGGCGATGAACGACGCCGGATCCCCCTCCGCGTCACGATGACCGAAGAGGATCAGCCGGGGAGCGCGGCCCGGCGGGCGCTGACGCTGGGCGACTACGCCGCCCAGGCGCGGGCCGTGCTCGACCCCGCCGTCCGCGACTTCATCGACGGCGGGGCCGGGGACGAGCGCGCCCTCGCCGCTAACCTCGGGGCGTTCGAGCGGACGCGGCTGCGTCCCCGCGTGCTGTCCGGGGTGAGCGAGGCGGACACCGCCACCGAGATCCTCGGCCGCCGATGGGCGGCCCCGCTCGCCGTGGCGCCCCTGGCCTACCACACCATGGTGCACCCGGACGGCGAGACGGCCACGGTCCGCGCCGCCGGGGCGGCCGGGGCCACGGTCGTGGTGAGCACCTTCGCCGGGAAGACCTTCGAGGAGCTGGCCGCCGCCGCGACCGCGCCCCTGTGGCTCCAGGTCTACTGCTTCCGCGACCGCTCGGTGACCCAGGGGCTGATCGAGCGCGCCGAGCGCGCGGGCTTCGAGGCGCTGGTCCTCACCGTCGACACCCCCCGGCTCGGCACGCGGCGGCGCGACCTGCGCAACGGCTTCCGGCTGCCGCCCGCGGTCGCGCCCGCCAACCTTCCGGGCGTGCCCGAGGGGTACGCCTCGCCCGCGGACCACTCGCGCACCGCCCTCGACCCGGCCCTCGACTGGTCGGTCATCCCGTGGCTGCGCTCGGTCAGCGACCTGCCGATCCTGCTGAAGGGGATCCTGACCGGGGAGGACGCCGCGCTCGCCCTCCGGGCCGGCGTGGACGGCGTCGTGGTCTCCAACCACGGCGGCCGGCAGCTGGACGGCGCGCCGGCGACGCTGGAGGCGCTCGCCGAGGTCTCCGCCGCGGTCGCGGGCCGCTGCCCGGTCCTGCTCGACGGCGGGGTGCGCCGCGGCGCCGACGTCCTGGCCGCCCTCGCCCTGGGCGCCGACGCGGTGCTGCTGGGCCGCCCGGTGCTCCACGGCCTGGCCGTGGACGGGCGGGAGGGCGTTGCCCGGGTCTTGGACATCGTCACCGAGGAGCTGCGCGAGGCGATGGTGCTGACGGGCACGCGGTCGCCCGCCCACGCGGGTCCGGCGCTGGTCGGCGCGCTTCCATC
>NZ_LAVK01000107.1 GCF_001083795.1 Streptomyces sp. SBT349
AGGCCGTCGACCCCGGCGACCATGACGTCGTCGCGGCCGTTCTCGCGGAGCACCTGGAGGGCGCCCAGGGCCATGTCGTCGTTGTGGGCGTAGACGACCTCGACGTCGGGGTTGGTCTGGATGAGGTCCTGCATGGCGGTGACCGCCTCGGACCGGATGTAGTTGCAGTAGGGGCCCTCGACGATCTGGATGCCGTCCGCGGCCTCGACCGCCTCGTGGAACCCGGCGCTGCGGTCGCGCGCCACGGCGCCTCCGGCGTCGCCCATGATCTCCACGACCTTGCCGCCGTCGGAGCCCAGCTCCTCGGCGACGCGCTCGCCGACGAGGCGGCCCATCTCCTCGTTGTCGCGGCCGACGTGGGAGGTGGCGCCCTCGGGGACCGGGCGGTCCACGGTGACGACCTCGACCCCGGCGGCCTCGGCCGCGGCGAGCCCGGGGCGGACACCCTGCGGGTCGACGGGGTTGACCAGGAGCACGTCGACGCCGCGCGTGATGAGGTCCTGGATGTCGTTGTTCTGCTTGGTCACGTCGCCGCTCGCGTCGGAGACGAACAGCTCCGCGCCCGCCGCCTCGGCCGCGTCCTCCGCGCCCCGGCTCAGCTGCACGTAGAACGGCGACTGCTGGGTGGCCTGGCTGAAGCCGATGGTCACCGAGCCGTCCCCACCGCCGTCGTCGTCGTTGTCCGAGCCGCCGGGCGTGGTGGAAACGGAGCAGGCCGCCATCGCCATAAGACCCGATATGGCGATAGAAGCGCTCAACATACGCTTCTTATGCATTTGACCCTCCACATGTCGTCCTGGCGACGGACAGTAGGCAGCCAAACGACCCCAAGGCAACGGATGCTGGTTTTTTTGCTCTTATGAGCACGGGGAGGCGGCCGGGGTGGGCCCGGGGCCGCGGGGGCGGTTTCGGCCCGCGGGCTCCGGCAAGGAGGGCCCTATGGAGCCCTTGGACCACTCACGCGCGCCGGTGCTGGAGGCCCTGACGGCCTACCACGGGAGCGGGCAGCTGCCCTTCACGCCGCCCGGCCACAAGCAGGGCCGCGGGGCCGACCCCCGGGTGCGGGCCGTGGTCGGCGAGGAGGTGTTCCGCGCGGACCTGCTGGCGGTGAGCGGCCTGGACGACCGCAGGTCGACGGGCGGCGTGCTCGCGCGCGCCCAGGAGCTGATGGCGGACGCCGTGGGCGCGGAGCACACGTTCTTCTCGACGTGCGGCAGCTCGCTGTCGGTGAAGGCGGCCATGCTGTCGGCGGCCGGCCCGCACGAGAAGCTGATCGTGGGCCGGGACGCCCACAAGTCCGTGGTCTCGGGCCTGATCCTCTCGGGCGTGCGGCCGGTGTGGGTCGAGCCCCGGTGGGACCCCGAGCTGCGGCTCGCGCACCCGCCCTCGCCCGCCGCGTTCGAGGCGGCGCTCGCCGAGCACCCCGACGCCAGGGGCGCGCTGGTCACCTCGCCCACCCCCTACGGCACCTGCACGGACCTGACGGCGATCGCGGAGATCTGCCACGCCAGGGACAGGCCGCTGATCGTGGACGAGGCGTGGGGCGCGCACCTGCCGTTCCACCCGGACCTGCCGACCTGGGCGATGGACGCGGGCGCCGACGTGTGTGTGACCTCGGTGCACAAGATGGGCTCGGGCCTCGAACAGGGCTCGGTCTTCCACCTCCAGGGCGGCCTGATCGCGCCCGAGGTGCTCAAGGCGCGCGAGGACCTGCTCGGCACCACCTCCCCCTCGGTGCTGATCTACGCGGTGCTCGACGGCTGGCGGCGCCAGATGGTCGAGCACGGCCGGGCGCTCTACGACGGCGCGCTGGCGCTCGCGGCGCGCACCAGGGAGCGGATCGCGTCGATCGACGGCATGCGCCCGCACGGCCGCGAGGACTTCTGCGGGCCCGGACTGGCCGCGGACCTGGACCCGTTGCAGATCATCATCGACATCACGGCGCTGGGCACCACCGGCTACCGGGCGGCGGACTGGATCCGCGAGCACCACGCCGTCAACCTGCACCTGGCCGATCACCGCAGGATCAGCGCGCAGCTCACGCACGCCGACGACCGGGACACCGTGGAGACGCTGCTGCACGCGCTGAGCGACGTCGCGGAACACGCCTCGTGGCTGCGCCCGGCGCCCACGGTCGAGGTGCCGGACCCGGACGGGATGCGGCTCGAACAGGTGATGCTGCCCCGGGACGCCTTCTTCAGCCGGGCCGAGCGGGTGGACGTGGAGGAGGCGGCGGGGCGGATCAGCGCGGAGATGCTGACGCCGTACCCGCCCGGCATACCCGCGGCGCTCCCGGGCGAACGCCTCACCGCCGAGCTGCTGCGCTACCTGCGCGGCGGCGTGGAGGCGGGCATGGTGGTGCCGGACGCGGCGGACCCCGGGGTACGGACCGTGCGGGTGGTGGCCGGGAGCTGAACGCGGCCCCCGTCTCGGCGCCGGGCGGCGAGGAGCGGGACGGGGCGGGGCGGCCCGGTCGGCCGGGGGCGCGTCGCGGGATGTCCGCCCCGGCTCCGCTGGCCTGAGGCGGGGCGTCCGGGGCAGCATGGGCGGATGGGCCTCTCGCACGAACCGATCATGGAACTGATCCGCGCCTCCCTCGACCCGGCCTCGGCCTCCGCGGCCGACCGGGGGGACTCCCCCGCCTGGCGCCTGGTGACCGCGACCGCGCACGCCGACGCGGCGAACGGGACCGCCGAGGGCCTGCATCTGCTGGCCCTCGGCGGCGCCGTATCCGCCACCGCGCTGACCCAGATACTCGCCGCCCACCGCGGGCAGAGCGCCGAGGAGATCCTCGACTCCCTCGACCTGATGCGGGCGCACAGCCCCGACCGGATCGCGCCGGTCGACATCACCCGCCTGATGCGCTCGCTCCTGGTGCACGGGGGAGAACGGCAGCCGGCCGAGCTGATGGTGGAACTCTTCCGCCGCGACCGGGAGATGTACCTCGGCCTGATCGTCGAGCTCGGCGACTACACCGCGACCTGCGTCGGTCACCTGGCGGACCTCGGCGTCTGCGGCGAGGAGCAGACCCTCGCCCAACTGGACGCGATGCTGCGCGACTACGTCCGCGCGTAGCCCAGCGCGCCGGGGTCCGCCGCGCGCCGGGGTTCACTCCCGGCGGGCGAGCACCAGGCGGGCGCGCGGGCTTCCGTCGGGGCGCTTGCCGAAGGCGTGCAGCGGCAGCGTCGACACCGCGAACCCGGCACGCGCCAGTTCCTCGCGCACCTCGGAGAGCGGGAACGTCCGGTAGTACATGACGAACCGCGGGCGCCACAGCGCGTTCCTGATCCGCATCGCGCCGTCGAAGCCCCACGTCGCCCAGTAGGCGCCCGACCCGACCCGCGGGGGCGCGCCGAGGGGGAACGCGAACAGGCCGCCGGGGCGCAGCGCCGCGTGCGCCTGCGCGAACAGCACGGGCCGCTCCTCCGGCAGGAAGTGCCCGAACGCGCCGAAGCTGACCACCAGGTCGAAGCAGCGGCGGAACGGCAGCGACCGCACATCGGCGCGCACCCACCGCACCTCGGGGCCGCCCGCGACGGACGGCACGGCGGAACGGGCCACCGTCAGCATCCCCGCGCTGAAGTCCACGCCGGTGACGTGCCGTTCGCACAGCTCCGCCAGGACGTGGACGCCCGCGCCCGTCCCGCAGCACAGGTCGAGCCCGGCCGGGAACGGGCCCAGCGGCACCAGCGCCTCGGCGACCGCGTCCAGCACGCGGTCCGGGGTCCGGAACGGGGTCAGGTCGAACTTGGGGGCGAGCAGGTCGTAGCCGCGTTCGATGGAGGAGAGCGCCTGCACGGCGAGTTCGCGGAGGGAGGGGCCCTGCGGAGTGAACACGTCCGCCACAGTAGCCCGCCCGCGGCGGGCTGCGGGCGGCCGAGCACCGGGCGGAGGCGCCGGGCGGCGCGTCAGCGGGCCGGCCAGGCCAGGCCCGAGGTGTCGCCCAGCAGGCGGTGGAGGGTCCGCAGCAGGCGGCCCGGGTTGACGGCGGCCACCTCGGCGAACCGGCCTCCGGCGAGCCAGCGCAGCTCGCGCTGGTCGAGGTCGGGGGCGGGCAGCACGGGTCCCGGCGCCCGGCCGCGCACGAGGTGGAGGGCGGCGGCGTGGCGGGGAGTCAGGCCGAGGGGCGCCACCCGCGGTCCCTCCGCGCCGAGTTGGGCCCTGATGCGGCCCGGCAGCGCGGTCCCGGCGGCGCTGGCGTCGTGCAGCACGTGGACGGTGGCGTCCGGGGCGCCGCCGAGCGCGGTGGCCAGCCAGGGGTCGAGGGGCAGGTCGTCGGCCGCGAGAACGGTGCAGGCGGCCTCCCGGTGCCAGCCGTTGGCGATCAGCATGCGGGCGATGGACGGATCCTGGCAGACGAGCAGCCGGGGCGGGCCCTCGTCGCCGAGGACCGGCCCGGCCACCTGGTCCATCGGGCGGGGGCGCCTGCGCGGCGGGCGCGTGAGCAGCCCCGGGGGCGCCTCCCGGCGGCCGAGCGCGGCGGCGAACCGCTCGTAGCGCAGCGGCGCGGCCAGGGTGAACGGGAGCCGCCGCGGGAGGAGATGGAGCGGCACCAGGACGCGGCACAGCTCGTAGTAGAGCTGCCGCTCGGTGAAGCGGAGGCCGCCGGGCGCGGCGGCGCGGGCGGCCGCGGTGGCCAGGGCGCGGTCGAGGAGGCGCGGGTTCACCGGGGGCCCGCCCCTTCAACGGCGGCGGCGTCCTCGGGGAGTTGGGGAACCGACCGGGCCGGCCACGGGAGTTGGGGGCACCGCGGGCGGGCCCCACCGGAACGGTCGACCACCCGTGCCCCCCTGTGCGCTGCGCCTCGGGGCCACAATAGCCGCCCCCGGCCCGCGGTTGGAGGCCGTCCTCCCGGCGCCCGCCCGGCGCGTCACGTGTCGATGCGCCGGGCGGGCCGGGCCGTGTCGCCTCAGGAGATCCGGTCGCGGATCCAGGCGCCCGCGTCCTTGAGGGCGTTGGGGTCGGCCCAGTTCCCCGAGGAGCAGGTGCCGGTCTCGAAGACGGCGCCCGAGCGGAAGTCGTCCGAGTAGTTCCAGTTGGTCCAGCTGATGTTCTTCCGCTCCATCAGGTCGAGGTACTGCTGGGCCTGGCCGAAGTCGTCCGGGCCGTCACCCGTGTACTCCTGGGTGCCGAACTCGGTGACGAACATGGGGATCTGGTCCGAGGCCCGGTCGAGCGCGTCCAGGTACTCGTCCTGGTGGGAGGCCGCGTAGAAGTGGAAGGTGTACATGATGTTGTCCTCGGTGACCGGGTCGGAGACGACCTCGGACTCGTCGGAACCCTCCGAGATGCCGAGCGAGGACCAGCCGCGGGTGCCGACGAGCACCACGGCGTCGGGGTCTCCCAGGCGCACGGCGGGGACCATCTGCTCCGCGTAGTCCCTGATGGTGGGCCAGGAGACGCCGCTCGGCTCGTTGGCGATCTCGTAGAGCAGGTTGTCCTGGTGGCCGTGCCGCTCGGTGATGTCGGCGAAGAACTGCTTGGCCAGCGACATGTTGGCGTTCGGGTCGCCCGGATCCAGCATGTGCCAGTCCACGATCACGTACAGGCCGCGGGCGGTCGCCTCGTCGATGATCCGGCTGGCCAGGTCGGTGAAGTACGCCGGGTCGGTCTCGTACCCGTCCTCCTGGACGTAGGTGGAGACGCGGAGCACGTCGGCGCCCCAGTCATTGGCCAGGACGTCGAGGGAGGCGGGGGTCACGCAGTGCTCGAACCACTGGGTGCCGTGCGTGCTCATGCCGCGCAGCTGAACGGGCTGCCCGTTCTCGCCGCAGAGCGAGGTGCCGCAGACCTCCAGGGCGCCGTACTGCTGGAAGGGCGTGACGGCCTCGGGCGCCGCGGAGGCCGGGGCGGGCGCGGGGGTGGCCGCGGGCGCCGCGGACGCGGGGGCGGTGGCCACGCACACGGCCAGCAGTCCCGCCGCCGCGAGCAGGGCGCGGTAACGGCGCGAGGGGCGCGGGGAATCGGGTGTCGCCATAGCCGTCCTCTCCAAAATCGCCAGGGGCATGTCATCCCCTGGGGTGGGGTGATGGAGCGGGGATCGCTGTGACGGTATGGGCGCCCCGGGGGGCGGTCAAGAGGTCCATACCAGTGAATTGGTACGGACCTCTTGACCGGCCGGTCAGGAGTCGACCCAGCCGTGCGAGTGGGCGACCTGGATGAGCCGCTGACGGATCGCCAGGATCTGCTCGGAGGTGGCGGAGGGCGCGGCGTGCAGCAGGGCCTCGGTGATCTCCTCGACGAACTCCCGGACGGAGAGCACGTCACAGAGCTCGTCCTGCGGAGAGCCGGAGGAGCCGCGGGGCGGGCCCGCCTGCCGGTCGCCACCCTCCTGGAGCCGCACGTTGCTCGCCTTGAGCCCCCGGTCCCCCTCCTCGACGTCGAACCTCACCAGCATCCCGGGGCCGAGGAGACGTTTGTCGAACTCCAGGTCGTTCACATGGATGAAGACATCCTCGCCACCCGTGTCGGGCGCGACGAACCCGTATCCGCGGAGCTCGTCGAACCGCACTACCTTTCCGGTAACCATCACACGTCCAATCCCAGCCACTGTCTGTACCCCATGCGCCGGACTACCTCGCCGGCGCGACCATCATGTCACCAGCCCCGGCGCGGTCACCGGGTCACCCCACCCCCAGCAGGCGCAGGCAGGCGGTGGTCCCGGCGGCGGCCACGACGATCAGCGGGAACGGGACCCGGCGCAGCGCGAGCACTCCCCCGACCAGCACCCCGGCGGGCCTGGCCCAGCCGGCGAAGCCCCCGTCCTCGGTGAGCGAGGAGGTGGCGACCAGCCCGACCAGCAGGACGGCGGCGGCCACCGCGACCAGCCGGTGGGCACGGTCGTCCAGGGTCAGCCGGTCCCGCAGGGCCGGACCCGCGAGGCGGAACGCGTAGGTACCCAGCGCGAGCACCAGGATGGCGGACAGGGGCATCAGGGGGCTCCCGGCAGAGGATCGCGCGCCGGGCCGGTCGCGGGACTCCCGGCCGGGGCGGGCCGGGAGTCAGGCCCGGAACCGGTGGGCCCCGGCCCAGCTCCCCCCGCCCTCCGTATGAGGGTCACGAGGCCGGCGAGCGCGCAGATCGCGGGCAGCCCGGCGGGCAGGAACGGGGTGACGGCGACGGCCGCGGCGGCGCCGAGCAGGGCCGCGTGGCGGGTGGCGCGGTCGGCGAGCGCGGGCAGCACCAGGGCGAGCAGCACCACGGGGAAGGCGGCGTCGAGGCCGAGCGCCCCGGTGTCCTCGATGCCGCCCCCGGCCAGCGCGCCGAGGACCACCGCCGCGTTCCAGCTGACGAAGATGCCGAGGCCGCTGACCCAGTAGGCAGCGCGGCGGCTGCGCGCCTCGCGCCGGCGCAGGGCGAACGCGACGGACTCGTCCGTCATCAGGTGGGCGCCGAGCAGCCGTTCGCGCCCGCGGCCGTCGAAGACGTCCGCGACGGCGAACCCGAAGGGGAGCAGCCGTGCGTTGAGCACCAGGGCGGCGGCCACGGCGGCGACGGCGCCGCCCCCGGAGAGCACCACGCCGATCGCCGCGAACTGCGCGGCCCCGGCGAAGACCAGCAGGGACATGACGACCGGCACCCAGAGCGGCAGGCCGCCCGAGACGGCTATGGCGCCGAAGGAGGCGCCGACGACGGCATCGGCGAGGCAGACCAGCGCGATGTCACGCAGGACGCCACGATCAAGTGTTCGGCAGAACGAACGCATGTCCGTTATAGTGGACCGTGCAGGGGCCGTTCGTCAAACCGAACACAGAGACGTCTGGAGCGAACACATGGGAAACGACGCGGCGGACGCGGGCCCCGGGGCCACGGGGCGGCCGGCTGGCGGCCTGATCACGTTGATCGCGGCCTCGATCCGGCGGGAGCGGGAGGGCGCGGGGCTCTCCCTCACCGAGCTGGCACGGCGGGCGGGCATCGCCAAGTCCACCCTGTCCCAGCTGGAGTCGGGCACGGGGAATCCGAGCGTGGAGACGCTGTGGGCGCTGAGCGCGGCGCTCGCCGTCCCGTTCAGCAGGCTGGTCGACCCGCCCCGGGCGCAGGTGCGGGTGGTCCGGCGCGGGGAGGGCCCGGTGACCCGCTCGGAGCGCGCGGACTACGCCGCCGCGCTGCTCGCGTCCTGCCCGCCGCACGCCAGGCGGGACATCTACCGCATAGACGCGCGGCCCGGGGAGGCGCGCACCTCGGAGCCGCACCTGCCCGGCACCACCGAGCACGTGGTGCTCGGCACCGGACGCGCGCTGGCGGGCCCGTCGGAGGAGCCCGTCGAGCTCGGCCCCGGCGACTATGTCGCCTACCCCGGGGACGCGCCCCACGTCTTCGAGGCGCTGGCGCCCGACACCACGGCGGTGATCGTCATGGAGCACACCTAGGGCCTGTCGCGGGGGGTGGCCGAAAGGCGGGCTTGGCAAGGCCCTCGCCCCTCGGCAGACTCGGATCCACTTTTGTCAGGAGCATGTCTCCCTTAGGGCTGGAGGAGACCGTGAACCCACAGCAGACCAGCAACTCCGGCAGACCCACGGCACGGTGGGGGCGGCTGATCGCCGCCGCCTCGTGCCTGCTCGCCCTCGCGGCCATGGCGATCCCCGGCGCCGCCCAGGCCGTCCAGGCGCCGTCCGCCTTCACATCGGCCGAGCTGGCCAGGGCGGAGCGGGCCGTGCTCGCGGCCGATGTCGCCGGCACCGCCTGGGGCGTCGACCCCGCCACGGGCACCGTCAGGGTCCTGGCCGACGAGACCGTGTCGGCGGCCGAGATCGGCAGGGTCCGGCGTGGCGCGGGCGATCTCTCCCCGGCCCTCACGATCACCCGCACGCCGGGCGAGCTGCGGACGTTCCTCCAGGGCGGCGAGCCGATCTACTCCACCGCCGGGCGCTGCGCCGCGGGCTTCAACGGGACGGCCGGCGGCCAGGACGTCCTGATCACCGCGGGGCACTGCACCTCCGCGTTCCCCACCTGGTACGCCGACTCCGCGGGGACCGCGCTGATCGGTCCCACCGCGGCCAGCAGCTTCCCCGGCAACGACTACGGGCTCATCCGGTACGTGAGCTCCCTGTCGCGCCCCGGCACGGTCATCTGCAACGGCCAGGTCATCGACATCATCGGCGCGCGGAACCCGACCATCGGCGAGACCCTCTGGGTGGCCGCGCCCACCGGCTGCACCTCCGGCGGGGTCACCGCGCTCAACCTCACGATCAACTACGGCGGTGCCGACATCGTCCACGGTCTCGGCAGGCTCACCGCGTGCACCGAGCCCGGCTCCAGCGGGGCGCCCGTGTTCACCATGAGCGGCTACGCGGTCGGCATCGTCTCCGGCGGCTCGGGGAACTGCTCCACCGGCGGCACGACCTACTTCCAGCCCATCCTGGAAATCCTGAACGCCTATGGAGTGACGCTTACCTGAACGCTTCGCGCGCACCCTGGCGGGGTCGGCGCGGCCGGGTCTAGCATCCGGCCAGCGCCGACCATGGGGGGTACACATGCGCGCACGCGCGATCCTGGGAGCAGCGGTTCCGGCGGTGGCGGGGGTCCTGCTCCTGACCGCCTGCAGCAGGTCCGACCGGACCGAGATCGCCACCTTCACGGACGAGCACGGCCGGGTCTGCACGGCGGCCGTCGTCATCGACTCGGAGGACAGCGACCGCGAGGTCCAGGCCCTGGACTGCGAGTACCCGCCGGAGGGCCGCACCCCCGGTCCCGAGGGCTACGCCGACCTGCCCTGACCCCGCCGTTCCGAACCCGCCGGCGCAGCCGCCGGTGCCCGGGCCGCCATGCGCGCGCGCCGCCGCGCGCCCGGAGGCCGCCGGGCCGCAACACAGCCGCGCCGCCGGGCCGCCGCGCGTCCGGGGCTGCCGGGCCGCCGGCGGCGCTTCTGTCGCTGATCGGCAGATAAGTTTTTTGCGGTGGGCTGTCGTTTTTTTGCGCGCGGGCTCTTCACGAAGTGGGGCGCTGCTCGTAGTCTCTGGGCGCTCGGGTGAGACCCCCACCGCCCCTTGCCCCCGTAAGGACGTGACCTCGTGACACCGCAGTCCTCCCCGCGGCACGCCGCGGAGATCGGCAGGCGCCGCCTGCTCGCCCTCGGCGCCGCGGCCACCGCCACGGCGGGAATCGGCTGGTCAGCGCTCCAGTCGGCCCGGCCGGCGAGCGCGGCACAGCCGCCCCCCGCCTCCACCGATGTGCACTTCTTCTACTACCCGTGGTACGGCAGCCCGTCCGTGAACGGGAGTTGGCGCCACTGGCAGCAGGGCGGCTTCGAGCCGCCGCTCGCCGTCGGCGCCAACTTCTACCCGGCGCTCGGCCCTTACGACTCCGGCGACAGCGCCGTGGTCGACCAGCACATGGCCTGGGTCCGGCAGGCGGGCGTCGGCGTGGTGGCCACCACCTGGTGGGGGCAGGGGGGTTACGAGGACCAGCGGGTGCCGCTGCTGCTCGACGCCGCCGCGGACCACGGCGTGCGGGTCGCGTTCCACCTGGAGCCGTACGGCGGGCGCACCGCCGCCTCGACCGTGGCCGACATCCAGTACATCAACGCCGCCTACGGCTCGCACGCGGCGTTCTACCGCGACCCCCACCACGGCGACCGGCCCGCGTTCTACGTCTTCAACAGCCTGGCGATCACCGACTGGTCGCCCCTCGCGGCGGTCAACACGGACAACATCGTCCTCACGCAGACCACCGACACCTCCAAGGCCACCTACTTCGGCGGCATGTACAACTACACCAACTTCGGCGACATGACCGGCTGGCGGGGCATCGCCGACTGGTGCCGCGCCAACGGCCGCGTCTGGGCGCCCTCGATCAGCCCGTCCTACATCGACGACCGGGCGGTCCCCGGGAACACGACCCCCACGCTCGACCACGCCGACGGCGCGACGTACGACGCGCAGTGGTCCGGCGCCCTCGCCCCGGAGAACGGCGGCCCGCCCGACTGGGTGTCGATCACGTCGTTCAACGAGTGGCACGAGGGCTCCACGATCGAGCCCGCGTCCTCCAACCCACCGGAGGGCCACGGCTATCTGACGTTCGAAGGCGCCTACGGCACGACCGGCGCCGCCTCGGAGACGGCCTATCTGGACCGGACCGCCCACTGGGTCCGGCAGTTCACGGCCGCCACCGGCCGCGCCGCCGGCTGATGACGACGGCGGACCAGGCGGGTGGTGGGCACCGGCGCCGGTGCCCACCACCCGTCCGGACCGCCGGGGATGTCCGCTCAGAGGAGGTCGCAGCCCTGGCCCGCGGGCGAGGACAGCGCGGGTGTCACGCCCGCCAGACGGCAGACGGCGATATACAGCAGCAGCGGGTGGGTGTAGGGCGCCGCGTCGTCGTCGGGCCAGTGGATCAGGCGCGGCGCGGACCGCGAGAGGCAGGCCGTCCGATCCTTGCGCGCCGGTCCCGGACGGCAGGCGCCCGCCCAGTACCGCGCGGTCGAGGGCCAGGTCAGGCCGATCTGTGACTCGCAGGGCACCACCCACCACCAGCGCCGCCCCGCGGCGAACACCGCGCCCGCGCGCGGCAGACTGGTCATGATCCTGCGGCCGTGCGCCTCGGAGACCCCCACCGCGTCGCCCAGTCCCCCGCCCGGCGCGGTGCCCGGCAGGTAGAGGCGCGGTGGATGGGCCGGCGGCTTCGTCGGTGGCCCGGTGTCGATGCGTGGTCGGTCCATGACGGCGTCCGGCTACGGGTGCCGGGGCAGGACCGCCCAGACCGCCTGCCCACGGCCGTCGGGGGTGTCGGCCACGCCCCAGGCGGTGCTGAGGGCTTGGATGATCGCGAGGCCGCGGCCGTTCTCCTCGTCGGGCCCGGACTCGCGGACGCGCGGTGTCATGTTCCCCTGGTACCGGTCGGTCACCTCGACGTGCAGCCGTTCCTCGCCGTCGCGCAGCTCGCACACGAACGCGTCGCTTCCCGTGTGCACCAGCACATTCGTGGCCAGTTCGGAGACGATCAGCGCGGCGTTCTCCACGGTCGCGGCCGGGACGTTCCACCCGGCGAGGACCGTGCGCGCCCGCGAGCGGGCCACCGTCACGGACGACGGGCCGGCGGGCAGCCGGAATCTCTCGACGGCACGCCCCCCGTTTCTCTCCCATGACGCGGCGAACCGGCCCTGCACTCCTGCCGGCTCGCCGCCGCCGGGGGGCCGCCTCCGGACAGATCCGGAGGGAAGCGCGGTGGCAGGGGAAGCCATGCTGCCGCCTTTCGTCTGCCGATAACCCGCGCACCCATTCACTCAGGTGAAACGCGTCACTTCACTATGTCACTGCCAAGTTCAAGACGCAACGGGTAAGTTGGAAATTGCAGGGTGCGCATGGCGGAGTAACGGGCGAGCGGTGGAGGATCGATCGGGGTCCCCGTGGGCCGTTCCGGTTACCGTCCGTCGCGGCGTCCGCGGCGTCCGCCGCGACCGCGGGCCCGCGGCGTCTACTGGGGGCATGGTGCGAACGCCCTCCCACGCCGCCGGAGCCGTCCCCGACGCGGTGCGGCCCATACTGGCCACCGACGCCGAACTCCCCACCGGCGCCTGGGCGTACGAGTACAAGTGGGACGGCTACCGGTGCTGCCTCCGCGTCGCGCGCGACGGCGGGACCCGGCTCGCCAGCCGCAACGGGAACGACGTCACCTCCACCTACCCCGAGCTCGCCGACGCCCCGGGCCCGCCCCTGCACGGGCGGGCCGCGGTGCTCGACGGCGAGATCGTGGCGCTGAACGAGGCGGGCCGACCCGACTTCGGCCTGCTCCAGAGCCGGGCCCAGCGCCACCGCCCCGGCGCCGACCTGGTGAGACGGACCCCCGTCACCTTCTTCGCCTTCGACGTCCTGCTGCTCGGCCGGGACGAGTTGCTGGGCGAGCCGTACGAGCGGCGGCGCGCGGTGCTGGACGGGCTGGCGGGCGACGTCGAGGCAACGGACGCGGCCGAGCGGATCGCGATCCCCCCGCACTACACCGGCCCCCGGGCCAGCCCGGACGAACTGCTGGGCGTCGCCGAACGCAACGGGCTGGAGGGCCTGGTCGCCAAGCGGCTGGACTCCCCCTACCAGCCCGGCCGCCGCTCCAGGCTGTGGATCAAGAAGCCGCTGGTCAAGACCCAGGAGGCGGTCATCGGCGGGTGGCAGCCGGGCGACGGGCGCCGCTCGGGGACGGTGGGGTCCCTGCTGCTCGGCGCGTACCACGAGGACGGCGCCCTGCGCTACATCGGCCATGTGGGCAGCGGGTTCACCGCCGCCGCCCTCGCCGACCTGCTGGAGCGGCTCACCCCGCTGGCCCGCCCCACCAGCCCGTTTGCGGAGCCGGTCCCCCGGGAGCACGCCCGCACCGCCCGGTGGGTCGAGCCGCGGCTCGTCGGCGACATCGCCTTCCGCGCCTGGACCCGCGACCGCCGCCTGCGCCAGCCCTCCTGGCGCGGCCTCCGCCCCGACCGCGACCCCGGGACGATCGCCCTCCCGGCCCCGCCCGGCTGAGGACGCGCGGCGGGGGAAAGGATTCCGACATGGAGCACGGCACGGAACCGGTCGAGGCGGCACTGATCGAGGCGGCGCGGGCGCTGACGCGGAGCGGGCGCAGGGCCGTCCTCGGCCTCGCGGGGCCGCCGGGGGCGGGAAAGTCCACGCTGGCACGGGCGTTGAGCCGCGCGCTCGGCGAGGAGGCGGCGTATGTGCCGCTGGACGGCTTCCACCTCTCCAACGAGCAGCTGGACCGCCTCGGCCTGCGGTCCCGCAAGGGGTCGGAGCCGAGCTTCGACGTGTGGGGGTACGGGGCGCTGCTGCGGCGGCTGGCGGAGGGCGGCGAACGGGAGGTGTACGTGCCCGACTTCGACCGCGACCTGGACGAGCCGGTCGCGGCCCGGCACCGGGTCGCGCCCGAGGCGCGGCTGATCGTGACCGAGGGGAACTACCTCGCGTGCGACCTCCCCGGCTGGCGCGAGGCGCGGGCGCTGATGGACGGCCTCTGGTACGTGGACGCGCCCGCCGGGGTGCGGGACGCGCGCCTGATGGCCCGGCATGTCGCCCATGGCCGCACGGAGGCCGCCTCCCGCGCCTGGATCGACGCGAACGACGCCCCCAACGCGGCCCTGGTCGAACGCTCGCGGGAGCGCGCCGACCTGAGGATCGGGCTGCCGCCCACGGACCCGGGCGGCGGCGGCCTCCGGTGACCCGGCCCCGGCCGGGCCGCGTCCGGGGGCCCCGGAAGCGGGGATTCCGGGGAACCGGTCCCTGACCAGCCTTCTTTGGGACACGTTAAGGCGCCGGGCCTACCCTTGGCCCATGACGGTCGTGACTGATGAGGAACTGCCGCTGGCCGCCGAATTCCCCGAGGCCACCCGCGAGGAGTGGCAGCGCCTGGTCGCGGGTGTTCTGCGGAAGGCGGGCAGGGGCGAGTTCGCGGGCCGGGCGGCCGAGGACGCCCTGGCCACGCGGCTGGAGGACGGGCTTTCCACCCGCCCCCTGTACACGGCGGAGGACGGCGCCGAGGACGGCGCGCGGGACCCGGGGTTCCCCGGCTTCCCGCCGTTCCTGCGGGGCGGGAGGCCGGCGGGCACGGCCCTCTCCGGCTGGGACGTGCGGCAGCGGCACGCCCACCCGGACCCGGCGCTGGCGAACGAGGCGGTGCTCGCCGACCTGGAGGGCGGCGCGACCTCGGTGTGGCTGACCGCCGGGCCCTCGGGCGTTCCGGTGCCGGGGCTGGCGCGGGCGCTGGACGGGGTCCTCCTCGACCTCGCGCCGGTCGTGCTGGACGCGGGCACCGAGTCGGAGGCCGCGGCGGAGGCACTGCTGGCGCTGTTCGCCGAGCGCGGCGTGGCGCCGCGCGAGGCGCTGGGGCACCTGGGCGCCGACCCGCTGGGGCTGCTGGCCCGCACCGGCGACGCGGAGGGTCTGGCCGAGCGGACGGCCGCGGCCACCGCGCTGGCCGCGCGCTGCGAGCGGGATCACCCGCTGCTGACCTCGCTCACGGTGGACGCGCTGCCCTACCACGAGGCGGGCGGCTCGGCGGCGCAGGAGCTCGGCTGCTCGCTGGCCACCGGCGTGGCCTACCTGCGGGAGCTGACGGCGGCGGGCCTCTCCGCCGAAGCGGCGTGCGGGCAGCTGGAGTTCCGCTACGCGGCCACCGCCGACCAGTTCCTCACCATCGCCAAGCTGCGGGCGGCGCGGCGGCTGTGGGCGCGGGTGGCGGAGGTCTGTGGCGTCGCCCCGCAGGCGCGGGCCCAGCGGCAGCACGCCGTGACGTCGCCGGTGATGATGACGCGGCGCGACCCCTGGGTGAACATGCTGCGCACCACCGTCGCCTGCCTGGCCGCCGGGACGGGCGGCGCCGACGCGGTGACGGTGCTCCCGTTCGACCACGAGCTGGGGCTGCCGGACGCGTTCGCCCGGCGCGTGGCGCGGAACACCTCGGCCGTCCTGATCGCGGAGTCGCATCTGGCGCGGGTCATCGACCCGGCGGGCGGCTCCTGGTACGTGGAGCGGCTGACGCACGACCTGAGCCAGGCCGCGTGGGCGTGGTTCCAGGAGATCGAGGGCGCCGGCGGCCAGGCCGCCGCGCTCGGCTCGGGGCTGGTGGCCGACCGGCTCGCCGGCACCTGGGAACGCCGCTCCGCCCGGCTGGCGACCCGCCGCGAGCCGGTCACCGGGGTCAGCGAGTTCCCCGACCCGGACCAGGCACCGGTGGTGCGCGAGCCCGCGCCCGAGCCGCCGGGCGGCGGGCTGCCGCGGGTGCGCAGGGACGAGGCGTACGAGGCGCTGCGGGCCCGCACCGACGCGCATCTGGCCGCGACCGGCGCCAGGCCCAGGGTCTTCCTGGCCGCGCTGGGCACGGCGGCGGCGCACACGGCTCGGGCGACGTTCGCCGCGAACCTCTTCCGCGCGGCCGGCATCGAGCCCGTGCACGAGCCGGTGACGGTGGACGCCGGTTCCGCCGCGGCGGCGCTGGCGGCGAGCGGGGCCGCCGTGGCGTGCCTGTGCTCCAGCGACGCGCGGTACGCCGAGGAGGCGGAGGCGGTGGCCGCGGCGCTGAAGGCGGGCGGCGCGAGCCTGGTGTTCCTGGCGGGCAGGCCGGGTGAGGCGCGGGAGGCGTACCGGCGGGCGGGCGTCGACGAGTTCCTCTTCGCGGGCGGCGACGCGGTCGCCGTCCTCACCTCCGTTCTCGACCACGTGGGAGTGGCGTGATGCAGATACCCGACTTCGCGGGCATCGGTCTCGGACCGGCGTCCGTCGGCGGCGGCGCCGAGCAGTGGCGGACGGCGGTGAAGGAGTCCGCGGGCCGCGGCGCCGACGACCTGGTGTGGGAGACGCCCGAGGGCATCGCCGTCAAGCCGCTGTACACGGGCGAGGACCTGGAGGGGCTCGACTTCCTGGGGACGTACCCGGGCGCGGCGCCGTATCTGCGCGGCCCCTACCCGACGATGTACGTGAACCAGCCGTGGACCATCCGCCAGTACGCGGGGTTCTCGACGGCCGAGGAGTCCAACGCGTTCTACCGGCGGAACCTGGCGGCGGGGCAGAAGGGCCTGTCCGTCGCGTTCGACCTGCCGACGCACCGCGGCTACGACAGCGACCACCCGCGGGTGACGGGCGACGTGGGCATGGCCGGGGTCGCGATCGACTCGATCTACGACATGCGGCAGCTGTTCGACGGGATCCCGCTGGACCGGATGTCGGTGTCGATGACGATGAACGGCGCGGTGCTGCCCGTGCTGGCGCTCTACATCGTGGCGGCCGAGGAGCAGGGGGTGCCCCCGGAAAAGCTGGCGGGGACCATCCAGAACGACATCCTCAAGGAGTTCATGGTCCGCAACACCTATATCTACCCGCCGCAGCCGTCGATGCGGATCATCTCCGACATCTTCGCGTTCACCTCGCAGCGGATGCCGCGGTACAACTCGATCTCCATCTCCGGGTACCACATCCAGGAGGCCGGGGCGACGGCCGACCTCGAACTGGCGTACACGCTGGCCGACGGCGTGGAGTACCTGCGCGCGGGGCTCGACGCGGGGCTCGGCGTGGACGCGTTCGCGCCCCGGCTGTCGTTCTTCTGGGCGATCGGGATGAACTTCTTCATGGAGGTCGCCAAGCTGCGGGCCGCGCGGCTGCTGTGGGCGAAGCTGGTGTCGGGGTTCGAGCCGGGGAACCCCAAGTCCCTGTCGCTGCGGACCCATTCGCAGACCTCCGGCTGGTCGCTGACGGCGCAGGACGTCTTCAACAACGTGACGAGGACCTGCGTGGAGGCGATGGCCGCCACCCAGGGCCACACGCAGTCGCTCCACACCAACGCGCTGGACGAGGCGCTGGCGCTGCCGACGGACTTCTCGGCGCGCATCGCCCGCAACACGCAGATCCTGATCCAGCAGGAGTCGGGCACCTGCCGGGTGATCGACCCGTGGGGCGGCAGCGCCTACGTGGAGCGGCTCACGCACGACCTGGCGCGGCGGGCCTGGCAGCACATCCAGGAGGTCGAGGAGGCCGGCGGCATGGCCAAGGCCATCGACGCGGGCCTGCCCAAGCTGCGCGTGGAGGAGGCGGCGGCCAGGACCCAGGCGCGCATCGACTCCGGGCGCCAGCCGGTGGTGGGCGTGAACGTGCACCGCGTGGACGCCGACGAGCAGATCGAGGTGCGCGCGGTCGACAACTCCGCGGTCCGCGTCCAGCAGATCGAGAAGCTGCGGCGGCTGCGCGAGGAGCGGGACGACGAGGCGTGCCGGGCGGCGCTCGGCGCGCTGACGGCCGCCGCGGCCGAGGACGGGACGCGGCGGGCGGACCTGGACGGGAACCTGCTGACCCTGGCGGTCGCCGCGGCGCGCGCCAAGGCGACGGTGGGCGAGATCTCGGACGCGCTGGAGAAGGTGTTCGGGCGGCACTCGGCGCAGATCCGTACCATCTCCGGGGTGTACCGCGACGAGGCGAAGAGCGCGCCGGGGGTGGACCGCACCCGGCGCCTGGTGGACGCGTTCGGGGAGGCCGAGGGGCGGCGCCCGCGGATCCTGGTGGCCAAGATGGGGCAGGACGGCCACGACCGGGGCCAGAAGGTGATCGCCTCGGCCTTCGCCGACCTGGGATTCGACGTGGACGTCGGCCCGCTGTTCCAGACCCCGGGCGAGGTGGCGCGGCAGGCCGTCGAGGCGGATGTGCACGTCGTGGGCGTCTCCTCGCTGGCCGCGGGGCACCTGACGCTGGTTCCCGCGCTGCGGAAGGAGCTGGCCGCGGCGGGGCGCGAGGACATCACCATCGTGGTGGGCGGGGTCATCCCGCCGGGCGACGTGCAGGCGCTGCACGAGGCGGGGGCCGCGGCGGTGTTCCCGCCGGGAACGGTCATCCCGGACGCCGCGTTCGACCTGCTGACCACCGTGGCCTCCGCCCTGGGGCACGAGCTTCGGGTGGAGTGAGGGTGCCGCGCGCGATCGACATCGACGCCTACGCCAAGGGCGTGCTGGAGGGCTCGCGGGCCCATATCGCCCGCGCGATCACGCTGGTGGAGTCCACCAGGGCCGACCACCAGGAGCTCGCGCAGCGCCTCCTGCTCGACCTGCTCCCGCACGCGGGGCAGGCGCGCCGGGTGGGCGTCAGCGGGGTGCCGGGGGTGGGCAAGTCCACGTTCATCGACGCGTTCGGGTCGATGCTCACCGGGCTCGGCCACCGGGTGGCGGTGCTCGCCGTGGACCCCTCCTCCACGCGGACCGGCGGCTCCATCCTGGGCGACAAGACCCGGATGGAGCGCCTGGCCGTGGACCCGGCGGCGTTCGTCCGCCCCTCCCCCAGCGCGGGAACGCTGGGCGGGGTGGCGCGGGCCACGCGCGAGAGCATGGTCGTGATGGAGGCCGCGGGCTACGACGTGGTGCTGGTGGAGACCGTGGGCGTCGGCCAGTCGGAGACGGCGGTGGCGGGGATGGTGGACTCGTTCCTGCTGCTGAGCCTGGCGCGGACCGGCGACCAGCTCCAGGGCATCAAGAAGGGCGTGCTCGAACTGGCCGACGTCATCGCCGTGAACAAGACGGACGGCCCCCACCTGCGCGACGCCAGGGCGGCGGCGCGGGAGCTGGCCGGGGCGCTGCGGATGATGCACCCGGCCGAGGAGGGCTGGACGGTGCCGGTGCTGACGTGCAGCGCGGTGGAGCAGGCCGGGCTCGACACGGTGTGGGAACGGCTGGAGCGGCACCGCTCGACGCTGGCCGCCTCGGGGCGTCTGGAGGCCAAGCGGCGCCGGCAGCAGGTGGAGTGGGTCTGGTCGATGGTGCGCGACCACCTGCTGTCGGACCTGGAGCGCCACCCGGGGGTGCGGGCGGCGGCACCCGTGGTGGAGGAGCGGGTCCGGCGCGGCGATCTGACGGCGACCCTGGCGGCCCGGCACCTGCTGGAGGCGTTCCGGGGCCCGCGGGACTGAGCCGGGTCGCCCGCCGGGCCGGTCAGTCGTCCAGAACCGCGGCGCGGCCCCGTTCCGCGCGCACATAGGCGGGGAACTCCTCCGGCGCGCAGCGGATCTCACGCCAGCCGGGACCCTCGATGGGCGCGGCGCAGAGCAGCGGCTCCCACACCCCCTCGGGTACGTAGAGCCGACGGCACCCGCCCGGTTCCAGGACGGGGGCCACCAGCACGTCGGGCCCGAAGAGGTACTGGAGGTCGGCGTCCCTGGCGGCGCGGTCGCCGGGGTAGGCCAGCGGCATCGGCCGCATCAGCGGCAGGCCGCCGGTCGCCACCGACGCGATGTAGCGGCGCATCAGGTGCCGCAGCCGGCAGGCGGCGATGGCCGCGCCGCGGGCCGGTTCCGGATAGGCGGTGGGCTCGCGGCGGCCCGTTCCGTGGAAGCGCATGATCGGCGAGAACGCGGCCCACTGCGCCCACCGGCCGTACAGCTCCGGCTCCACGTCGGTGGGGAGCACGCCCGGCTCCCTGGTCTCGCGCTGGGCGAGCGCCGCCCGGTAGGACTCGGGAGTCCAGTACCCGCCCGCGTCATAGGTGACGACGCCGACGCCCGACAGCGCCATCGACATGACGGCGCGCAGGGTGGAGACCATGCCGCCCCAGGTGGAGGGCATGTCCCCGGCCCAGTGCGCGGGGTCGCGCTGCGAACCGGCGGTGCCGGAACGGGAGACGGACAGGAAGTCGCCCTCCCGGGCGGCGAGGCCGCTCTCGTTGACCGCGTCCTGGTAGATGAGGCCGTAGCTGTTGCGCCGCTCGTAGCCGAGGGTGCCGTCGGCGAAGACGGCGTTCTCGGGGATCTCCTCGCCGAAGTCGGCGAGGAACGCCGCGTTCCCCTCCTCGTGGAGGGTGCGGGTCACCCGGTCGATCCACCAGGCGCGGGCGCCGCGGTTGGTGAAGTCGATCACCCAGGTCCGGGGGTTGTCGGCGGTGGCCACCGGCTCTCCCTCGCCGTCGGTGACGAGGAAGCCGCGGTCGGCCAGCTCGCGGGCGAGGGGGCTGGAGCGGGTGACATAGGGGTTGATCCACAGGCTGGTGCGCACGCCGCGCTCGCGCAGCGGCGCGGTCCAGCCCGCGGGGAAGCGCCGCCGGTCGGCGCCGGTGGACCAGGAGGCCTCGCTCAGCACGGACTCCTCCAGCCACTCGTCGACGTGCACCACGTCCACCGGGCAGCCCGCGTCGCGCAGTTCGTCCACGGTCCGCACCACCTCGTCGGCGGTGTAGTAGGAGCAGCGGCTCATCCAGACGCCGAAGGCCCACTCGGGCAGGTCGCGCGGCTGGCCGGTGAGGGCCTGGTAGCGGTGCAGGATCTCCGGGGCGTCCCCGGAGAGCAGGAAGAGGTCCAGGGTCTCGGCGCCGATCTCGATCATGGCGGCCTCGGAGTGGGTGGCGCCCAGGTCCGCCATGACCGCTCCCCCGGTGTGGGCGAACAGGCCCCAGCCGGCGTCCGACCACAGCAGCGGGACGTTGAGGTAGGCGGAGTCGCGGCCCGCGGCCCTGGTCTCCTCGGTGTTGCGCAGCCTGCGGTGCCTGCCGCGCAGGTTGATGCCCTGGTAGCTCTCGCCGCCGCCGTAGACGGCCGCGTCGGGCGCCAGGTGGATCGTCTCCACCCACTGTCCCGCCGGATGTCCCGGCGAGGGCGGCCGGTACCCGGCGGAGAACGGGACGGTGTCGGCGGCCGGGTCGGCGAACCGCTCGTAGGCGCCGAAGGACAGACCCTGGCCGCCGCGCCAGACCGCGTGCACGCCGGGCCCGGTGATCTCGACGCCGCCGTCGGTCGCGGTGATCCGGGCCGGGCGCGGCGCCACGGCGGTCATCACGGGCGAGCCGTCGTCCGGAGTGGCACGCGGACCCTCCTGCCGCAGCCGCAGCACGCCCTCCACGGGCACGGTGCACGTCATCCGCAGGGTGCGGCCCGAGTCCAGGGTGACCCGCAGGTGCTCCCCGTCCGGGTCCGGCTCCACGGCCGCGTAGGCATCCGTCTCCACCGCCACCGCCACCTCCCAACACACGACAGACAGGTGCGGCGAGTACCCGCCCGCCGCCCGCGGAAACGGCGCGGGCGGCGGCGCGGGC
>NZ_LAVK01000108.1 GCF_001083795.1 Streptomyces sp. SBT349
CTCCCCGGACTTCCCACGGCCAGGGGGGACCGGCTTGGATGAGATCCTGTCGGGAAGAACCCTGACCGCCAGCGGTGCCAGGCGTCGGCACCGACCGGTCCTCCGGAGTTCACCGAGTGGCCACCTTGTGGCGAAGGCCGGTTGGCCGAAAACCGCTAGAAGTGCCCGAGCACCGCACTCCGGAGCGAGCCAGGTCCGGCGCCGCCGCTGCCGCACCACATCGCACGAGTACGACACCGCACCGCACCGCACCCGCACGTACGCGCGACGCACGCGCCGACCAGCGATCGGAACCCATGGCCACCCACCACGCACCCCTCGCGACTCCGGAGACCGGCGCGCCCACCGACAGGGACACCCTGACCCCTGTCCCGGGACCGCGCACCAGTCCGGCCAACGAGCACCGCTTCGACATCGACCTGATGCGGCTCATCTGCTCGTGCGCCGTCATCCTCGGCCATGTCGCGGGCGCGTTCATCCTCGCCGTCGACCGCGAGGAGTCCAACGGCCCCAGCGCCTACTGGGCGGGCCACATAGCCGACGGGCTCAACCAGTTCGCCGTGCCGATGTTCTTCGCCATGGCCGGCTGGGCGGTGCTCATGGGCGCCCCGCCCAAGGACAGCGCCCGCATGTGGCAGCGGATCATCCGCAACGGCCTCCCGCTGTACGTGTGGACCGCCGCCTATCTCGCCTGGGCCTGGCTGCGCGACACCAACGACCGGCCGATGACCGAGCTGGGCGTGGACGCGATCTTCGGCTCGGTGCAGCCCGCGTACCACCTGTGGTTCCTGTATGCCTATATCCCGATCATCTCGGCCCTGGCGTTCGTCGTCCTGATCCGCGCGGGCCAGCGCCCCTGGGGCCTCGGCGCCGCGCTGCTCGTGATCGGCAGCCTCCCGTACATCCTCTCGACCGTCAGCGAGGTCACCGGCTGGACGTCCCCGGCCGTCGGCTGGGGCTTCGGCACCTACTCGGTGGTGTACGCGGTGCTCGGCGCGATGCTGTTCGCGCTGCCCAAGGGCCTGTCCCGGCGCGGGCGTTGGCTGATGGTCCCGGTGATGGCCGTCTCGGGCGCGGGCGTCGTCTACTGGGACACCCAGGTCCACTACGTGATCCCCAACGCCCACCCGTTCGTCGCCGTCCTCACCTTCAGCCTGCTGATGCTGATCACCCGCATCCGGATCCCCGAGCGGTGGCGTCCCCGCCTCACCAGCCTGGCCGGGGCGGCGATGGGCGCGTACATGGTGCACGTCTTCTTCGTCGAGGAACTGGTCAAGCGCTGGGTCGGCCCCGACACGGGCCCGCTCGGCTCGGTCGGGATGCTGCTGGCCATGTTCACCATGACCACCGTCCTGTCATACGGCGCCAGCCTGCTGTGGGGCAGGCTCGGCCTGCGGCGCTGGCTGGGATGACGCCGGAGGCCCGCGGGGCGGAACAGGTGGCCGAAGGGCTGGTCGAACGGCTCAGGGCGGCGGGCTGCGTCTTCGCCGAGGACGAGGCGCGGCTCCTGACCGCCCAGGCCCGGACGCCGGAGGAACTGACGGCGATGGTGGACCGGCGGGTCGCCGGTCTGCCGCTGGAGCAGGTGCTGGGCTGGGCCGAGTTCCACGGCCTGCGGATCGCGGTCGCCCCCGGCGTCTTCGTGCCGCGCCGCCGCACGGAGTTCCTCGTCGGCCGCGCGATCGCCCTGGCCGGGGCGCGGCCGGTCGTGGTGGACCTGTGCTGCGGCTCGGGCGCCGTGGCCGCCGCCCTGGCCGCGGCCCTCGACCCGGCCGAACTGCACGCCGCCGACGTCCCCCCCGCCGCGGTCGCCTGCGCCCGCCGCAACCTGGCCGCCACCGGGGCCCGGGTCCACGAGGGCGACCTGTTCGCAGCCCTGCCCGCCACCCTGCGCGGCCGGATCGACCTGCTGACGGCGAACGTCCCCTACGTCCCGACCGGCGAACTCGCGCTCCTGCCCGCCGAGGCACGCGACCACGAACCACCCGTCACCCTCGACGGCGGCGAGGACGGCCTGGCCGTCCTGCGGCGCGTGGTGAACGAGGCACCCGCCTGGCTCGCCCCGGGCGGCACGGTCCTCTTCGAGACCACGGAGCGCCAGACCGGCCCCGCCCACACCGCGATCCACGCCACGGGCCTGACCCCCGCCACCCATACCTCGGAGGAACTGGGCACCACGGTGGTCACGGCCACGAAGCGGTGACCCCGCGCCAGCCCGAACCCACCCGCGCCGCGGTCCGCGCCGCGGGTCTGACCCCCGCCAGTCGTGCCTCGGGGGAGTTGAGGATCACGGTGGTCTCGGCCACGAAGTGGTCTTGCGCCAAGCCGAACCCGCCCGCGCGGCGGGGGAGTTGGGGTCCGCGGTGGTCTCGGCCGCCAGGCGGTGGGCGGCCCCGCGGGAGGCGGGGCGCGTCAGTGCCGCGGTCCGTGCCTCGGAGGAGCTGGGCACCACGGTGGTAACGGCCACCAGGCGGTGGCCCCTCGGGAGGCCGACCCCGCTCGCACCGAAGGGGAGTTGGGGACCACGGTGGTCTCGGCCACGAAGTGGTCTTGCGCCAAGCCGAACCCGCCCGCGCGGCGGGGGAGTTGGGGCCCACGGTGGTCTCGGCCGCCAGGCGGTGGGCCCGTGGGGGGCGGGGCGCGTCGGTGCGTGGTGTGGTCCCCGGCAGGGCTACTTGTTGCGCAACGTCGCCTTTCGGACCTTGCGGGCGATCCGCAGTGCCGTTCCGCCCCCCGGGAGTTGCCGCGTGATTCCCGAGGCGAACCCCCCGGGCAGCGCCAGGGCCGTCAGCCGCGCCCGCTTGAAGTACCGCCACGTCGTCTCGTTCAGATGCGCGTCGAGCCACGCCTCCGCCTCGCCGCGCAGCCCCGGGTTCGTCTTCGCCTGCATGCAGAAGCCGACCGTCCGCACCAGCGGCGCGACCCGCTCGGCCGCGTCCGCCCGCGCCGTGACCACCTCGCCGGCCTTCGCCTTCTCCAGGTCGGGCACCAGCAGGTCCACGATCGTCAGGGGGATGCGGTTGCTGTTCTGGTACGGCGTGATCCGATCGAGCAGCAGTTTCGTGCTCACCCGCGCGATCGGCACCCCGTAGTACACGGACGCCGTCAGCATCGCCGTCGAGAAACAGCCCACCACCAGACCCGGCTTGAGGTGGTCGAAGACCGTCTCCGCCAGCATCGGCGTGTCCAGCACGGTCAGCCGCACCCCCGCCTCCGCCGCCGCCTTCTCCAGCACCCGCGAGTATTGCGCGGGCGCCGTCGGGTGCGGCTTGAACACCACCGCCCGGAACCCGGCCGCCGCCGCGCCCCGCAGCATCCGCTCGTGCAGCGCCTCCTCCTCGCGCGCGGTGAGGATGTCGAGCGCCGCCAGGTACTGGCCCAGGATCACCGCGACCTTGGCGCCCGCGCCCGCCTCGGCCACCGCCGGTTCGTGCTGCGCGCTGATCTCGTCGAGCACCGCGCGGAACGCGTCGTTCGGCACCACCTCGGAGGGCACCTCGTGCTCCGCGAGCAGCAGCGGACGCAGCCCCGGCACCAGGTCCAGGTGGAGCAGCCGCCGCACCCGGATCGACGTCTCGGGCGGCAGCTTGTCCCGCGTCGGCCCGTAGCTCATCAGCCCGTCCGCGTACACGTGGACATCCGCGTCGCCGAAGATCACCGCGAGCGCCGACGCCGGCTTCGCGTGCACCGACTCGACCGCGAGCTCGACGGGGCCGTCCCCGATCCCCCACCGCGTCCGCAGCAGCCGCTCCCACAGCGGGGCGTCCCGGTCCGCGGGGCCCCAGTCGCTGGGGTGGTGCGGGCTGATCGTCTCGTTCCAGTCGACGACCTGGTCGAAACGGGCGGCGATCCGCCGCCAGCCCGTCATCTCGTCGAGGCCGGACGCCGTCTCCGGAACGGCCGCGTTGTTCGACACCAGCAGCACCCGGCGTGCCGAGCCCCTCCGCCCGAACTGCCCCGCGTCGAGCGCCGCGGCGATCGTCGCCGCCCCGTACAGCGTCGAGACCTCGAAGATCTGGACGCGCTCACCCGGAGGGTAGGCCGCGCCCGCCTGGCCCGTGTTCGTCGCGCTCATCGCCTCAGGCCGCCTTCCGTCCGCGGCCGAGCAACCGCCTGAGCACTCTGCCCCGTTCATCGCCCATGGCCACCAGTGTCCGCTCCAGCAGCTGCGGCGGGAAGCGCCTCAGCGCCGCCGCCGACTCCTGCTTCAACCGCCGCGCCGCGTCCGACTCGTACCGGTCGGCGTTGGCCGCGTGGAAGGCGATCATGGCACAGTACGTCCGCACGATCTTGGGCAGGAAACGCTCCGACTCCCGGTCCCCCATGACGTCCTCGAGGATCAGGTCGTGCGCCGGGAGGAAGTCCAGCTGCCGGTCGTCACGTATCTGCGTCAACGACGTGGTCACGCCCCGCCTGTAGAACATCCCCAGCAGGCCCACCGACGCGAACGACCGTGCGCGCAGGTGCAGTTGCCAGCAGAAGACCCGGTCCTCGGCCGTGCGCAGATGCGTCTGGAACCGCAGCCCCTCCTCGAACAGCGAGCGCCGGTACGCGCCCGCCCAGACGAAGGGATAGTCGACCATCGTCTTGCGGTCGGCCGGCGCGATCGCGTCGCGCGGGCTGATCGGCACCCCGCGCCGGGGCGCCGGGGCGCGCGTCACCGTGCGCCGCCTGCCGTTGGACTGCACGTGATCGGTGCGGATGTAGTCGCAGTCGATCGACCGGGCCGCCGCCGTCAACTGGTCCAGATAGCCCGGCGCGTACCAGTCGTCGCCGTCGAGGAAGGTGAGGTGGTCGCCGCGGGCCGCCTCGATGCCGGTGTTGCGCGCCTGGGAGATGCCCAGGTTGGTGTCGTGCCGGATCACTCTGGCCCGGGGCAGCTCGCCCTCCGCTCTCCCCAGGATCTCGCCCGTGGCGTCCGTGGACCGGTCGTCCACCAGGAGGAACTCGGTGTCGGGGCCCGCGTTTCTGGCGAGACTGCGCAGCGTGGTGGGGAGGAATTCCTGCACGTTGTGGCAGGCGACGATGACTGAGAGCTTGGGCACCGGTTTTCCAGGGGCAGTGAGCAGGACAGGCATGACCGTAAACACGCGACCAGCGAGTCAGGATACGCGGAGGTGACCTGATGGTAAACGCTGGCCGTACGCTCGGTTAGGTCAGGTCCACAGACCACTGAAATCCGCCCCCGGGACCCCCGGACCCCCGGCCCGGTACAACCCTTCCGGCCCCCGGGGAGTCGTACCGGCCGACGCACAAGGACTCGTGGGGGGTACGCATGCGAAACGTCATGACCTTACTGGGCGCCGCGGCGCTGGTCGGAGCGGCGGCGGGGACCACGTCGGCGGGAGCCGCGGAGAGCGCGGCGACGGCCTGGTCCGAGGGGAACGCGGCGTACTTCCGGGCGGGAGCCGGGGAGTACAACGAACTCCACGTCACCGAGGTCGGCTCGGAGGAGTTGTTCCTGTTCAACGACGTGGTGCCGATCACCCCGGGCGAGGGCTGCACGCACCCGTACCCGAACGACACGACGGTCGTGGCCTGCGTGATCGACGGGTCGGGTGACATGCCGCGGCTCAGCGTCCACCTCGGCGACGGAAGCGACGACGCGTACATCGGCGTGGGCGGCGACGGCGCGATCCACGGCGAGGACGGCGACGACTTCCTGCACGGCGGGGTGACCGCCCAGACGTTCCACGGCGGCGCCGGGAACGACGCCCTGTCCGGCGGCGCCGCGCAGTTCGGCGAGGCCGGCAACGACACCATCCAGCTGCCGGTCTTCGGGTACGGCGACGGGGGCGACGGGCACGACACCCTGATCGGCGCCGACGCGAACGAGAGCCTCTTCGGCGGGCCGGGCAACGACGTGATCCTGGGCCAGGGCGGGAACGACTACGCCCAGGGCGACGCGGGCGAGGACGACATCCGCGGCGGCCCCGGCGACGACGAGCTGTACGGCGGGGACGACGCGGACATCATCTTCGGCAACAGCGGGGACGACGGCATCTCCGGCGGCGGGGGCGTGGACGAGATCTCCGGCGGTCCGGGGAACAACGTGATCTACCAGGACTGACGCCGACCGCCGCGGGAGCGGATCAGTGCCCCCGGGCGATCCACTCCGCCAGGTGCGGCGCCTCGTCCCCGATCGTCGTCCCGTCGCCGTGACCGGTGCGGACGGCCGTCTCGGGGGCGAGGCCGAGCAGCCGGTCCCTGATCGAGTCGATGATCGTCGGGAAGTCGGAGAACGATCGCCCGGTCGCCCCCGGCCCGCCGCTGAACAGCGTGTCGCCCGTGAACACGGTGGTGAGCTCCGGCGCGTGCAGACACACCGCGCCGGGCGCGTGCCCCGGCGTGTGCAGCACGGTCAGCTCCACTCCGGCGACGGTGATCACCTGTCCGTCACCGAGCTCCCCGTCCGGGGCGCGGTCCGGGTGCGTCTGCTTCCACAGCGGCAGGTCGGCCGGGTGCAGCAGGACCGGCGCGCCGGTGCGCTCGGCGAGCGCGGGAGCGGCGTTCACATGGTCGTTGTGCCCGTGCGTGGACACGATGGCGCGTAGCGTCCTGCCGCCCAGCGCCCGGGCGATGGCGTCGGCGTCGTGCGCGGCGTCGATGACCAGGGCCTCGCTGTCGTCGCCGACGATCCACACGTTGTTGTCCACGTCCCAGGCGCCGCCGTCCAGCGTGAACGTGCCCGAGGTCACGACGCGTTCGATCCGGGCCGCCATCACAGCACCACCACGGAGCGCAGCACGTCACCGGCGTGCATGCGGTCGAACGCGGCCTCCACGTCGTCCAGCGCGATGGTCTCGCTGACGAACGCGTCCAGGTCGAGGCGGCCCTGGAGGTAGAGGTCGATCAGCAGGGGGAAGTCCCGCGAGGGCAGGCAGTCCCCGTACCAGGACGACTTGAGCGCCCCGCCCCTGCCGAACACGTCGAGCAGCGGGAGTTCGAGCGTCATCTCCGGCGTCGGCACGCCGACCAGCACCACCGTTCCCGCCAGGTCGCGGGCGTAGAACGCCTGCTTGTACGTCTCGGGGCGGCCGACGGCCTCGATCACCACGTCGGCGCCGAACCCGCCGGTCAGGTCCCGCACCGCCTCCACCGGGTCGGCGGAGGTGGCGTCCACGGTGTGGGTCGCGCCGAGCGCCCTGGCCGTCTCCAGCTTCCTGGCGTCGATGTCCACCCCGATGATCTTCGAGGCGCCCGCCAGCCTGGCCCCCATGATCGCCGCGTCGCCCACGCCGCCGCAGCCGATCACCGCGACGCTGTCGCCACGGCCGACGTTCCCCGTGTTGATCGCGGCGCCGATGCCCGCCATCACGCCGCAGCCGAGCAGCCCGGCGGCGGCCGGGGAGGCGGCCGGATCCACCTTGGTGCACTGCCCGGCGGCCACGAGCGTCTTCTCGGCGAACGCGCCGATCCCCAGCGCGGGCGACAGCTCCGTGCCGTCCGCCAGCGTCATGCGCTGCTTCGCGTTGTGGGTGGCGAAGCAGTACTGCGGGCGACCGCGCAGACACGCCCGGCACAGGCCGCAGACCGCGCGCCAGTTCAGGATGACGAAGTCCCCGGGCGCCACGTCCGCGACGCCCTCGCCCACGGCCTCCACCACGCCGGCGGCCTCGTGGCCGAGGAGGAAGGGGAAGTCGTCGCTGATCCCGCCCTGCTTGTAGTGGAGGTCCGTGTGGCACACGCCGCACGTCCGCACCCGCACCAGCGCCTCACCGGGCCCGGGATCGGGGACCAGAACGGTCTCCACCCGGACCGGCTCGTTTTTGCCGGGTGCGATGACGCCGCGTACTTCGTGAGCCATGAACGATTCCCCTCGCGCTGATCCCGATCAGACGTCGCCATTCTGGCGCAAAGCGTCGGGCAGGGGAACGTGGGTACTCGCGGGTTTCCACGCCGTCAGGGAGGAGCCGTTCATGCCGATGCCGACCGAGGACCCGGAGCCGGGGGACCAGGGGCCCGACGACGCCCGCCCGGCACCGCGGGAGCGCGCCCGGCGGATCACGCAGGAACGCGGCGGCCCCACGCTGATCGAGGGCCCCGTGGAGATCGTCGGTGAGGACGGCACGACCATCCGCTCGGACCGCCCCGTGGTGGCGCTGTGCACCTGCCGCCGCAGCCGCCACTACCCCTTCTGCGACACCAGCCACCGCCCCCGGCGACGCGACTGACCCCGCCCGCGCGGCCCGGCCCGGGTCATGCCGCCTCCGGTGCCGCCTCCGGAGGCTCCCGCAGCGCGGAGGCGCCCCGCCCCCACGCGGAGAGCACGGCGTCGGAGAAACGGTCCTCCAGCCACACCGTCGCGTCGACCCCGAACGCCACGTCGTCCCCGAGCCCCGGCTCGTCCGCCAGCAGCCCGCCGACGACCTCCCGCCGCACCACCTGCTCGTGCACCGCGTCCGCCTCCACGTGCTCCGCGTGGAAGCCCACCGCCGCGGGCCCCGCCCCCACCCGTTCCAGCGCCTGGGCGATCCGCCGCGACCCGGGCGACGAGGTGATCTCCAGCGCGGCGAAGTGCCCCACCAGGCCGCCCCGCAGCGCCCGGTGCAGCCCCAGCACCGACATCAGGTTCACCGTGGCGAGCAGCGGCGCCGTCGCCGCCTCCAGATAGTGGCCGTAGGCCGGGTCGAGATCCAGGTCCTCCATCAGCTCCGCGTACAGCCTCTGGTGCGCCCGCTCCGCCCGTCCCGCGCCGAACTCGTCGTACTCCACCGCCACCAGGCCCGCCTTGGCGCGCCCGGTCAGCCGGGGGATGACCCACGCGTGGGGGTCGGCCTCCTTCAGGTGGTACAGCGAGCGCAGCGCCGCGTACTCGCGCAGCTGCCACAGCTCCCCCTCGTCCTTCAGATAGAACGAGAGACCCTTCCCGTGCACCGGCTCCACCAGCAGCGCGTCCAGCGCCTCCTGCGCCGCCCGGGGCCCCGCGTGCACCGGCGCGTCCGCGCGCAGCGCGTCCAGGAAACGCGCCTCCAGCGCCCCGCGCAGCCGCAGCAGCTCCGGGTCCCACTCCCAGCCGTCGTCGACGCCGTCCAGGCCCCGGTAGTGCAGCTCGTAACAGAGGTACAGCGCGAGCTGGAGATCGTCACCGTAGGGGTCGGCCCGCCCGGCCTCGTCCCCGGCGCACAACGCCGACGCGCGCCCGGGTTCACGCCCGAGCGCGCCGATCAGGGCCTCCGACACCGTCCCACGCGCCACTGCTGCACACATGCGTCCGCGAGTACCCCGCCCGGCGCTCGCGAACCGGCGGTCAGCTCGCGCCGTACCCCTCGGGGCGCGCGGTGGGCAGGACGCTTATCCCCAGGTCGCGCCGCATCGTCTGCCGGACCTCGTACAGCCGCTCCGAGGCGCGCGCCAGCCGCTCCCCGATCTCCTCCGCCGGGGCCCCGCCCTCGCCCAGCAGCGCGTGGGTGCGGCTCAGGTGGTGCACGAGCCTCCCGGCCGTCTCCAGCACCGCGTCGGGGACGATCATCTGCGCCTCCGCGTACGCGTCGCGCAGCGCGCGCCGGTCCGCCTCGCGCCGCTCGTGCGCCGCGTCCCGGTCGTGTGCCTCCGGGTCCGCCCCCCGCGCCGCATACGCCTGGTGATCGCGGTACAGCACGGCGTGGAAGTGCCGCATCGCCTGGTTCAGCGCGGTGTACGCCGCCCTCCGCGCCGCCAGCTCCTCGCGCCGGTCCTGGGCCCGCCGCTCCTGCTGCCACTGCCGCTCCTGGTGCGCGAGCTCGACCGTGGTGGCCCGCAGCGCGCTGCGGTGCGCCAGCAGGCCGGACACGAGCGTCCCCAGGACACCCACCACGGCCACGATCAACGCGCTCGTCGAAGCGTCCAACGAACCCTGTCCCCTTCGGAGTCCGGCGCGCTCAGACCCGTTCGAGCGGGCGGTGCGGGTGTGCCGGGAACTCGGCCGCGACCGCGTCGCCCGGCCGGACCGTGCCGCCCTTGACGACCACGCTCATGATTCCGGCCCTGCGCACCACGTTCCCCGCGGCGTCGCGGCTGATCACCTTCTTCAGCAGGCCGTCCTGGAACGTGTCGATCTGCACGCAGGGGTTCCGCAGGCCGGTGACCCGCACCACGGCCGCCTCGCCGAGGCGGAGCAGGGTGCCCACCGGGAGGCCCAGCAGGTCGATCCCGGCGGTCGTCACGTTCTCCCCGAGCTCGCCCGGCCGCACATGGAAGCCGTCCTCCGCCAACTCGGCCAGCAACTCGGAGTGGATCAGGTGGACCTGGCGCAGATTCGGCTGGGTGGGGTCCTGCGCCATCCGCGACCGGTGCTTGACCGTGACGCCCGCGTGCACGTCTCCCCGCACCCCGAGCCCGGCGACCAGGGTGATGCCGTCCCGGTTCGGCTTGGTGAACGTGTACTCGCCGCTGCTGCTGACCGCCGTCACCGATCCGTCCATACCCCGGAACTCCCCTCTTCCGTTATGAAGATCGGCCCCCCAGTCTAACCGGGGGGCCGATCGGTGAACACGGTCAGCAACCGCCGCAGTTGTAATAGGTGACGTCCCAGTGGTTGCCCTCGCGGGCGTAGATGTTGCCCGAGCCCGACTCGTACAGCGCGGCGCCATCGCTGCGCTGGCCGATGTAGGTGAAGACGCTGGTGACGTAGTTGTTGATGCAGCTGTTGAGGCCGTAGTCGAGCTTGTAGCCGTTCCAGTGGCTGTAGGTGCCCCCCGCGTGGCCGGTCTCGGTGCCACCGGTGATGTTGAGGCTGCACCCGCTGGCGGAGCGGAGCGTCTGCGCGCCCTGGGCGGACGCGAGGTTGAGCTGGTCGAACGACGTGCAGGTGGGGACGTTCCTGTCGGAACAGCCGCCCGAGGAGGACCAGGTGATCCCGGAGGACTGGAACCTCGAAGTGGCCTGGGAGTGGGTGAGCTTGGTCTGGAGCGGGGCGACGACGCTGCTCCCCGCGCCGCCTTCCGCGCGGCTGTCGGCGCGGCTGTCTGCCGCCGCGACGCCGGCACCTGACCCGACCACGAAAGCACCGGCCACGGCAAACGCGGTGACCACGGACCGAACACGCATGGGGGGACCCTTCCTGCTGCTGTGTCGACTGGCTGTGCAGGTGGTACGGAGACGATGGTGCCCCACATCTACGCGCGTTAACAGAGGCCCGGACCGGGGCAATCCGCCTCCGGGCCCGGCCCCTACGCCTCGCGCGGCGCCCCCGGCTCGTCACCGGAGCCGCGCCGGACCGCCGCCGCGCGCACCGCGGGCAGGCTCTCCGTCAGCAGCCCGGCGTACGTGGCGAGCAGCGCCGTGAGCCGGTCGACCTCCTCGCAGAGCCGGTCGAACTCGTCCGCGTCCTCCCGCGTCCACGCCTCCACCTGGGTGTTCAGTTCCTCCACCCTGACCTCCGCCATCACCGCGCGGCCGACGGCCAGCGCCCCGGAGCGGACGCGCTCCGCCGTGGCGTCGGGCGTGCCGGCCAGCAGCTCCGCCAACTCGGCGACGCCCGGCAGGCGCGGGATGCGGTGCCCGGTCCAGAACTCGCCCCACAGGCGGCGCCGCCGCGCCTCGGGCCACGGGTCGTCCGTGACCCTGATGTCGCCCGCGTCGTCCCGGTGGATCAGCAGCCCGCTGCGGGAGGCGAGGCCCAGCGCCTCCGCCATCAGGTCCTCGCCGGGGGTCCCGCTCCCGCCGCGGCCGTTTCCGTCCCGCCCGTTTCCGTCCCGCCCGTTTCCGTCCCGCCCGTCTCCGCTCCGGCGCGGGGGCGTGGGGGAGGGGCCGAGCCAAGCCGCGAGTTCGACCATCTGCCGTGCCTGCCGGTCGACTTCGGGAAGCTGCGCGATGTCGGCCTCGTCCATGGGGAGCGCCGGGTTGCCCGCGCCCATGCGCACGCTGCTCACCGGCGCGTTCCCGGCGGCGGCGATCACCGCCGCCGCGGCGGCGTCGGCCCACCAGGAGGCGAGCTCGCGCGCCGCGTTGCGGTGGCCCGTCGCCGAGTCGACGGCCAGCCGTTCGCGCGTCGAGGAGACGGCCATCTCGCAGTCGATGAGCGGGTGCACGGTCCTGTCGGGGCGGCCCAGATACGTTTCGCCTGCCTCCATCAGCACGTCTCTGCGGCGCTGCTCACTGTCCGAGTCGCGCAGTAAAGCGTGGACGGCCCCGCCCAGGGCCGTCAGGAATCGGTCGACGGCCTCGTCGGACATGCCCACCAGGGGCGCGTCCCCGCCCGAATGGGACATCAGCGCGACACCAGGCACGGAACTCCTCCCGCCATGACGTTCGTTCGCGAGCACGGTAGTGCGGCGAAAGGAGGGCCCGCGCCGGAACCGCCCCCTCGTCACCCCAACCGGCGACCCCACCGTTCACGGGTTCACCCGTCCCCGTGCCGCCCGCCTCTTCCCGATTTCGCGGAGGGCGGACCGCGGCTCCCTTCCCGCCCGGCGTCGCCCTCCTACCCTGAGAGGGTGAGCCACGACGAGCCGAACGAAGCCCGCGTCATTCCCCTGCGCCCGGCGGCGTCGGCCCCGCGCGTGGCCGCACCGCCAGAACAGGCCGAGCCGGGGGCGCCCGCCCGCGTCGGCAAGGAGCCGCTCTGGCGCCATGTCGTCGGCGACGTGCTGCGCCGGGAGCGCCTCGACCAGGAGCGCACGCTCAAGGACGTGGCCGAGGCGGCCCGGATCTCGATGCCCTACCTCTCCGAGCTCGAACGCGGACGCAAGGAGGCGTCCTCCGAGGTGCTCGCCGCCGCCGCGCACGCCCTGGGCCTCGGCCTGGCCGACCTGCTGGCGCTGGTGCACCGCGACCTCGCCCGCCGCGCCGGGCGGCGTCCCCTGCGGCGCCGTTCCGACGGCTCGGCGACGTCGGTGACGTCGGTGACGTCCACCGCCTCGCCGCCGTCCACCGCGTCCACGGCCTCGGCCACCTCGCTCGTCGCCAGGCGGCGGGCGGCCTCGCCCCACCGGGGCGAGGTCCGCCTCGCCGCCTGACCCCCGTGGCCCCGGGGCCCCGGGGTCCGCCTCAGGCGGCCACGGGAGTCCGCCGGGTGAGGACGTGGTCGGCCAGCCCGTACGCCACCGCCTCCTCCGCGGTGAACACCTTGTCCCGATCCATGTCCGCGTGCAGCGTGGCGGCATCCCGGCCGGTGTGCCGGGCCAGCACCTCTTCCGCCTGCGCGCGGATGCGCAGCATCTCCTTGGCCTGGATGGCGAGGTCGGAGACCGTTCCGCGCTGGCCGCCCGCCGCGGGCTGCCCGAGCAGGACCCGGGCGTGCTCCAGCACGGCGCGCCGCCCGGGATCGCCCCCGGCCAGCAGCACGGCCGCGGTCGAGGCCGCCTGCCCGACGCAGAAGGTCGCGATCGGCGCGTTGACGAAGCTCATCGTGTCGTAGATCGCCATGAGCGAGGTGAACGAGCCACCGGGCGAGTTGATGTAGATCGCGATCTCGCGTTCCGGGTTGGACGCTTCCAGGTGCAGAAGCTGGGCGATGACGACATTCGCGACGCCGTCGTCGATCTCGGTGCCGAGGAAGATGACCCGCTCGGACAACAGCCTGCTGTAGATGTCGAACGCGCGCTCCCCCTGTGAGGTGCGTTCGACCACGGTGGGAATCGTGTACTGACCCATGTCAGAACCCCGTCCTTCGCTGCCCGTCGGCCGGGCGGACGTCGGCCAGCGACACGACGACGCGGTCGACCATCCCGTACTCCCTGGCCTGTTCGGCCGTGAACCACCGGTCCCGGTCGCCGTCGCGGGAGATGGTCTCCTCGCTCTGGCCGGTGTGCTCGGCGATGATCCGCTCGACGGCCTTCTTGGTGAACTCCAGGTTCTCCGCCTGGATCGCGATGTCGGCCGTGGAGCCGCCGATGCCCGCGGACGGCTGGTGCATCATGATCCGCGTGTTGGGCAGCGCGTACCGCTTGCCCTTCGCCCCCACGGTCAGCAGGAACTGCCCCATGCTCGCGGCGAATCCCATGGCGAGCGTGGACACGTCGTTGGGGATCAGCCGCATGGTGTCGAAGATGGCCAGCCCGGCGGTCACGGCCCCGCCGGGGCTGTTGATGCACAACGTGATGTCGCTCCGCGGATTCTCCGCGGAGAGCAGCAGCAACTGCGCGCAGACGCGGTTCGCCGAGACCTCGTCCACCTGCGTCCCCAGGAAGACGATGCGCTGGGCGAGAAGCTGCGCCGCCAAGTGGTCGTCGAACCGCGAGGGAGGCGTCTCCCCCTCCTCGGCACGCGGCCCCCAGTCAGTGGTGATGGACACGATCGACCCTCCTCACTCCGTCACGACCCCGACGGCCGCGCGCGCGTGGTGTTGTCGGGCATGCGGAGCAGGCTAGGCGTGTTGGTGTTGGTGTTGGTGCGAGTTGTGGGTGGGGCGGCTTCTACGCCTGGCTTAGGTGGCCGGCGCTTGCCCGGGTGTCCGTTTCGTGCGGATGCACGAAAAGAGGCACCTACGGGGGAGGGTTCGTGGGTCGGGGCCGTCCCGGTGACCGGCCAGCTTGTGGGTGGAAGAGGTGGGTGTCCGGACGGGCGCAGCGGATGGCGGTGGTCTTGGGTCGGTCTGTTCGCTGTGGCTGGGGTGGCGCGCACCCTTCGGGCCTGCCCTGGCCGCACGTATTCGTCGTTGCCCGCGCGCCGCCGGGGCTTATGTAGCGGGCCGGTGGGCTCGGTTGCCCTATCGGGCATCGGAGGGCGGGGACTGTTTTGAAACGGCGCACGGTTTGTTTTCAACACTCTGTTTAAAACGAAGTGTTTCGCGTTTCAGAACAGCCCCCACCTCCAGATGCCCAATAGGGCAGACGACCGCGCACCGCCACCACGGCCCGGTTGGGCAACGACCCCCACCGGCCCGGCTGGTGACCAACAAGGGCACACAGAGGCGGCAGCAGCTGCGCGCCACCCCAGCCACAGCGAACAGACCGACCCCCAACGGCCGTCATCCGCTGCGCCCGTTCGGACACCCACCTCATCCACCCCACAACCCGGCCGGTCACCGGGACGGCCCCGACCCACGAACCCTCCCCCCGTAGGCGCCTCTTTTCGTGCATTCGAATGAGAGCCGACACCCGGGCAAGCGCCGGCCACCTAGGCCAAGCGTGGAAGCCGCCCCACCCACCAACCCCTAGGCCGCCGGGCGGCGGAAGAGGCGGGCGGCTGATGTGCCGAGGCCCGTTGGCGCGTTCGGCAGGGCCCAGGGCCCGCGCAGGTGGCGGCGGAGGTCGGACTCGGTGTAACGGCGGCAGTACCGGTGCCAGTTGAGGATGCCGACGAGCCAGTTCTCCAGGTCGTGGACATAGCCGTCCAGGATCTTCCTGGCCTCCGAGTCCAGCTGGAAGTCGTCGTAGAGCACGGGGAGCTCATGCGCCGCGACATGCTGGAACTGGCTCATTCGCGAACGCATCAGGTCGTCCACGACGCGGAGCCCGGCGGGGTAGTCGCAGTCGAAGAAGTTCTGTACGACGAGGATGCCGTTGTGGACCTCGCCCTCGTACTCGATCTCCTTCTGGTACGAGAAGACGTCGTTCAGCAGGCACGCGTAGTCGGCCGCCGCGTTCTCCAGCGAACGCATCGGCCCGGCGTCGTAGATCGCGTCCGGGATGCCCGTGCCGTGCGAGAGCCTGCACAGGCTCATCGTCAGGTCCGAGCCGAACGTCAGCCGCCGCATCTCGATGTAGTCGACGGGCTCGGGCACGCGGTTCTGCGCCTGGTTCTCCAGCTCCCACAGCCAGCTCCGCGTCATGATCACGATGGCGTTGCGGAAGCGCGCCCGCGCCGGGACCGCCATCGGCCCGGCGGTGCGCGTCCACAGGTCGGCCAGCGACCGTTCCAGCGGGGACACCGGGGCCGGCATCGCGTCGAGGTCCTCCACCGGCATGAAGGTGGCGAGCCGTTCCGTGCAGAGCCTGGCCCCGGCCAGGTCCCGGGAGCGGCCGTACTGGACCGGGTAAAGGTCGTCGCCGTAGGTGCCCCAGGCCAGCCAGGCGGAGGAGAGGTCCAGTTCGTCGGCGGCGGCGTCCGGGTGGATCCCCGCCGCGCACAGCGGCAGGTCGTAGTCCCGGATCTTCTCCTCGTCCCACGGGGGCGCGTCCAGGATGCCGACGCGCAGCGCCCACTCCACCACGCGCGCCCGCGCGCCCTCCAGGTGCGGGCTGAGGCGGAGCGTGAACGGGATGTCGAAGTCAGGGAGTTGGGAGGGGCCGACCCGCTGGTGCGGCACATGCGTGAAGCGCCGGGCGCGCGCCGTCTCCGCCCGGCGCGTGGTGGTGACGGGGGCGACGATCCGCGCGGCGGAGGTGCCGAACCCACCGGCGAGAGCGGAGAGCACGGGCAGCGCGGGCAGGAAGCGCTCCCCGCGCCCCGCGACGGACTTGTTCATGTAGCGGCTGGAGCGCATGTGCCACTCGTGCCCGCCCGACTGCCAGTCCTGGAGCCCCTTCACATAGGTCAGCACGTCCGCGCACGCGGCGGCGTCGAGTCCGTGGTCGGCGAAGAGCGTGCCGAGCTCGGTGAGCGTCGTGTGCTCGAACTGCTGGAGCCGCGACGTCAGCAGGTCGTTCACCGCCTCGGCGGCCTCCTGCGTCGAGCACCCGAGGAACGTCTCCAGCACGAGGACGCCGTTGCTCAGCTCGCCCTCGTCCCCGATCTCCCGCTCGTAGGAGAAGAGGTCGTTGCGCAGGTGCACCCCGTCGGAGAACGCGTCGCGCAGCACGCGCAACGGCCTGCTGGCGGCGACCGCCTGGGGGACCTCCGCGTGGGCGGCGAACTCGACGAGCCCCGCCGACCAGGGCGCGCCGCCGACCTTGCGGCGCATCTCGATGTACTCGACCGGGTTGGGGACGCGGCCCGCGTTGATGTTGGAGAGCTCCCACAGCGACTCGTTCAGCAGGTTCTCCGTGGCGACGGCGAAGCGGCGGCGCCAGCCGTGCGACATGGCGGGCACGGTCCGCGCCCACAGGTCGGCGAGCCCGGCCTCGACCGGGTTCGTCGGCTCGGGCGGCGCGGTCGCGTCGTCCATGGGCATGAACGCGGGCAGCCGGTCCAGGTATGCCTTGCCGCCGGGGCGGTCCTGGGTCCGCTTGAAGATCTCCAGGAAGTGGTCGTCGAAGAAGAAGACCCACACGTACCAGTCGGTGACCAGCGAGAGGTCGTGCGCGGAGGCGTCGGGGTGGGTGTAGGCGCAGAGCAACGCGTAGTCGTGCGCGTCGAGATCGGCCCGCGTCCAGATGCCGGAGCCCTCCAGCATCCCCCTCTCCTCGGCCCACGCCGCCGCGTGCTCCCGCGCCTCCTCCAGGTGCGGATTCAGCCGTGCCGGGTACGGCACGTAGAACTCGGGGAGTTCGAAGGGCTGCGACATGAGCGGTCTCCAGGGCCGGGCGTGACAGAGCGTGTTCCCAACGGCCCTGAACTACCCCCGCGCCGCCACCGCCATCACCCCACCGGCCGAATTCACTCCATCGGGTGAGGCCCCCTTCCCGTGGCGCGCATCGGGCGGCCTCAGGTGTAGCGGCGGAGGATCAGGCGGCGTTCGCCGTCGCGCTCGACGGTGTCGGAGGCCACCTCGTACCCGTGGTCCTCGGCGTAGCGCAGCGCGGCGGCGTGGCCGTAGGCGCGGGCGACCCGGGCGAGCCACGCGGGGCCGTAACGGGCGCGGTCGTACTCGCTGATGATGGCCTCGAAGGTGCCGTCGGCGCTCCGGCGGAAGCCGATGTCGTTGCTCGCGCGGCCGACGTGGCGGCGGCGGACGATGATCTCGGCGCGCTCGGGGCGGGCGTCGCCCCGGTAGCCGTAGAGGGTCTGCGGGGTCTCGTGGGTCTCCACGGCCTCGAACCCGGCGGTGGCGAGTGCGGCGGCGAGCAGGCCCGGGTCGCGCAGGACGGTGCGGACGCGGGTGAAGTGGGACATCGCTGCTCCTCCTTGGGGGACTCATTGCGGGAATCCTTGTGGGAATCCCTGTGGGAAACGGGCGACCGGCCTCAGGCCAGTCGGACGACCGGCTGGCCGTCCAGCACCACGAGGTGGCGGTGCAGGTCGTAGGCGGTGACGGTGAGGCGCTTGTGGGCGTCGATGCGGAATTCGAGCCGGAAGCGGTCCTGCCCGGCCGGGGTCGGCGGGTCGGCTTCGAGGAACGTGGGGCTGTCCTCGTTGAGCCACAACACCGCGCGTTCCTGGCGGTGTTGTGGGGTGACGGCCACGGCGAGGGCGCCGCCCGAGGCGTCGAAGGCGATCTCCAGCTCGGCGCTGGCGTCGCGGTAGGTAGCGTGCGCCAACTCGTAGATGGCGAGGCCGAGTCGGCGCTGGCGGCCGTGAACGGGCTTGATGGTGAGCGTCTTGACCGGCTCGGGGGTGGGGTAGGCGGTGCCCGCCTCGACGAGGGTCTCGAACTCGTAGCCGCCCGTCCCGGCGTCGACGTGCCGGATGGCGTAGTCGTGCTGGATGTGGTCGTACAGCTCGCCGCCGCCCGCGATGCCCGCCGCCCCGGCCGCGACCGCCTCCAACGGCCGTTCAAGGCGGATCACTTCGGGGTCGAAGTGCAGCCGGACGATGTCCTGCACAGCGGGGATCAGGCAGCTGCCGCCGACGAGGAACACCTGCCGGATGTCCTCCGTCCCGAAGCCGCGCGCGGCGGCGGCGTCCAGGCAGGCCATGAGCGCCTGGTTGACGCGGCGCAGCACGCCCTTGTCGCGGAGCAGGGCGTCGAACTCGCCGCGGGTGACGGGGATGTGGTGAACGGTGTCGCCGCGGGCGGCGCGGGCGCTGAGGGTGGTCTCCGCCTCGGTCGCCAGGGCGCGTTTGGCCCGCTCGGCGGAGGCCAGCAGGCGGCGGAAGACCTGGTTGCGGCCGATCTGGTCGCCGGGCGGCAGGTCGACGCGGGCGATGGCGTGGTCGGCGAGGAGGGCGTCGATCGTGTTCCCGCCGAGGTCGACGCCGCGCTTGGCGAGGGTCCGCACGCCCGCCCCCGCGCCGGCCGCGTCCGGTTCGAGGACCCGGACGACGGAGATGTCGAGCGTTCCGGCGCCGAAGTCGATGACGCAGAACGCGTCCCCGGGGTTGAGCCGCGCCCGGTAGCCGACGGCGGCGGCCGTCGCCTCGTCCACGACGCGCAGCCGGGCGGTGGGCAGGCCCTCGCGGACCTCGCGCACCAGCCAGTCGCGGTAGCCGTCGAACGACTCGACGGGCGCGGTGGCGACGATCTCCAGGTCGTCGTCCTCGACGGCGAGCAGGGCCAACGCCATGACGCCGCCGAGGAATTCGGTGGCGGCCTGCCGTCCGGTCATCTTGCGGTCGCCGACCGGGCGGGCCGGGTCGTAGGCGCGGCCCGAGACGTTGCTCTTGGTGGAGGCGAAGACGGTGGTGCCGGGCTGTTCGGCCAGTTCCGGGGTGACCTGGGCGCCGAGCCGGCGGGCGGAGGAGCCCTGGGCGGCGTCGTGGGCGTAGGCGATGAGGGAGGGCACGACGCGCTGGGTGGGCCCGGCGCCCGCCTCGCGGAGCAGGTCGATGCCGGGGAGCGGCACGGGAACGCCCTCCCCGCGCACGGGATCCCAGCGGGCCACCACGGTGTTGGCGGTGCCGAAGTCGATGCCGATGCGGGTGGTCATGCGCCTGCCTCTCCTGCCTGTCCTGCCTGTCCTGCCTGTCCTGCCTGTCCTGCCTGTCCTGCCTGTCCTGCCTGTCCTGTGCGCGTGGACGGACCCGTGCCCGTGCCCGTGTCGAGGACGATGTCGTGGGGCCCGGCGAAGGTAGCGGGACCGCCTGCCGACCCCAGCACGATGTCCCCGCCGAAGCGGTGCTCCAGGCAGGTCGCGAGCAGGTGGAGCCGGCCGCGCACCCCCTCGCTCCCTACCTCCGGCAGGAGTTCCCGCGCGGCCTTGAGGTCCTGCGGCCGGGCGTGGAGCAACGGCCGCTCCAACAGGGCGCGCGCCGTGGGGAGATGGCGGCTGTGCACGGTGACGTACCGCGCGTCGACGGTGGCGATGGCGTCGCCGCCCGGGGCCAACGCGAGGAACTGCGAAGAGCGGTAGGACGGCCGGTCGGGGTCGCGGGCGGGGTCGAACCAGGGCAGGTGATGGCCGTTCGGCCCCTCCTGCGCGTTCCCGGTCGTGTTGAACACGCTGACGGCGAACGCGGGGTCGAGGGGCGCCCGCCGCCACTTCTCCAGCCACCACAGCTCCCGCGCGGGGCCATGGCGACGCGCCTTCCTGCGCGGCTCCTTGCGGGGCGAGAGCGTCCAGGTCTCGGTGTACCACTCCTTCGTCCCGTCCTCGACGAAGAGGCAGGTCCAGTGCATCGCCACCGTGTGGGGCGCCAGGAAAGAGAGCACGGGAACGAGCGTCTGGTGGCCGGGGAGCGGGCGCAGTTCGTGCGGCTGGGCCGGCCGCGCGCGGTGGAGGACCCGCCCCGTCTCGTCGAGGACGTGGATCGTCCCCCCGGCATAGACGGCGATGAGGCCCGCCTCGGGAAGGGTCGCGAGGGCGCACCGCCGTTCCCAGTGGTCGACGGCGGGGGCGCCGTCCATGGCGACGTGCCGCAGTTCCCCCGCGCCCCGGTCGGCGAACGCGAGTCCCCGGTCGGTGAGGAGCACGGCGCCGCGGCTCGTCCTCCGCAGCAGCGGGGGAACGGCCGCGACATGGCCCAGCGTGCGGCGTTCGGGCCAGACGCGGGTCACCTGGTTGCCGTCCGCCGTCCGGTGCATCAGGATCAGTTCGTCGCCGAGGTGGGCGATCTCGTCGCTGTCGTGGAACGATCCCCGCGACCGCCACTCCCGCTCGCCGTGCAGGACGCCTCCGGTCCCGCCCGTGCCGATGATCAGCCGGGACAGCTCGATCGACCGAACCGTTCCCCTCTCCCTGCGCGCGCTTCGGAAGGCCAACTCGCCGCCGTCCGGCGAGAAGAGGGCGGTGGAGTGGGCGAAGGACGGGCCGTGGCTCTTCTCGAACCGCGTCTCCTCCTCGCGCGGGAGGCGTGCGGCTGCGGCGCGCAGCCGCTCGGGGTCCTGCGCGGCCAGTAGGGTCAGCAACTCACCGGCCTCGCCCTGGCGTTCGGCCTCGGGCAGCAGCCGGGCCGCCGCCGCGGCCCCGGCCAGGGGCAGGTCGGCGGCCAGGCGCCGCAGCTCGCCCCACCGCCCGCCCTCGGCCAACTGACGGCCCAGATAGTCCAGTTCCTCATGCGACAGCTCGGCGACGCGGTCGCGCCGCTCGCCGGTCACCACCACCCGGATCGCTTCGGTGTCGCCCCCGGCGGCCAGCGCCGCCCGCAGCCGCTCGCGCAGCTCAGGGGTTCCGGCCCGGTAGACCAACGCCAGCAGCGCGCCGTCCGGATCCAACGCCATCCGCTGGGCGTCCTGACCGATCAGCGCCAGATACGCCGCCCGCTCCGCGGGCTCCCCCGGCGCCACCGCCAGCAGCTCCAGCACATCCGCCTCCGGCAGCCCGGAAGCAACGGCGCGCACCGCGTCCTGAACGGCCAACTCCCCCGCCCCGCACCCCCGCAC
>NZ_LAVK01000109.1 GCF_001083795.1 Streptomyces sp. SBT349
GGGTGGGCGTGGGGTGCGAGATCACCGACGCCGCGGGGAGCGTGGTCGGCGCGTGATCGTGGGCATCGGGATCGATGTGGCGGAGATCGACCGGTTCGCGCGTGCGCTGGAACGCACGCCCGAGCTGGCGCGGCGGCTCTTCGTGGAGGCGGAGCTGTGGCTGCCCGGCGGGGAGCGCCGCGGTGTCGCGTCGCTCGCGGCCAGGTTCGCGGCCAAGGAGGCGGTGGCGAAGGCGCTGGGCGCGCCGGGCGGGCTGCGCTGGACGGACGCCGAGGTGGTCGCCGAAGGCTCGGGGCGCCCGCGGCTGCTCGTGCGCGGCACGGTGGCGGCCCGCGCCGCGGAACTGGGCGTGCGCGCCTGGCACCTCTCCCTCAGCCACGACGCGGGCGTGGCCTCCGCCATGGTGGTCGCGGAGGGGTAGCCGCCCGCGGACGGGGCTCAGGGCCGGGGGACGAACCGTTCCCACACCCGGGGCAGGGCCTCGGTGATCGTGGAGGCCATCGCGGGAACGGGCGCGAGGCGGCCCGCGAGGCCGTGGACGTAGGCGCCCGCCGCCGCCGCGTCGCGGGGGTGGAGGCCGGCGGCCAGGAGCGCGCCGATGAGGCCGGAGAGCACGTCGCCGCTTCCCGCGGTGGCGAGCCAGGGCGTGCCGGTCGGGTTGACCAGGACCGGGCCCGTTTCCTCGGCGATGAGCGTGGTGGAGCCCTTGAGCAGGGCGGTGGCGCCGTATACGGCCGCCAGCTCGCGGACGGACGCGAGGCGCGCGGACTCGACGTCGGCGCGCGCGCCGCCGAGCAGGCGGGCGGCCTCGCCCGCGTGCGGGGTCAGCACCGTGGGCGCCGTGCGGGCCCGCACCCGTTCGGCGTCGAGCAGCGCGAGCCCGTCCGCGTCGACCAGCACCGGGACGTCGGAGTCCAGCACCTGGCCGACCACCTCCTCGGCCCCGGGACCGGTGCCGAGCCCCGGGCCGACCACCCAGGACTGCACGCGCCCGGCCTCGTGCGGGGGGCCGCCGGAGACCAGCGTCTCCGGGTAGCGGCTGATGACCGCCGCGCCCGCGGGGCCGACGTACCGGACGGCGCCCGCGCCGCCGCGCAACGCGCCGCCCACCGCGAGGACGGCGGCGCCCGGGTAACGCTCGGAGCCCGCCACGATGCCGACGACGCCCCGCCGGTACTTGTCGGACTCCGTGGACGGGCGCGGCAGCAGGGTGGCCACGTCGGGGTCCTCCAGCGAGGCGACGTCCGGCTCGGGCGGCAGCTCGGGGCCGAGGCCGATGTCCACCAGGCGCACCTCGCCCGCGTGGTCGGCGGCCGGGTCGATCAGCAGCCCCGGCTTCAACGTGCCGAAGGTGACGGTCAGCGCGGCCTCGACGGCGGCGCCCCGCACCTCGCCGCTGTCAGCGTCCACGCCGCTGGGCAGGTCCACGGCGACCACCGGCACGGCGCCTTCGGCCGCGGCGCGCGCCAACTCCTCCGCGGCGGGGCGCAGGCCGCCGCGCCCGCCGATGCCGGTGATGCCGTCCACCACCAGCGCGGCGCGGGCGATCAGCGCGTGCGCCGCGTCCCTCGCGTCCGCCGTTACGGTCCTGCCGCCCCCGGCGCGCAGCGCGGCGAGCCCGCCGGGGTGCGCGCGGTCGGGCGACAGGAGCACGGCGGTGACGGCCGCGCCGCGGCGCGCGAGCCGGGCGCCCGCGTAGAGCGCGTCGCCGCCGTTGTCGCCGCTGCCGGCCAGCACCACCACGCGAGACCCGGCGACGGAGGGCCTCAGCAGCCCGGCACAGGCCGCGGCGAGGCCGGCGGCGGCCCTGGTCATCAGCGTGCCCTCGGGCAGGCGGCCCATCAGCGCCCGTTCGGCGGCCCGGACGGTCTCCACACGGTAAGCAGTCCTCATGGGTCCAGTCTGTCCCGTGGGCGGGCGGTCTTCCTGCGACACTGGAGGGCAATGAACGATCACGCCCCGGCAGAAAGCTGGCGTCTCCGCGCCGACATCGATCTCGACGCGCTGCGCGCCAATGTCCGCACGCTCCGCGAACGCGCTGCGGGCGCCGCTCAGTTGATGGCCGTCGTCAAGGCCGACGGGTACGGTCACGGACTCCTCGCCTCCGCCCGCGCCGCCCGCGAGGCGGGCGCCGCCTGGCTGGGCACCGCCACGCCGGACGAGGCGCTCGCGCTGCGCGCGGCCGGGGACACGGGCCCCCTGCTCTGCTGGCTGTGGACGCCGGGCGGGCCCTGGCGGCGCGCCGTCGAGGCGGGCGTGGACGTGTCGGTCAGCGGCCCCTGGGCCCTGAACGAGCTGACCTCCGCCGCCAGGGCCGCGGGCCGCACGGCCAGGGCACACCTGAAGGCCGACACCGGCCTCGGGCGCAACGGCTGCCAGCCCGCCGACTGGCCCGACCTGGTGGCGGCGGCGCGCGCCGCCGAGCGCGAGGGCACCGTCGAGGTCACCGGCATCTGGTCGCACTTCGCCTGCGCCGACGAGCCGGGCCATCCGTCGATCGCGCTCCAGCGGGCCGCGTTCGCCGAGGCGCTGGCGACCGCGGCGCGCGCCGGGCTCGACCCCGAGGTACGGCACTTCGCCAACTCGCCCGCGACCCTCACCCTGCCGGGCGCGCACTACGACCTCGTGCGCCCCGGCCTCGCCGTGTACGGCCTGTCGCCCTCGCCCGAGATCGGCACCCCCGCCGACTTCGGGCTGCGCCCGGTGATGACGCTGCGCGCCTGGCTGGCCTCGGTCAAACGGGTCCCCGGCGGCCACGGCGTGAGCTACGGCCACCGCTATGCGACGCCGGGGGAGACGACGCTCGCGCTCGTTCCGGCCGGGTACGCCGACGGCATCCCGCGCCACGCCTCAGGCAGCGGCCCCGTGCTGGTCGCGGGGAAGTGGCGGACGGTCGCGGGGCGGGTCGCGATGGACCAGTTCGTGGTGGACCTGGGCGGCGACTCGGCCGCGGCCGGCGACGAGGCGGTGCTGTTCGGCCCCGGCGACCGGGGCGAGCCCACGGCCGAGGACTGGGCCCGCGCGACGGGGACCATCGGCTACGAGATCGTCACCCGCATCGGCCACCGCGTTCCCCGGCACTACCACGGGGAGACCGGGAAGCCCACGGAGTCCGCGGAGTCCGCGTCATGAGCTGGGCACGGCGCGCGGGCATAGCCGGCGCGGCGCTCGGCGCGGTGGCCACGACCGTCGCCGTCGAACGGCTGACGGTCAACCGCTCCCTCCGCCGCCAGGCCCAGCTCGCGCTGGACGCGGCGGGCCCCTACGGCACGCTGCGCGGGACGCCGGGCACGGTGGCGGCGGAGGACGGGACCGAGCTGTACTACGAGATCGACGAGGTGGCGGAGCACCCCCGGCTGCCGGACGACGGCGCGGGCGGCGCGGGCGGCCCCATCGCGGCGCCGAGCGCGCCCACCCCCGCGGCCAGGGCGGCGCCGCGGGGCCGCCTCGCGCGGCTGCTGCGCCGCCGCGCGGACCGCGAGGAGCCGCCGCCCACCGTGGTGTTCTGCCACGGCTACTGCCTCAACCAGGACGTCTGGCACTTCCAGCGCGCCGCACTCCGGGGCGCCGTCCGCGCCGTCTACTGGGACCAGCGCAGCCACGGCCGTTCCGAGCAGGGCCGCGGGCGCACCGGCACGCGGATCGACGAGCCGGTGGACATCGACCTGCTGGGCCGGGACCTGAAGACCGTGCTCGACGCCACCGTGCCCGAGGGGCCCGTGGTGCTGGTGGGGCACTCGATGGGCGGCATGACGATCATGGCGCTGGCCGACCGGTTCCCCGACTACGTCGCGCGCCGGGTGGCGGGCGTCGCGTTCGTCGCCACCTCGGCGGGGAACCTCGCCGACGTCAGCTACGGCTTCCCCCCGGCCGCCGTGCGCGCGGCGCGGCGGGTGCTGCCGGGCGTGCTGCGGGTGCTCGGCTCGCAGCCCGAACTGGTCGACCGCGGCAGGCGCGCGGCCGGTGCCCTGTACTCGGGGCTGGTGCGCCGTTACTCCTTCGGCACGCCCGAGGAGGTGGACCCCGGCGTGGCGCGCTTCGCCGAGCGCCTGATCGAGTCGGTGCCGATGGACGTGGTGGCGGAGTTCTACCCGGCGTTCGGCTGGCACGACAAGGAGCAGGCCCTCGCCGTGCTCAACGGGCTCGCCGAGGACCTGCCCGTCCTGGTTCTCGGCGGCGAACGGGACGAGGTGACCCCCGCCTCCCACAGCGAGCGCATCGCCGCCATGCTCCCCCGGGCCGAGCTCCAGATCCTGCCCGGCGCGGGACACCTGGTGCTCCTGGAGCGCCCCAAGGCGGTCAACGACCACCTGGCGCGGCTGCTGGCGCGTAGCATCCGTCCCCATGAGCCAGCTGTCTGAGACGCCGGTGTCCGCCGCGTCGTTCACCGTTCCCGGGGCGGAGCCGATGCGCGAGGTGGGCCGCCGGCTCGCCGCGCGCCTGCGGCCGGGGGACCTGGTGCTGCTGACCGGGCCGCTCGGGGCGGGGAAGACCACCCTGACCCGGGGGATCGGCGAGGGGCTCGGGGTGCGCGGCGCGGTGACCTCGCCGACGTTCGTCATCGCCCGGGTCCACCCGCCGCTGGGCGACGGGCCGCCGCTGGTGCACGTCGACGCCTACCGGCTGGGCGGAGGGCTCGACGAGATGGAGGACCTCGACCTGGACGTGGCGCTGCCGGAGTCGGTGGTGGTCGTGGAGTGGGGCGAGGGCCGGGTCGAGGAGCTGTCGGACGACCGGCTGCATGTGGTGATCGAACGCGCCGAGGGCGGCGCCGGGGCCGGCGAGGCCAACGGGGACAACGGGGACGCGGACGGCGATGGAACGCGCCGGGTGACGCTGACCGGCGTGGGCCCGCGGTGGCGGGGCGCCTCGCTGGACGGGCTCGCGCCCTGAACGAGGGCCGTCAGGCGACGACCACGACCGCGATGCCCGCCGTCGCGAACAGCCACATCGCGTCGCCGTCCTCGCGGGTCTGCCGGATCGCGCCCGTCGGCGACTCCGGATCCGGGGTCGAGCCGTCGAGCGCCGCCGAGAAGCCGTAGACCGAGCCGTCGTCGGCGGTGTGGAAGATCACCGTGTGCTCGATCGGCACCCCGTCGGAGCCGGTGCCCTGCGCGTTCCGCGAGGAGACCGTGTAGGCGCCGGCGGGCGGGCTGAGCGCGCTCGGGTACACCTGGTACGTCGTCTCGACCTCCTCGCCCGAGCCGCCGGGGTCCTCGTCCACCAGCCAGACCCGCTGCTGGCCGAGCGAGTAGACCACGCGCCTGCCCTCGCCCGACTCGGCGGGCACCGGCGGCGGCCCCCCCCCCCCCTCCCCCGGCCGGGCCGGGGGCGGCGAGCGCCGTCGCGCGGGGCGGCAGGAGCCCGGACGCCTCGCGGGCAACGCTCCGGTTCGATCCCGCGGACCAATGTGCCGCGGGGTCCGGCTCGCGCGCCAGTACCTCACGGGCCCGCCGCAACTGGTCGCGCCGGGCCTGGATCTCCTCCTCCGCGACGGGGCCGTCCTCGGCCCTTCACGCCCCGGGCCCGTCGCCCGGCGGCGCCTGGGGTGCGGGGAGCCTGGCCTGGAGGGCGGGGAAGGCGGGCGCGGCGAAGCCGAGGCCGGTGTAGAGCTCCTGCCCCCCGGTGGTGGCGTTGAGATTGACGAGGCCCACCGGCGTATCGGTCTCGAACCACCGCAGCAGGGCGTGGACGCAGGCCCGCGCGAGGCCGCGCCGCCGGAACCGGGGGTCGGTGCTCACGTTGGACACGTATCCGTACAGCCCGCTCGGATTGGTGGGCCCCGGCGCGTGGTGGTCGCAGGAGCCGACCGCGCCGCTGACGACGCCCGCGAGCGGATCGTCCACGACGAACGCGGCGAACTCGTCCTTGTCGCCGAGCCGTTCGGTGAACCACCGCAGGGCGCTGCCCCGCCACGGCGCGTCGTCCCGACCGACGGGCGTTCCCATGTCCTCCAGCATCAGCACCCGCAGCCCGACCAGGGCGGCGGCATCGTCCGGCCCCGCCCGCCGCAGGGCGAGGCCACTGCCGCTCATATCGACGTTCATGGGCGCATTCTTACGCGCGTCCCGAGGACACCGCCGAACATTTCGTACCCGGGCGGCCTCAGGCCACGCCCTCCTTCCCGCCCGGCCACATCGGCTCAGTAGGTTGGAGGCATGAGCGGCGATGAAGAGCTTGCGCAGGGGATCGGCCCCGCGGCGAAGATCGCACTGAAGCGGGCGGCGGCCGAGGACGACGCCGACGCCGCCTCGCTGTGGTGTGCGCGGCTGGCCCGGTTCGGGATGGTCGAGGAGGCCGAACGTCATTTCCGTCCGGCGGCCGAGGAAGGCGACCTCGCCTCGGCCAAGTGCCTGGTGTGGCTCGCCTGGGAGGAGGGCCGGATCCAGGACGCGTGGCCCTGGCTGGAGCGCGCCGCCGGGACCGGGGACCCGTGGGCGATGTACGAACTGGGCGCGTCCCTGCCGCGGCCGGAGGGACTCAAGGACGCGGAGCGGTGGTATCGCCGGGCCGCCGGGACGGGCCATGTCCTGGCGATGAACGACCTGGCCGCCCTCCTCAGCCGCGCCGGTCTCCGCGAGGAGGCGATGCAGTGGTACCGGCGCGCCGCCGACGCCGGCCTCGACATCGCGATGAACAACCTGGCCATCCAGCACGTCCTCCACGGCGAGATCGCGGACGCCGAGCGGTGGTTCGACCAGGCGGCGGGCGTCGGGAACGTCCAGGCGATGGCCAACCTGGGACGCCTGAAGCTGGAGGCGGGCGAGTCGGCGGAGGCCGAGTCCTGGCTCACCTCGGCGGCCGAGAAGGGGCATGAGGGCGCCATGGACATGTTGGCCGACCTGATGGCCGCGACGGGCCGCGGGGGCGAGGCCGAGATCTGGCGCGGGCGCATCACGGGGGCGGAGGGTTCCGACCGGCGATGATGATTCATGTGGATCGCGACAGCGTCGCGATGGGCGACGACGTCCTGCCGCACGCCGAGACGATCGAGATGCCGCCCGAGACCTCCCTCGCCGACGTCGTCGCGCACCTCCGGGAGCGGCACTACCTCGCCACGATCGCCGGTGGCAGGGCCACGTGGATCCTCGTGGCCGACCGCCCCCTGGCGGTCGTGGCGCAGCAGTGGAACGAGCCCCGCTTCCTCGTCGACGCGTCGCGGCCGATCAGCTCGTTCGGCGTGGAGGGTCGCGGAGTCTCGCTCATGTTCCGGTACTGGAAGCAGCACGACCCCGACGCCGTCTTGGAAGAACTCGCCGCCGGACGCAAGCCGTCCCGCTGAAGGCGTTAGGCCACGGTCCGGACGAACGCGGACCACTCCGCCGCCGACACCACGAGCACCGGGCCGCTGCCCTTCTGCTTCGTGTCCCGCATCGCCACGGTGCCGCTCAGGAGAGCGACCTCGACGCACTGCGCGTTGTCAGCCGAGCGCGAGGACTTGATCCATTTCGCGCCGCTTACATCAACCCTGTCCATGACTCCCTGCCCCTCAGCCAGTTCCTCTCAGGACGAACCGCGCCAGTACGCGCCCCCTGGGTGGGGGCGCGTTGCTGAAGGCGTTACGCCACGTCGAACGCGCCCGAGGCGGCGGTCCGGACGAACGCGGACCACTCCGCCGCCGACACCGCCAGCACCGGACCGGTGCCGTCCTGCTTCGTGTCCCGCATCGCGACCGTGCCACCCAGCAGGGCGACCTCAACGCACTGCGCGTTGCCCTCAGAGCGGGAGGACTTGATCCATTTCGCGCCGCTTATATCAACCCTGTCCATGACTCCCTGCCAGTTCCGTGAAGAGGCGCGACGACGCCTCCTCGCTCAGCGACTTGTTCCACGTATCGGAGAACGCCGTGTCGTACTGCTCGATCTCCCTGGGCTTGTCCAGATAGAGATCACCCGTGTATCCGTCAGCGTAGACCGTGGGCGGCTCCGTCTCCTTGCCGTCCCCGTTGACCGGAAACCGCAGAATGAAGAACGACCCGGACACCAGGCCCAGATGCACCCCGGCGGCGTAGGGCACCACCCGGATCGTCACGTTCGGCAGCTTCGATACCTCTGCCAGACGGGCCAGTTGCCCCGCCATGACTTCGTTGCCGCCGATGGGCCGCCTGAGCAGCGCCTCGTCCAGCGCAACGAGGAGTGTCGGCGGCTGGGTCACCCGGGTGATGAGCGTCTGTCGCGCGATTCGCAGTCGTACCCTGCGTTCGATCTCCTCCTGGTCCTGGTCCGGGAAGCCCGCCCGAATGATGGCGCGGGCGTAGTCCTCGGTCTGGAGCAGCCCAGGAACGTAGGCGCTCTGGTACACGGACAGCTGTGAGGCCGCGCCCTCCAGGCCGATGAAGACGTCGAAGCCCTCCGGGATGATGTCGCCGAAGCTGTGCCACCAGCCCCGCGCCTTGGTCTCCTTAGCGAGGCCCATCAGCGCCTCGGTCAAATCCGCCGGCGCGCCGTAGATCGTGCACATGGTCTGGACGTCATGGCTGCGCATCGACGTCAGACCCGACTCGATCCTCCACATTTTCGCTTCCGACCACTCCAGCTTGCTCGCCGCCGCCTTGAGCGTGAGCCGCGCGTCCGTGCGCAAGCCCCGTAGGTACCGCCCGAGTTGGCGCCTCGGAACGGTCGAACCGGTCATCGGTTCCGCCATGAACAACCCCTTCCCTCACTCGCCTTGAAGTAGTCCCTTCGCCCGGAATGAAAGCGGTCAATCTTGCATTTCGCAATGCTCGTCAACTCTTCGAAAGTATGACCACGAGCGAGCGATATGAAGGCTTGCGTTTTCTCCGGACGATGAGCATTCTAAGGGAGCGTCGATTGCGGACCGTGTCAAACCGACAACTCTACGTGGGAGTTGGCATGCCCCGCCATCGTGGAACCGCCGGACAACGACGAGCGGCAGGTGACGTCCCATGTGCGACAACAACGAGCCGCCGCCCCAGGTCACCGACGAGGGCGACGACGAAGGCCACAACGTGACGGAAGAACTGGGCGCGCGACTGGCCGAGTTGAACCGGCTGATCGACAAGCACTTCGAAGGGCTGGAGAAGCGGTGATGTTCAGCGGCCAGGAGATCGAGCCCGGGATACGGCGCGTGGACGTGGACGCCTCTTCGATACCGCGGGGCGACGCCCTCACCATCGGCGGACGCGCATGCATCGTGCTGGTTCTCGGAATCACGTTCGTCGGTGGGGAGTTCCTGTCCGCGATGGCGCTCGCGCCGGCGGTGGTGATCCGGTGAGCGGCGGGCGCGGCGTTCTGGTGTCCGTCGAGGTGGACGCCGGGACCGTCCGACTGGGTGACCAGCTCGTGATCGGCGGACAGGTCTTCACCGTCCGGGACATGATGGTTCTACCCCACGGTCGCAAACGCCTCGACTTCGGCAGCGGTGAGTCGTTCACCCTGCGCGGCACCACCGTGCTGTGGGCCGCCCGCCGTGTCGATCCCCGCAGACGGAGGCTTCCGTGACGTCCCCCACCGAGTTCAGGCGCCGCTTCGTCGAGCGCCTGGGCATCGGCCCGGCCTGGCGGGACGCGTTCCTCGACGTGCCCCGGGAGGACTACCTCGGCACGTTCACCGTCCGCCGGGGGACCTGGTTGCTCACCTACCGGCCGGGCGAGGAGGGGTACCTGCGCGGCGTCTACGAGGACACCGCCGTGGGCGACGAACTCCGCCCGTCGCATCTGGTCCTCCTGCTCGACGCGCTGCCCGCCGAGGGCCCGCTCCACCACGTGGGACCCGCCGAGGGGTACACGCGGGCCCTGGTCGCCGACCGGCTCGGCGCACGCGCCCCGTTCGACGGCCTGCTGGCCACCGAAGCCGTGGAACGGATTCCCGAGGCGTGGCGGCAGGAGGTGCGGCCCGGCGGGGTGATCGCGGCCCGGCTGGGCAACGCCCTGGTCGCGCTGACGGTCGGCGAGGACGGCGGGGCGGAGGGGCCGTTGCTCCCCGGCATGGTGCGGCTGCCGCCCCTCGGCGAGGTCCGGCTCCCCGACGCCGAGGGCCGGCGGTCCAGCGCCGTCCTGCCCGACCCGGCCGGGGACATGCCGCGCCTGCTGTGCCAACTGGCCCGGCCGAACGTGGAGATGGGCGTGCCAGACGGAACGTTGCGCCACTTCCGTGACCGGACCGACGGCTCGTGGGCGCGGCTGGTGCGCCGAGGCGGCGGCGCGGTGGACATCGACAGCGGCGGACCACGCGACCTGATCGGCGAGCTCACGCCGCTGCTGACCCACTGGGCGGAGAACGACCGCCCGGGGCCCGGGAGTTACGGCCTGACCATCCACCCGGACGGCCACCACACCCTCTGGTTCACCACCCCCGACGGCCCCCGCTGGCCGCTGACCTGAACGACATGTCGCGCTCGGAGCGGACGATGCCCGAGGCACCTTCGCAAGCCGCATATTCGATTGTGTGTCTCATCGAGATCCCCTGAAGCTGGCCGAGATCTCCATTCCTTCCCGCTGTTCTCTGATTCACGATGTAAACACGCGAATCCGACAATGGAAGGACACGCGAGTGACCGCAACCACGGAAGTAAAGCCGTTGCTCAACGCCAAAGGTCCTCGACTTCTGTGGCTGGACCTGACACGGAAGTGCCAGCTGAACTGCATCCACTGCTACAACGCTTCCGGGCCGCAGGGCACCCATGGCACCATGAGCCGGGAGAACTGGATCAGCGTCCTGGATCAGGCCAGCGATGCCGGAATTACTCATGTCCAGTTCATCGGTGGCGAACCCACGCTGCATCCCGACTTCCTCGAACTGCTCGAACACACCCTGACCGTCGGCATCCAGGCGGAGGTGTTCAGCAACTTGGTCCATGTCTCGGAGAGTTGCTGGGAACTGCTCCAGCGCCCCGGTGTTGCCCTCGCCACGTCGTACTACTCCGACCAGGCGGGTGAGCACGACGCCATGACGCGCCGACGCAGCCACGCCAGGACCCGGGCGAACATCGCCAGGGCCGTCCGTCTCGGCATCCCGATGCGCGCCGGCATCATCGCTGCCAGCGGCGCCCGGCACATCGAGGAGACCCGACGCGATCTCGGGTCCTTGGGGGTGACACGCGTCGGCGTCGACCGCGTTCGCGAGTTCGGGCGAGGTTCCGGCGGCGAAGCCCCCGACGCCGCCAACCTCTGCGGCCGATGCGGCGACGGACGGGCGTCCATCGGACCGGATGGCCGAGTCGCCCCGTGCGTCTTCTCCACCTGGATGGGAGTCGGCAATGTCCAACTGGCCCCGTTGCACCTGATCCTCACAGGCGTGGCCATGGCGGAAGCCAATGCGGTGATCCGTCGTGCGGCCGGTAAGGAGGATGACTGCCAACCCAGGTGTTACCCGAACCAAACCCCCTGTTATCCTGCCCAAACGCCCTGTACTCCGAAGGGGGATTTCCCTACCCCGTGTCAACCGGACCTAGCGGAATGCTACCCAGGGTTTCCGAGTGACCCCTGCGGCCCCGGGAGGTGACTGTCATGCCGGAAGATCCCAAGCCCCTTCCGTTCCTGTCACTCATCCACCCGTACACAGGCGACGTGACCGGGATTCGCCGTGCTGAATCCGGTCCTGGCACGGATTTCGCAGCCGTTGTCGAGTGCGAGAAGGGGGCGTTCTTCGTCAAGGCCATGCGCAATCACGGATGGCGAAGCGCCTCCATCAACCGCGAGAGATTGATCATCCCGTATGTGGAGCCCATCTCTCCGGCCCTGTGCTGGGGGGCGGCGGACGAGGGGTGGGCCGTCCTGGGCCTTGAGGTCGCGGAAGGCCGACGACCGGACTTCGAGCCGGGCTCGCCTGATCTGCCGACCATGGTGGAACTGGTCGACAGGATCGGGAAGGTGGACCTCCCGGATGTCGCCCGGAGTTGGACGGAGACCCGCTGGGACAGGTTCCTCACCCGCGAGTCGGAGATCGGACTCCTCCGTGGGGACGCGCTCCTGCACGCGGACATCAACCCCTACAACCTCATCGTCGGGGATGAGCGATCCTGGGCTGTGGACTGGGCCTGGCCCACTCGCGGCGCGGCGTTCATCGACCCAGCCATGTTCGTTGTCCAGCTCATCTCCTCCGGACACACGCCGGAGGGCGCCGAAACCTGGGCGAGTGGCTGCACGGCGTGGAGAGAGGCGGATCCGGTGGCCGTTGACGCCTTCGCCGCGGCATACCTGCGTATGCGACGTGAGATGGCCGAGCGCCGTCCCGACACGGCGTCGCGCAAGGCCATGCTGCATGCCGCTGCCACCTGGGTCGCCCACCGCGGAGGAGACGCGTGTCCGCCGCCGGCGGCCCAGGTCCCGGGCTCTGGGCGCTGAGCCGGCCCCAAGTGGGGGCGGTGACCGATAAGCGGCCAACGGAGCGCCGGTTCGGCGAGTACAGCATGCACGTGACGATGTGCGCGACGTCCTGGCGCCAGGGGCAGTCACACCTCCCTGTTCAGGCGGCGGTCCGCAGGTGTTCGTGCGCCCACTCCTCGAAGCTGGTCAGGTCGATGCCCAGCGCGCGAGCGAACCGTGGCCGGGCCGGCTGGCCGACCACCTCCATGAACTCGTGCGTGGCACCCATGTCTCCCATGCCGGCGGCGCGGGCCTGTTCCTCGGTCATGTCCGGGGCCGTCAGCGGGACACCCAGGGCGCGGGAGAGGATTTCGGCGATCTCGGTCATGGTCAGGTAATCGCTGCTGAGCTCCAGTTCCACTCGGTGGTACTCGGCGGGGGCGGACAGGGCGGCTGCCGCGGCTCGGCCCACGTCCTTGGCCGCTACGAGCGACAGGTGCGTGCCCGGTTTGACGACGGTGACCAGACCCCCTTCGACGCCGCGGGGGAAGTAGAACCGCATGGACGGCTCGAAGTTCTCCATGAAGAACGACGGCTTGAGCAACGTCCAGTAGGGAAAGTCGAGTTCACGCAGCCGGTCCTGGATCGCCGCCTTCGTGCCGAACGGGGCTTCCATCACCGCCCACCGTCCTTCGGCCCAGCCCGGAGCCTCGACGTGCTGTCCCACGCCGCTGGTGGAGGACTGGACGAACTGCTCCACACCGGCGGCCCGCGCAGTCGTCATGAGGTTGTCCGCCTGGCTGACCTCGCCCGCGAAGTCGAACCCCTGCCCGGTGTATGCGGGCATCTGCACGGAGAAGACGGCCCGCACCCCGTCCATGGCCGCCTCAAGGGTCGCGGGTTCGGTGAGATCGCCCACGAGCAGGCCGGCGCCGAGTTCCTCGACGGCCCGTGCACGCGCCGTGCTCGGGTCGCGCACCAGGGCGCGCACCGGTATTCCCCGTGCGAGCAAAGCGCGGGCGGTGGCGCCGCCCTGGCGCCCGGTGGCACCGGCGACGAGGACCGGTGCTGCGGCAGTGGTCATGTGTACATCTCCTCAAGCGGTCACGCACCCCGAAACGGCGGGGCCCGCCGTTTCGCGTTCGCTACAATACGGCGGGGCCCGCCACTTATCAATATGGGGAGATCATGACCGGCCAGCGCTCGGACGCCCGCCGCAACCACACGCACATCCTCGCCGTGGCCGAGGCCGAGGTGGCGGCCCAGGGAGCCCAGGCATCCCTGGAGCGGATCGCCCGCATCGCGGGCGTCGGATCGGCCACCGTGCGGCGCCACTTCCCCACCCGCAAGGCCCTGCTCGAAGCCGTCTTCAAGCAGCGCATCCACGCTCTGTGCGATCGCGCTCATACGCTCCGCGGCGAGCCCGACAGCCGCTCCGCGCTGGTGGAATGGCTGCGCGAGCTGCTCGCCTACTCACTCGCCGCACGCGGTCTGGCAGACGTCCTCTCCTACCAGCCCCTCCAGGACGAGGCCACCCAGGACTCCTGTGCGGCGGACCTCGGTGCGGCCGGTGCCGTGCTGCTGCGCAAGGCCATTGACGACCGGGCTGTCCGGGCGGACATCACCATCGACGATCTGCTCGTACTGATCATCGGAATCGCCCTGGCCACCGAGAATTACACCGATCCGGCGACGCAGGCGGACCGCGCCTTCCGGCTCGCCGTGGCGGGCTTCGGCGCCAGCGGCGCCTGAGCACCGGAGATCCACCATCTCGACTGCGCTGGTCACGGGGCTGGTGTGAGTCGCTGATGGTGTGCCCGCGGGGGTCGGGGGCGGTTGTCGAAGCTCAAGATCGTCTGCCGTGCCGGTGGTCGCGGATTCACGGGTTCCCCGGCGTGAGCGAGGCGCCTGTCCGTACGACCCGGGCGGGAGGTGCATCAGCGGGTCTTCGTGAGCCGATCACGGCCCGAAGGGCCGAACGGGGAGGCGCGGGCAGAGAAGTTGAGCCAGCAGCTTCAAGAGGCGCGCGATGAGCTGGAGGAGCTAGCCCTCGCCGACCGGGGATGCCGGGGATGTCCTCCCCGTCGGGGGCGAGCACCTCGTCCGGGAGGTCCGGCTGCCCTCCGATCGCCGGGTAGGGCGTTTCGACGATTCGCCGTTCTCCGTCGGTGGCCCCGAAGACCTGGGGGCCGCCGTGTATGTCGGCCATGGTGTTCCTTGGGTTGTCGGGAGCAGAGGGGTGGGAGATCCGGCGGTTGACGTGAGTTCTCGCCGATGCTTCAACGGGTGGCCGCGGCGAGGGCGTTGCGCACCTTCTCGGCGTCACCGGGTTGGGCGACCTGGATCGTTTCGCCGGCGTAGAGGATGTGGGCCGGGGTGCCGGGCTGCCAGCGCCGGCCCTCGGCGAGCGGGCCGGCGTCCACCGTGTCGTAACCGATGGCGTCCAGGAACCGGGAGGCTTCCGCCTTGGCGCGGGAGTCATCACCGGCGATCGGCAGCGCGGTGCGGTCGGCTGCCCCGCTCGGGCGGGCGAGCGCGCGCAGCGTCTGGAAGAAGATGTTGTTGAATGCCTTGACGACGTGGGACGCGGGCAGGTGCTCCTGCACCATCTCGCTGGTGGTGGTCGAGGCGTTGTCGAGTTCGGCGATGTGGCCGTGGAGTCGGGGATCGTAGTTGATCGTGTCGATGACGATCTTGCCCTTCAGAGGCTCGACCGGGATCTCGGTGTAGGCCCGGACCGGCACGGAGATCACGACCAGATCGCCGGCCTCGGCTGCTTCGGCCGGGGTGGCCGCCCGAGCCCGTGGACCGAGCTCGGCGACCAGGTCGGCGAGGGTCTCCGGGCCGCGTGAGTTGCTGACGACGACGGAGTAGCCGCCCACGACGGCAAGCTGCGCGACAGTGCCGCCGATGCGCCCGCTTCCGATGATTCCGACAGTCCGCATGTTCGTCCTCGTCCTTCTGTTCGGGCTCGCTCGCGATCGGGCCCTGTCCGTCCGCTAGAGTGGAGGCACCCCTCCGCGGAGGGGTGCCTCCAAGCTAACGGAGGGGTGCCTCCGCAAGCAAGTGCTCCGTCGAGAGGAAGGCTCATGGCCACCGCCCCCGGCACATCCGAGACGCCCCGGGTCGCCGTCGCCCGGCCACAGCGCGCCAGCAGCCGGCGGAAATTCGACGCGCTCATCGCCGCGGCCCGTGACGTCTTCGCCGACGACGGCGTCAACGGTTCACTGGAGGAGATCGCCCGGCGCGCCGGGGTCGGCATCGGCACGCTCTACCGCAACTTCCCGACCCGTCAGGCACTGCTCGAGGCCGTGTACGTCGACGAAGTCGAAGCCCTCGCCCGAGTCGCCGACGAGCTGGGAGACCTGGACCCTTGGGAGACGCTGGCGACCTGGCTGCGCCAGTTCGTCGTGTACGCCACCACCAAGAGGGCCGTCGTCGAGGGCCTCAACCTCGACTCGCCCCTGTTCGGCGCGTGCATCGCACTGATCCACCGCGCCGGGGAGCCACTGCTCAAAGCCGCCCAGGACGCGGGGAAGGCCCGCAGCGACGTTGGCTTCGAGGATGTACGCCTCCTGATCAACGGCATCGCGAGCTCGAACTTCGCGGGCGACGCCCAGCGGGAACGAGTTCTCGGTATGGCGCTGGACGGCATCAAGACGCGGAGCTGACTGCCGCACCATCTCCGCCTCCAGCGTGCGCCGGCGTGCTGACCAACACCGAGATCGCCCGCTGACGGACGATCTTGCCCGCACACAGCCGCCCCCGACCAGCACGAGGAGGACCCGATCGGACCGTGATCGTTCTTGCGCCAACAGCTGTGTTGATGTTCCTACCGACGCCCATTGCATCGGATGCGAATAAGCGGCACCCGTCACCGAAGCCGGAGGAACCTTGAGCCGATATGTGGCCGGCGACCACACGCTGACAGGAGCGACGTGGCTGCTCCGGTGGGCCAAGCTCCCGGGACCGGCCCCATGTCAGAACCAGGTGGCATGCTCCGCCGCTATGAACAAACGACAGTTCTGGCAGCTCATCGAGGCAGCCCGCAATCAGGCGTCCAACCCGAACGACGGCGAAGATGTCGCCCGCCGGGCAACCTCGCAGCTGGCCACGCACCCGGCCGAGGAGATCGTCGCCGCTCAGCAGGTGCTGTGGAACCTGATGGCAGACTCCTACACGAACCCTCTGTGGGCCGCCGCCTACGTGATCAACGGTGGATGCTCCGACGACGGCTTCGACTACTTCCGTGGCTGGTTGATCTCGCAGGGACGCGAGGCATTCGAGCGCATAGTCGCTGACCCCGATGCCCTGGCAGAGCTGCCCATCGTGCGAGCGTCAGCGGCCGACGGACTCGATCTCGACTGCGAGGAGGCGCTAAGCATCGTCTGGAACGCGCACATCATGGCGATCGGCAAACAACTCCCTGACGATGCGCTCACCATCCGATACCCGGAGCTGGACCCCACCTGGAACTTCGATTTCGACGACCACAGCGAAATGACTCACCGACTGCCCCGCTTGGCAGCTCTCTATAGGGAGTGAACCGAAGCTCGCAGTCACAAGGCGAGGTCAAACAGCGGAGGGGGAGGCTCCCGAACATCACTGCCCGTCACATCATCGGGGCTTGAACACGTCTCCGCCGACGAATAGACGACACCTCAACATGTGGCCCTACCAGTCCCGAGGCCGGTTCCCCACGGAGTCGGCGCGGAACGACACCGGACGCATCGTCCACCATCCCGCGGGGCGGCGGGGTGCCCGCCCCGCCGCCTGGTGCGCTCGGGTCGTGCTCAGGTCGTGCTCAGGTCGTGCTCACATGGTCCTCACCTCGTCCTCAGGTGACGATCTCGCGGATCGCCGCCGCGACCTGGGCGCCCGTGGCGGCGTGGCCGGCCGCGTTGGGGTGGATCAGCGTCGCCCGTCGCTGCCCCTCGGGAGCGGCGAGGCAGACCTGGTCGAGGTCGATCCGGTCGTCCGTCTCGGGCGGACCGCAGACGCCCTCGATCCACTTGGTGCCCGCGTCCCGGCACGCGTCGTGGCCCTCGCTCGGGGTCGCCACATCGACAAATCGGCCGCCCGCATCGGCCGTCGCCTCGGCGACGATGGCGTTCAGCCGCTCGCTGACACCGCGCAGCCAGGCCAGGTCGCCATGGGTGATCGAACCGAGAGGACCGGCCGAGAACTCGGTGATGTCCGACCGCGAGCAGGTGGAGACGTCCTCGGGGATCAGGGTCGGGTAGCCCACCGTCACGATCTCCGCCCCGGGTGCCGCCGCGGAGACGGACGCCAGCATGGACCGGTACTCCGCCGCGACCCGCGCGTACTTGGCGTCGATGGTCTCCGGGTCGCCCTGCGGCGGTGCGTTCCGGTAGGCGTCGGCGCAGGGCGCCGCCGCGTCGGGCTGATCCCCGCCGATCAGCAGGCAGTTGAGGAGCATGCTCCCGAACGGCATGCTGTTGCCGCCGATTCCGATCGACACCACGTCCGTTCCGCGGTCCACCGCTTCGAGTTGGGGCGGCACGGCGGGCCAGCCGTCGGGCGGCGCGTTCCTGCCGATCGGCTGCTGCGACTCCTCCGCGATGTGGGCGATGGCCGCCCCGCCGCAGCTCACGTCGGCCGTCAACTCCACGGGCCGCGCGGCGGGATCGGCCGCGAGCTGCCGGGCCGCCACCCGCGGATAGGCGTCGTGGGTCCGTTCGCAGCCGTCCTCGGGCGCGAGCGCGGGCCCGGCGAAGATGCCCGCAGTGTACGAGTCGCCCAGGGCGACCCACTCCAGTTCCTCCTGCGCGACGGCGGTCGGCGACAGCGTGCCGAGCATCACCGCCAACGCGCCCAGCACACCGAGCCTGGCGCCCGTGCCACGTCTCATCCTGAACCCCTCACATCACGAAGCTTCCCCTGCACCAGGCACGGTAAGTGAGCGACGCATGACGATGGGTACGCGCGGCCCGTAAACCCTCCCAACAGGTGCACCGTCCGTGTCCCTCGTTGACCCGTCGGTGGACAAACGCCGGGCGGGCCGGGAGCCCACCCGCCGCCGCGAGGCGCCGGCGCCCGGCCCGGGGCCGCGAAACGTCCCTGACCTGTGACAATCCGGCGGTTGAACCACACCCGTCACGGAACTACGGTCGGTTGACACCTGAACGAACGACGACCGGGGGCCGCATGACCGACCGGGGTGTGACGCGGGCACGGGATGCGGTGGTGGCGCTCATCAGCCCGTGCGTCGGCGACGCCGAGCGTCCCTGGGACGCGGTCGAGGAGGAGCTGCGGCGGGCGAGCGCCGCGCCCGAGCCGCTGCCGGGGCTCGACCCCGCCACCGGCGAGGTGGTCCTGTCCTTCGAGGACGTCCGGCTCCCCGGCGTGCTGCCGCTGGTGATCCGGCGGCGCTACCGGACCGGCGCCACCTGCGGGCGGAGCTTCGGGGCCGCCTGGTGCTCGACGCTCGACCAGCGGCTGGTGCTCGGCGAGCGCGGCGTGCGGCTGGTCGCCGAGGACGGGCGGGTCCTCGCGTACCCCATCCCCTCGGCCGCCGGGCCCGTGCTGCCCGCGAGCGGCCCGCACTGGCCGCTGACCTGGGACGGAACGCCGGGCGGCGTGATGAGGGTGACGCGTCCCGGGACCGGGAGGACCTGGCACTACCGCCCGGTTCCCGGCGCCCCGGGGGCCGAGCTGCCGCTCGCCGCCGTCACCGACCGGAACGGCAACACCGTCCGCTTCGTCCGCGGCGAACCGGCGGGCCCGCCCGCCGAGATCGTGCACAGCGGCGGCTATCGCGTGGGCGTGACGGCCGAGGGGGGCCGCGTCACCGAGCTGCGGCTGCTCGACGAGGGGGACGCGCCCGTCCTGGCCCGCTACGCCTACGACGACCACGGGAACCTCACCGCCGCCGAGGACGGAGCGGGGCGGGCCGAGCGGTGGGAGTACGACGCGGACGGGCGCCTCGTGCGCCAGGAGGACCGCTCGGGCCTGACCTGGTACCGGTACACCTACGACGAGGCGGGCCGCGTCACCGCGGGCGAGGGCGTGGACGGGCTGCTGTCCGCCACGGTGGCCTACGACGCCACGGCGCGGACCGCGGCCGTGACCGGCCCGGCGCCCGCGGACGGCGCGACCACGACCTACGCCTTCGATGAACGGGCCCGGCTCATCGCCGTGACCGAAGCCCCCCGGGACGCGGTGACGCGCCGGGAGTGGGACGCGCACGGCCGCCTCCTGTCCCTCACCGACCCGCTGGGCCGCACCACGGGCTGGGGCTACGACGAGCGCGGCTCGCTGGTCTCCGTCACCTACGCGGACGGCACCTCGGTCGCCGCCGAGCGGGACGAGCACGGCCACCTCACCGCCTGGACCCGCGAGGACGGCGCGCGCTGGGAGGTGGCCCGCGACGACCGGGGCAACCCGCTGCGCGAGACCGACCCCCGGGGGGCCGCGACGGTCCGCACCCACGACGGGCGGGGCGCGCCGGCCTCCCTCACCGACGCGCTGGGCGCGCTGACGCGGGTCGAGGCGAACGCGGCGGGGCTGCCGGTCGCGGTCACGGGGCCGGACGGGCGGACCACACGCTATGAACGTGACACGCGCGGCCGGGTCATATCGGTCACCGGGCCCGGGGGCGACCGCGCCACGGTGGCGTGGGGCCCGGCGGGAGAGCCGAGCGAGGTCACGTTCGCCGACGGCAGGACCGAGCGGTGGGAGCACGACGCGGACGGGCGCCTGACCGGGTGGGTCAACGCGGCGGGCCACGCGGTCCGTTGCTCCCTCGGCCCGTTCGGGCTGCCGACCGGGACCGGCACCGGGGACGGCACCGGGCACGGCGCGACCCTCACCCACACCTACGACGCCGCGTTGCGGCCGACCGAGGTGAAGGACGACCGGGGCAACACCTGGACGTTCACCTACGACGCCGCGGGACGGCTCGTCGAGGAGACGGGTCCGGACGGGCGGTCGGTCCGTCACCGCTACGACGCGGCCGGGCAGCGGGCCGGGTGGACCAATGGCGCGGGGCAGCGCGTGTCGCAGACGCGCGACGGGCGAGGGCGCCTGGTCGAGCAGCGCTCGGACACGGAGATCGCGCGCTACCGCTACGACGCGGCGGGCCGCCTGGTGTCGGCGGCCAACGCCGAGACCGAGGTGACCCGGGAGCTCGACGCGCTGGGCGCCGTGCTCTCGGAGACGTGCGCCGGGCGCACGACCCGCTTCGCCTACGACGCGCTGGGGCGGCGCACGGAGCGGCGCACGCCCTCGGGGACGGTCACCACCTGGGAGTACGGGGCGGAGGGGTTCCTGACCGGGCTGGTCGCGGGGGACCGTTCCTTCGGGTTCGAGTACGACGAACGCGGCCGGGAGACGGCGCGGCACCTGGGGCGGCCCGGCGTGACCCTGCGGCTGGCGTGGGACGCGGCGGGGCGGCTCGGCGAGCAGGTCCTGCCGGGCGGGCGCCGCCGGGCGTTCCGGTACCGGGAGGACGGGTTCGTCACCCGGGTCGATGACTCGGCGGCGGGCGTCACCTCGTACACGCGGGACGCGGCCGGGCGGCCGGTCTCGGTCGACGGGCCGGGCGGGACCGAGGAGTTCGGCTATGACGCGGACGGCGGCCCGGCCGGGCGGGCGTCCGGGTACCGCTACGACGCGCAGGGCCGCGTGGTGGCCCTGGGCGGCGGTGACCGGAGCCTGGACTGGGACGGGCACGACCGGCTGACGGACGTGGTCACCCGCGACGGCCGCCACTGGCACCAGGTCTACGACGCGCTCGGCCGCAGGGTCGCGAAGCAACTCCTCGACGACTACGGCGCGGTGGTCGAGCAGACCGCGTACGTGTGGGACGGCGACCTGCTCGCCGAGGAGATCGCCCCGGACACCACGGCGACCACCTGGCACTGGACGCCGGACGGCACGCGCCCGGTGGCCCAGTCGCACGCGGCACCCGGCGGCGGGACGCGGTGCTTCGCCCTGGTGACCGACCCGGCGGGCACGCCGACGGAGCTGGTGAACGGCCACGGCGGCATCGCGTGGGAGCGGCGCGCGTCGGTGTGGGGGGAGCGCGAGGAGGGCCCGGGGG
>NZ_LAVK01000010.1 GCF_001083795.1 Streptomyces sp. SBT349
GGGCAGAACACCAGCGTCCGCTCGGCGAGCCGGTCGCGCGGGGGGGCTTGCTCCAGGACGGCGACGGCGCTCGGTATGTGCTCCCAGTAGATCGAGACGATGTCGAACGCCTCGTCGAAGTCGTTGCGGATCTCGTGGTAGCCGAAGGGCGACAGGTAGACGACCTCGCCCGGTCCCAGCTCACGCTCCTCGTCCCCGAGCACGACGACGGCCCTGCCGGCCAGGACGATGAACATCTCGCCGTCCTGGTGGGCGTGTCGCTTCGAGACGGTGCGCGCGGGGACGCTGCCGAAGACGGAGCCGAACGGCAGCCCGTCGATGTCGGTCGCGGACAGCATGGGTTGAAGGTGCATCTCGTAGGACCAGCTCATCGCCGACCGGTCGAAGGCACGCGTGATCACAGGGAGTCCCCCCAGAGGGTGTGGATTGGATGAGGTGGTTCGGCGTCAGGCGCCGGCCCCTCGCCTCTCGGCCGCGCCGCGCAGCCGCGTCGCGGTGCCGTCGGCGGTGAAGGGCCGGCGCAACGTGAACGAGACCGGGGTCGGACCGTGGTCGTGCAGGTGCTCCAGCCGGCTACAGGCGTCCGACCAGGTGGGGATGGTGTCGTCGGAGACCCACCACGTCGCGTAGGAGGGCCACTCGGGCTTCAGGAACCACTCGTGCCGCCTGCTCAGCGTGGAGCGGTGCAGGCCGGCGTAGACGAAGGAGAAGACGGAGTCCAGATCGGTCCACAGAGACAGGGTGGAGGCCCGGCTGTCGGTCTCGTTGGTCCGGCCGCCCGTGTAGAAGCGCGGAACGTCGAACCTGCCCCACTCTCCCCAGTCCCGCTGGAAGTTGGTGAGATGACTCTGGCCGGGGTCCTCCTTCGCCCGGGCGATGAATCCCGGGCTGCGCTCCGCTTCCTCGAACGTGGGCGGCGTCAGGTCGTCGAACTCCTGGACTTCAGGATTCCCGTACGGCTTCTTCAGGATCGCGAAAGTTGTGAACGCGACGCGCGACATCGGTCTCTGTCCTCCCCTTGTGCGTGCACTGCCGGATATGCCGGCTCCCGGACCTGGTGGGCGCTATTTCCGCGCGGCACCCGAACCCCGGGTCATCAGCCCTCGCATGAAGGCCCGCTGGAATTCGCCCGGCAGCAGCATGCGGCCGGTCAGAGCGAGATACTTCTGGCTCAGTTCCCGACTTCCGCAGATGGTTTCGAACATCCTCTGCCGGGTCGCCGCGTCCTTGTCGACGAGGGAGTCCCCGCAGATTCCTTCGGCATGCGGAAGGACGGTTTTCTCGAATCGCTGCCGGTACTCGTCCAGTCCCTCCCGGAGATCGCTTCCGGCCAGGGACCGGTCGGCGAACGAGCGGGCCAGCAGATCGGCCGACAGCAACGCGAATCCGCACCCGACGCCGCTCATGGGATCCAGCGAGAGGGCCGCGTCGCCGACGAACGGGACGGAGCCGTGTACCGGTTGGCGGATCTGGCTCGGATAGTCGCTGTAGCCCAGCAGGGGTGACTCGGGGACCGCGTGGGTCACCGACGGCGCCTCGGCCAGGCCGTCGAAGTACTTCAGGAACTCCTGGAGCCGGCCGTCCGGTCCGCGCCAGCCCTCGACCCGTGACTTCTCCGCGAAGAGGACGAGCTCGGTCCTGCCGTCGACGAGCGGATAGCTGCACGCCAGATCTCGATCGTTCATGATGAAGACCGAGCGGTTCCCCGCGGGGGCCTCGATCCCCGTGAAGTAGCCGAAGAGGGCGGCGCGTTCGTTCGGACGGCTCTCGGCCGGGTTGCCGAGCAGCCCTGCCAGCCGCGAGCGGTTCCCGTCCGCGGCCACCACCAGCCGGGCCCGGAAACGCTGGGTGCCGGTCCTGTCGCGGGTGTCGAGGGTCCAGCCGGACTCGTCCTCTTCGAGGCTCTCCACGCTGGTGGCGTCGAGGTACCGGACGCCCTGCTGCCGCGCGGCTTCCCGTATCGCGGGGTCGAGCACCCGCCGTTCGAGATTGAGCGCGTAGGAATCCGGCTGCTCGGGGTCGTAGCCGCCGGGCGTCTCGACCACGCCCCCGGGCGTGACGAAGACGGCCTTGGTGGTCACCGACCAGGCGGGTTCGCGGAGGTGGTCCAGCCCGAACTCGGCCAAGAGCGGCACCGTGTGCGGCTGGACGAAGTGGGTGCAGAGCTGCTTGTAGGACTGCTCGGTCATCGCCTTCTTCTCGAAGACCGCGACCCGGTAACCCATCTGGCTGAAGCGGATCGCGATGGCGCAGCCGGCGATGCTCCCGCCCACCACCGCGACGTCCACCGACGAGTCGTCGAACTTCTGAGTGCTCACAGGACGACTACCATCTCTCTGCTCGGGCTGACTCTCTCCATGACTCCCGTGCTCCGGACCTCTCCGCTGACGCCGGCTAGCCGGCGCACCCGCAGTCGACGTGGTGGGCGGCGTGCTGGGAGGCCGACCCTTCGGTGGCGTAGCTCTCCCGCTTCCACCAGTCCAGGCCGCCGATCAGCTCCTTGACCCGGAAGCCGGCGGTCGCCAGCTTGATGGCCGTCTTGGTGGAGGCGTTGCAGCCGATGCCGTCGCAGTAGGCGACGTACAGCGGCGCCTTGGAGAGACCGGCCAGCGAATCCTGGGAGATCGAGCGGTGCGGGATGCTGACCGCGCCGGGGATGTGCTCCCTCTCGTATGCCTCGCTGCTGCGGCCGTCGACGACGACCAGGTCCTGGCCGTCTTCCAGGGCGCCCTTCAGGTCCGCGGAGTCGATCTCGTAGGCGAGCTTCGCCTGGTAGTAGTCCAGCTGGTCGCGCCGCTCCCGGGACTCGCCGCTCCCGCTCGAAGGCGCGGGCGTGTCCTCCTCCGCCGTGGACCGGTCGGCCTCCCCCATGAACCGGTCGGCGATCGCGTACAGGTCGCCGAGGGTGCTCGGAGTGACCAGCGAGTCCGCGTGCTCGCCCAGGTCGACGCCGCAGTCCTCCAGGAGCGTGACCAGGACGCTGATGGTCAGGAGGGAGTCCAGACCCAGGGTGTTGAGCGGCGTGTCGTCGGGGAGCGGGGAGAGATCCACCGGCTTGCCCAGTGCCGCTTCCAGGTATGCGGCGACCTTGTCCTTCACCGTGTCGTACACCGCTACAGACATAGCTCCACCTCATCAATAGCCTCGACGGCGCCATCGGCCGTCAGTACGAAATAGTGGGAGTTCGACTGCTGAGCCGCTGTCGTGAGCTGTTGGACCAGGCGCCGTTCCTCGGGCTCCGCGGTCGATGGGGCTGATGCCGCGGGCGACCAGATCATCAGGGTCGGGCGCATGGAGGCGGGCAGCAGGCCGCGCAGGTGCTCCGTCACCGCGGCGACCACGCGTCCTTCCTCCGACACCACGACGAGGGCGACCACGTCGCGCTGATGGCGCTGGACCACGACCACGACCGCCCGGTCGACGCCGGGACACCTCAGGGCGGCCCGGCGGATCTCGGCCAGGTGGGTACGGCGGCCCGCCAGCCAGGTGATCTGCGCGTCGCCGTGCCGGTGCAGCACGATGTTGCCGTCCGCGTCGTGGCTGCAGATGTCCCCGGTCCTGAAGTAGCGCGTCCCGTCCAGCTCGACGACCAGCCGGGCGGTCTCCTCCGGCTGGTCGAAGTAGCCGCGCATGACCTGCGCGCCGCCGACCAAGAGCTCACCCTGCGCGCCGGGCTCATGGAGTTCGACCCCGTCCCGCATGATCTTCGCCCGCATGCCGCGCAGCGGCCGGCCGACGGGAGGGGCGGTCGCGCGTTCCGCGTCCTGCGGCTCGACCGCGTAGGTGAAGCTGAAGATCGTGGCCTCGGGCGGGCCGAAGGCGTGGACGACACGGGTCTGCGGCAGCTGCTTCGTCCAGATGCGCAGGACGGCGGGGTCGCAGACCTGGGCGCCCGTCATCACCAGTTCCAGGGCGGGCAGCTTGGCCCGGGTGATCTGCCGCCCGTCGCCGGTGATCATGGCCAGGAGCATCGTGACCGCGATCAGATGCGTGATTCCCTCCCGGGCGATCACGGAGCGCATGACGGCGCCGGCCGGGAGACCGCGGAACTGGTGGACGTAGGCGCCCAGCGACAGGGGGAGCAGCGTGTCCTCGATCGACACGTCGAAGTGGAACGGGGACAGGCTCAGCACGCGGGAATCCGGCGTGAAACGGAGCACCTCGTTGTGGTTGCCGAAATAGGCGAGGAGGCCGGCGACGCTGATCTCGGCCCCCTGCGGCTCACCCGTCGCACCGGAGGCGAAGACGATGTACGCGGCCTCCTCCGGCCGATGGGCCACGGTGGCATGGTCGGGCGCCGACCCGAGCAGGATCTCGGCCAGTCGCTCCCTGTCCAGCCGGCGGATGTCGGGAGCCACCGGGGCCGGGTCGCCCAGCGTGATCACCACCACCGGCCGCAGGCGCGTCAGCAGTCCCCGCAGCCGGGCCTCGGGCTCCGCGGCGTCGAGGGGGACGTAGACGGCGCCGCACTTCCAGATGGCGATGGCGAGCATGGGCATGATGGCGCGCTTCTCCGCCAGGACCGCTACGCGATCACCCGCACCGACCCCCTGCTCGGCCAGCCAGGCCGCGACCGCCCGCGCGCCCTGTTCGAGCTGGGCGAACGTGTAGCCGACCTCCCCGTCGTCGATCGCGGTGCGGTCCGGCCACCTGAGGGCCGGAGCCACCAGCAGATCACCGAGGGCAGGTGGCGCCTCGGCCCCGTCGGCGGGGTCGGTCGACCAGGGGGGTAGTGCTACCGTCCGCGCTCTGACTGCCACGCTCAGCCCTGTCCTTTCAGAGGAAATGCGGTCCTGGCGATCTCGGCCACGGCGCTCCCGGCCGAAGCCAGCTTTCCGGCGTACAGGCAGAAGTCGTGCGGGAGATCAGGGAAGTGCTGATGCCGCAGGCCGGCCGGCCTGCCGGCCAGGCGCTCCACCCAGGCGAGTCCTTCGTCACGGAGCACGTCGCAGCCGGCCGTCACGACCGAGCAGGCAGGCAGCCGGGCCAGATCGCTCTCCGGCAGGGCCATCGGATCGAAGTCGCGCTCCGAGAAGAAGGGGTGCAGTACCGACCGGAAGAGCCGCATGCTGGCGCGGTCGAGGAAGTAGCCCTCGCCGAACGTCCGGTAGGACTCGCGTTCCGTCCGCAGGTCGAGGACCGGGTAGATCAGCACGATGCGGGAGAAGACCTCGGGCAGGACGCGCAGGCTGAGGTAGAGCGCGAGCAGCCCGCCGACGCTGTCGCCGGCGAGGACGAGCGGCCGGTCCGCCAGGGTGCGTAATCGCGCCGCGAGGTGGCCCGTCAGCTGCTCCACGGCCTGCTCGACGGTGTGTTCCGGCGCCTTCGGATACGCGAGCGCCTCCACGGGCGCCTCCAAGGCGCCCGCCAGCGTGCGCAGGAAGGGCCGGAAGACGGCCGTCGAGTAGTAGACCATCCCGCCGCCGTGGATGTAGACGACCCAGGGGCTCTCCGCGGCCTCCCGTGCCGGCCGGATGATCAGCGAGTGCTCACCCGCGTCGACCGACGCGCCGTCGTCCGGCTCGGCCGCGCCTCCGAAGCGGGAGATCCACCGCTCGGCGTTGGCCCGGTCCTCCACGAGCGAGCCGGTGGACGTCCTGGCCGCCATGATCTTCCGGGCGGCGGCCAGGCGGCCGAACTCGACGTTCAGGGTCCGCCCCGCCACGTCAGTCACGGCCGACCCCGTCGACGGGCCGGAAGTCCCCACCGGGCGAGAGCGCGTAGTGGGTCGCGCTCGACTCCCGGGCCGCCTCCGCGAGCCGTCGCATCAGCCGGCTCTCGTCCGTCTTGCCCGTCGAGGACACCGCGAGCACGGGCGACCAGGCCACGACCGCGGGGCGCATGTACTCGGGCAGCAGGTCCGCGAGCAGCTTCTCCACGTCCGCCACCACCGCCCGTTCCGGTGCCAGCACCACGAGGGCGATCACGTCGTGGCCGTGGCGCGGGACCAGCGCGACGGCCGCCCGCTCGACGCCCGGGCAGCTCAGCACCGTCTGCCGGATCTCGCCCAGGTGGATCCGGCGGCCGGCCAGCTTCACCTCGTCGTCGTTCCGGCCGCGGAACACGATGTCGCCGTCCTCGTCGTAGCTGCACATGTCGCCCGTGCGGTAGTAGCGGACACCGTCCACCTCGGCCACGCGGCGGGCGGTCTCCTCCGGCTGGTCGAAGTAGCCGCGCATCACCTGCTCGCCGCCGATCCACAACTCGCCGATCCGGCCGGGCTCGTGGACCTCGTTCCCGTCGTCCACGATCCGTGCCGCCACGCCGCGCAGGGGCCGGCCGATCGGGTACGAGCTCATCCGCTCCGGGTCGGCCCGCTCTATCTCATGGGCGACGCAGACGATCGTCGCCTCGGTCGGCCCGTAGACGTTGAGGACGCGCAGCTCGGGGAGGCTGCTCTTCCAGACGTTGATGACACCGGGGTCGCAGACCTCCGCGCCCGTCATGACCATCTCCAGGCACGGGAAGTTCTCCCGGGTGACCTGACGCCCGCCCTCCGTGATCATGGTCAGCAGCGTGGACACCGCGATCAGGTGCGTGATCCGCTCGCGCTTGATGATCGCGCGCATGATGGCGCCGGCGTGGACGCCGCGGAACTGGTGGACGAACGCCCCCAGGGACAGGGGCAGCAGCGTGTCCTCGATCGACACGTCGAAGTGGAACGGGGACAGGCTGAACACCCGTGAGTCCGGGGTGAACCGGAGCACCTCGTTGTGGTTCCCGAAGTAGGCGACCAGGTTGGCGACGGTGATCTCGACGCCCTTGGGCTCGCCCGTGGACCCCGAGGTGAAGATGATGTAGGCCGTGTCCTCGGGCCGGCGGGCCACGGTCGGCCACTGCGGGGCCGGTCCCGTCACGATCGCGTCCAGCCGCCTTCGGCCCACCCAGCTCACCTCGTCGACCGCCGGCTCCCGGTCGTCCAGGGTGATCACGAGGCGCGGCTCCAGCCGGCCGAGCAGGCCGCGCAGGCGCGGGTCCGGCTGCGCGGCGTCGAGCGGGACGTAGACGGCGCCGCACTTCCAGATCCCGATGGCCAGGACGGGCATGAGGGCGCACTTCTCGGCCAGGACCGCCACCCGATCGCCCGCGCCGACCCCCTGCCCGGCCAGCCAGGCCGCGAGCACCCGGGCCTGCCGCTCCAGCTCGCCGAAGGTGAGGCCGCTGCGCCCGTCGTGGACCGCCGGGCGGTCCGGCCAGTTGCTCGCCGCCGCCCGGACGAGGTCGCCGAGCGCCGGCGCCGGGCGGGCCTGGTCGGCGGGGTCGAGCGACCACGGCGGCAGCGAGGCCGGCGAGGTCATCGGCGAAGTCATCGGTACAGAACTCGTCGTCACGAGACGCCACGCACCCCAACGTCGTAGTGGAAGCGAACCTTCGTCTTGGCTCCGGCGCCCATGCGCCGGTAGAAGCCGACGCCGAGCTCGTTGTCGGGAGGTGTCTGCCACTCGGCCCAGCCGCATCCGTGGGCGACCGAGAACTCCCGCAGCCGATCGAGGAACATGCGGCCGATCCCCATCCCGCGGTACGGCTCTCGGAGATAGAGGCAGTCCATATAGGCGAACCGTTCGGCGCTCCAGGTGGCGAAGTCGGTGGTGACGGTCATGTAGCCGCAGGGCTCCCCGCCGTCCGTCGCCATCCAGCCGTGCAGCGCGGGCCGTTCCGAGAACAGCGCCGAACGCCAGCGCTCGACCTGGCCGTTCTCACGGAAGTCCGCCTTCTCGTAGGCCGCGTGCTCGCGGCACAGCTCCAGCAGCGCGTCCAGGTGGCCCGGCTCGAACGGCCGCACCGTGATATCGCGGCTCACACCCACCCCGAGAAGGTCGTGCCCAGGTACGCGTCGAGCGAGGCTTGGTCGAGCCGGCCTTGCGCCAGCACGGTGTTGACCCAGGCGTCGCGCTCGAACCCGATGATCTGGAGCTCCCAGACGCAGGCGATCAGGTCCCGCTGAGCAAGCGGAGCGAACGTCGTGTCCCCCTCGGCGTCGACCACCGAGCCGCGCACCCAGTGCTTGAGCATGTCGGCGTCGTACCACTGGCTCACCAGCAGGTAGTCGGCTTCCATCCCGTGGTGCAGGATCAGGAAGCCGACCGGGTGGTCCCCCTCCTGCGGGGGCTCGCGCAGCACCGAGGCCGCGTGCCGCCGCAGCCACTCCGGCTCCGGGGGTGCGGAGTGGCGCTCCGGCTCCGCGAACATCGTGTATGCCTTCAGCACCCGGCCGGACACATCCACCGGCGGGAGCGCCTTTACCAGGCGAGGCGAGTAAGTCAACGGGTTCATCTGACAGCGTTCCCCGCCCGCAGGTCTTCGGCCATCTCTGTCACGTGGTCTTCCCCTTCGAGCTGTCTCAGATCGTCCGTAGGGAAGGCGCCTTGAACGGCTTACGCTTCTGCCGCGAGCTCCCCATGACAGCCCCCCGTCATCGCTGCACTCCAGTGATCTGACCAGTCCGCACCGCCGGTAAGTACATCAGTTCGTAGGACCGACGCACCATACGATTATGCGCCATACGATCATTGACGCCAGGGGTGTGGAAGGCTTTGCTGAATTCCAAGGTCATAGTCACGGGGGGAACATGGGTACCCTTGCGCCCGATGGTTTCATATGCCTTAGGCGACAGCGCAGTTGGTCGGTGCGGGTGCGAGCGGGGGACGAGTCGTCGCGGTCGGGACAACGGTGATCCGAGCGCTGGAACCGGCGGACAGGGAGCGGGGCGCATTTGCCCCTTTTGCTGGATCTCCCGGGTCGATATCCATTCGGGCGCCGAGGGCATCGGGGTATCGGTTCCGTAAACATCCGGCCATTCTCACGAGCGTTACGACGGAGGGGAACGCATGCGATTCAAGCCACTGACGAGGACGCGATCATCGCTCGCTGCGACGTTCGGTGGACTTCCGACCGGCTTCTGGTGGCTCTGGACCGCTCAACTGATCAATCGCGCATGCGGCTTCGTGATGCCGCTGCTCGCGTTCTACGTCACCGACGAACTGGGTCGCAGCGCGCCCTTCGCCGGTGCCGTCGTCGCGGCCATCGGCGTCGGATCGCTCGCGGCGGGGCCGCTCGGCGGCATTCTGGCCGACCGGCTCGGCCACAAGCCGACGCTCGTCGGCGCGCAGGCCGCTACCGCGGCGAGCATGATCGCGCTCGCCTACGCCCGTTCGCCCTGGGCCCTGCTGCTCGGAGCCTTCGTCGTCGGTCTGGTCAACAACGCGACGCGGCCCGCGCACAACGCCCTCATCGCCGAGGTGATCCCCCCGCCGGACCAGGGCAGGGCCTACTCGCTCAACTTCTGGGCGCTCAACATCGGTTACTCCGTGGCGATGCTCTCGGTCGGCCTCGTCGCCGTCACCGGCTACACCGCCCTGTTCTGGCTCAACGGCGCCACCCTCGTGATCAGCGCCCTGCTGATCATGATCCAGGTCCCCGGGGGCCGCCCGGCCCCAGCGCCGGCGGACGCCCCGGACGGCGAGGGATTCGGCGCCGTCCTGCGCGACCGGGCCTTCGTGGCGTTCGTCGCCGCCGAGTTCCTGGTGCTCACCATCCTCTACCAGTCCGAGAGCGGTCTGCCGATCGCGATGAGCCAGGACGGGTTCTCGCCGAGCACGTTCGGGCAGGTGGCCGCGCTCAACGGGATCGTGATCGCCGTCGTACAGCTTCCGCTCACCCGGTACTACAAGCGCTTCCCCGAGTCGTGGGTGCTCGCCGGTTCGTCGGCACTGATCGGAATCGGCTACTCCCTCCTCCTGCTCGGCGACTCGGCCTGGATCTACGCGCTCTCCATCGTGGTGTGGACCATGGGCGAGATAGGCAACACGCCGACCAGCTTCGCCATCGTGGCGCGCATCTCACCGGAACACCTGCGCGGTCGCTACCAGGGTCTCTATCAAGTCGCCTGGACGGGATCGCTGGTGGTGGCGCCGCTGATCAGCGGAGGGGTGATCCACACCTACGGCACGGGGCCGCTCTGGATCGGCTGCCTGATCGTCGGCCTGGCGGCGGCAGCGGCGCAGCTGGGCATCGGCACGCGGCTCGGCCGGCGCGCCGGGGCCGCGGTGCCGGTCCGGTCGGAGCCCGAGTCGGTTGCCGCGCAAGGACTCGCGGAGAAGTGAACACGCTGGGTCGCCGCCGTGCACCCGCCGCGCCGGCGTCAGCGCCTCAGGGGCCGATGAGGAAACCGTCGGGGTGGTGGAAGTCGGGCCTCGGCGAGGGGTGCTTCAGCGCCCAGTAGCCGAGCCGGCCCCTGTCGTCCTCGATCACCGCGGTCAGGGCGATCGGGCCCGCGTGCGGCAGGTCGCGCAGGTCCGCCCGCACCTCCATCTCCAGCCGGTGCGCCGTGCGCGTGACCCGGATCCGGGGGTGCCGGGCGGGGCGGGCCGGCGCCATGCCCGTGTGGTAGTCGTCGAAGGTGTAGAGCGCCCACTCCGTGGAGGGGGAGGCGTTCAGTTCGAGATAGGCGGGGCCGTCCGCCGTCCGGCGCGCGAACATCTCGAAGCACGTGTGTCTCCACAGCTCGTCCGTGTGCCGCGGCTCCCGTGCGGGCGGGGTGCGGAGCCGGGAGAGATCCCCCTCCAGCACGTACCGCAGGGCGAGCGTGCCCGGAACGGGCTCCCGCAGATGCACGTCGAGCGCGCGCACGACGCCGGTGTCCTGGGGCGCGAAGGGGTGCAGGGAGACGCTGCGCGGAAACCGTGGCGTCACCGCGTCACGCCCTCGCGGCCGGGGGAGGCGACGGGTGCGGCGCCCGGTCCGTCCCGGCGGAGTCCAGGATCGCCGCGACGGCTTCGTGGCTCGGCAGGATCGAGCGGGCCTCCGCGACGGCGTCGGCCCGCCCCTGCGCCAGGTCCATGAACCTGTCCCACTGCGCCGCCAGGGGTTCCCGGCGCCCGCCGCACGCGACGCGCTCCGTGGCACCGTCCGTGGCACCGTCCTCGACGGGAGAGGCGGTCGAGCCGTCGAGGGACTCCTCCGGCCCTCGCGCGTACACGGTGACGCACGGGTTCAGGAGGTCCCCGACGATCGTCCTGTCGCGCTCGACGACGGTGAGCCGCCGGGTCCTCGTGTCCGATACGCGGCTCGCCGCCAGGGTCGCGTGGCGATCACCCGGGAACCGCAGCTCGGCCGCCACCGTGTCCTCCCCCTTCCGGCCCTCGCCGCTGTGGCGCTCGACCGCGGCGTGCACGACCTTCGGGATGTCCCCGCCGAACAGGCCGATCGCGAGGTCGAGATCGTGCACCAGGAGATCCCAGGAAACGCCGGCACGCATGCGAGGGGAGTAACTGGAGAGCCGCTGGGTGCGCACGCGCATCGGGGATTCCACGCGCGCCAGGATCTCGCGGACGGCGGGGTTGAATCTCTCGATGAACCCGCACATCAGGGGGACCCCGCGGCGCAGCGCCGTGTCCACCATCTCCCTGCTGTCACCCAGGCTCGCGGACAGCGGCTTCTCCACGAGCAGCGGAACACCCGCTGCCAGCACGTCCGACGCGATGGTCAGGTGCTGGTCCGTCGAGCAGGCGACGACCACGGCGTCGACCCGCGAGAGATCGTCGAGCTTCGGTATCCAGTCGGTGTCGAAACGCCGCGCCAGCCTGCGCCCGGCATGCTCGGCGGGATCCACCACGGCCACCAGCCTGCTGCGCTCGCTCTCGGAGATGACGCGTGCGTGGTGGGTGCCCATGGTGCCGGCCCCTACGAGGAGGACGCGGGGGAGCGGGGTCCCGGTCATGCGCGCAACGCCTTCCGCGCGGCGGAGACGATGCGATCCACTTCCGGATCGGTCAGCCCTGGGTGCACCGGAAGGGAGAGGATCTCCGAGGTGATCCGTGCCGCCACCGGGACATCCGAGGCCACGACCTGGGGGTGCCCGCGGTAGCAGTCGTAATCGAATACCAGCCGCGGGTAGTAGATGCCCGTCGCTATTCCCTCGGCGGCCAGCGCGGCCGCGAGTTCGTCGCGCGTGCACGGCGCGCCGTCGGTGAGGCGAACGGTGTACTGGTGCCACACGTGACGGCGCCCCGCGAGGGTCTCAGGAGTGATCAGCCCGGGAATTCCGGCGAGGCCCTGCGACAGCCTGGCCGCGTTGTCGTTCCGGCGCGCGGAGAACTCCTCCAGCCTGCGGATCTGCGAGAGGCCCACCGCCGCGTGGATGTCGGAGAGACGGTAATTCCCGCCGACGCAGGAGTAGTCGTAGCGGCTCCGCATTCCCTGGTTCCGGAACAGGCGCACGCGGTCGGCCACTTCGCCGTCGTCGGTCGTGACGACGCCCCCTTCGCCGGCCGTCACGTTCTTGGTCGCGTACAGCGAGAAACAGCCGACCCCGAAGCTGCCCGCCGGCCGGCCGTCGAGAGTCGCCCCGATGGCCTGGGCGGAGTCCTCGACCACCGCCAGGCCATGCACCGCCGCCAGCTTCTCGATCGCCACCAGGTCCGCCATCTGGCCGTACAGGCTCACCGGCAGCAGCACCCTCGTCCGCTCGTTGACCTGGCCTTCGACGAGGGCGGGGTCGATGTTGAAGTCACCGGGCCGGATGTCGGCGAACCGGACGGTGGCGCCACTGGCGATGACGGCGTTCAACGTGGCGGCGAACGTGAACGGTGATGTGATGACCTCGTCCCCCGGACGCAGGGCCAGGGCCTCCAGGCTGAGGGACAGAGCGGCCGTCCCGCTGTTCACCGCGACGGCGTGCTCGGTGCCGGCGATCCCGGCCATGGCCGCTTCCAGCCGCTCCACCATCGGTCCCTGGGTGAGGTGCCCCGACCGCAGGACCTCCATCACCAGCGGCTCCGCGTCCCGCACATCGACAGAAACGAGCGGTATCAATGGAAGCCCCCTGAAATCGTGTGCGTGAGCGTTTCATGAGATCCGGAGTCGCAGGCCAGGATGGAGAACACCTCCGACGTCCTCGCCCTCGGGTCCGTGTAATCGAGAGGCCGGCCGTCCATGCCGGAGAACACCCCGCCCGCCTCCTCGATGATGGCGTGCGGCGCGACGCAGTCCCAGATCCGGTTGCGGCGGTGCATGAACGCCCCGTACGCGCCGCCGGCCACCATCATGCAGTCGAAGACGCTGTTGCTCATGCGAATGCCCCGGCAACGGGCGGCGAGACGGGCCAGGATGCGGCAGTCGAGTTCGATCTCCGACGGATGGATGTCCATGCCGTAGGCGATCAGGTGCCCGGCCGGATCGGCATCGTGCGCCAGCTGTATGCGCTCGCCATTGCGGTAGGCCCCCTGCCCCGCCTCGGCGAGGTAAGTCTCCGACAGGGCGGGCAGCGCCACCCCGCCGGCCACGGGCTTCCCGTGCTCCAGAACGCCCACCATGACACCGAACAGCGGACTTCCCACCGCGAAGTTGGACGTTCCGTCGATGGGGTCGATCACCCAGGTGACCGGTGATGTCCCCGAGATCGTCCCCGATTCCTCGTCGATGACGCTGTCGTCCGGGAACCGTTCATGGATGCGGCTCTTCAGCTGGTTTCCGATGACGAGGTCCGCCGGCGTCACCACCTGATTCGCGTCGTCCTCCTTCACATGGAAGGGCTGGCCGCGCGGGAATTCCATCACGCGCTTTCCGGCGTCGTGGAGAAGGGATTCCAGGAAAGTCAGACAGGTCACTTCGGCGCGCTCCCGGGGTCACAGAGAATGAGTGGCCGTCTTCGCGTAGTGCTCCAGGATCGGCACCTCGGGGGCAATGAGATCGGCGGGAATCCGATCCACCGGGAAAAGCTCCGCGCCCGCCACTTCCCGCGGATCCAGCCGGTAGTCCCAGTGCCGCGAGGTCGCCGTGTACACGGTGGTGATGTTGAACACCTGGTCGCCGTTCGGATAACGGAAGTACTGATCGGGCCCGGAGAAGACGTGCATCAGCGAGAGGTCGCGGATCTCCAGCCCGGTCTCCTCCATGACCTCGCGACGCGCCGTCTCCTCAAGGGTCTCGCCGGGTTCCGTGAACCCGCCCGGAAGCCCCCAGCCCCCGGTGTCCGCCCGTTGCAGGAGCAGGACGTGCCCACGGGAGTCCACGACGATCACCGCCGCCCCGGGAAGAATGAGTGGGCGCGTCCCCACCAGTGCGCGCAATTCTCCGATGTAGCTCACCGCACGTCCTCTGGCTGGTTGCATCATGTCGGACTAGAGGGAACAAGAGTAGCGAGGCCGGGTGGTGCGGCCCAACGATTCGCCCCGGGCCGAATAACCCCTTTTGACTCATGCGCCGACGGGATCTGCGCGTCCTTCGACCTGCGCCCGCGGAAATCGTGGCCCCGGGAGCCTTGACAAGTCGTCAGGCGCTGCAATCACATGGGTACGCAATCCGAAACGCACCTTGGGAGCCGTGCTCGGCCTCGGGGATCCTGGACCATAAAGGAGTGCCGCTGTGACGGACGACCACCTCCAGGCATCGGGTTCCGCGGAATCCGCCGCCGAGCCGCACGTCGGTCCGAGCACACTCAAGCGCCTCGCCGCGGCGTGGCCCCGACGGGCCACCATCCGCACGGACATGGCCGATTTCATGGGCGCCGAACTGGATGGTTCCGGCAAGACCGACTATCCGGTCACGCTCATCCCGTTCGCGGACCACCCGCGTTTCCTCGACGCGCCCGAGGAGTCGCGCGCACTGGTCAACACGCTGGCGTGGCAGGCATACAACGCCCGGGTGATCGCGGCCGAGGAGTACGTCGCGAACCCGACGTTCGAGATGCTCACCCACGGCGTCTTCCCCGGCGTGGAACGCTACGAGGCCAAGGAAGCGGTGCAGCAGTCACACATCGACGAGGTGTGGCACACCTACATGCATATGACGGCCATGCAGCGCACCAGGGAGGCCCGCCGGCTCACCGTGGAACCGGACTACTCGCATCCGGTCACGAACACCCGCCTGTTCCGGCTGACCGCGGAGTGCAGCGAGAAATGGGAACGGGACATGCTGTTCCTGGTGTGGACGGTGGTCGGCGAGCTGCACATCAACAACTTCCTCGAACTCCTCGCACACGACCGGACGATCCAGCCCATGCACGCGCTGGTGGCGCGCCTGCACGCGAGGGACGAGGCCGCGCACGGGCCCATCGTCGCGGAAGTCATGAAGGACATCTTCGTGCACCTCACCAAGGAACAGCGAGAGCTGTTCATCCGCACGCTTCCGGACGCGATCATCGCCCTCGGCGCCCAGGACTACGACATCTGGGCCGACATCCTCGACTTCGTCGGGATCGCCGGCGCCACCGACATCATCGCCGACACGCGCCGCCTGCCGGGGACGGAGATGATGTTCACGGACTTCTCCACGGTGGCCCGCCTGATCCGTGACCTGGGAATCGAGGACCGCGTCGAGTACGACTTCGCGCAACGTGACTGAGGCGCCCGTCGCGTTGCACACGCGGGAAAGGGTCGAACCCCAGGAAAGCCTCTGGTCCCGGGACTTCACCCTTCTTTTCGCGGCCCGGACGATTTCCGTGCTCGGCGACCAGATGCTCGTCCCGACCGCGATCACCGTGGCCGTGCTCCAGGCCGGGCACGGCGTCACCGGCGTGGGGTACGCCCTCGCGGCCCACGGTGCGCCGCTGGCGCTCTTCGTCGTCCTCGGCGGTGTCCTCGTCGACCGGTTCACGCCGATCCGGGTCATGGTCGTCGCGGACATCGCCCGCATGATCATCCAGGGCGGCCTCGCCGTCGCCTTCATCGTCGGCACACCGGACCTCTGGCTGATCGTCACGCTGCTCGCACTGGGCGGCACCGCCACGGCCGCCTTCCAGCCCGGCTACGTGAGCGTCATCCCGCGCACCGCCCGTGACGTGCAGAAGGCCAACGCGGCGATCCGCGTCACCGAGTCGCTCATGTGGGTGCTGGGGCCCGCCGTCGCCGGAGTGCTCATCGCCGTCTCGTCCATCTCGGTGGTCCTGGTCCTGGACGCCGCGACGTTCGGGATCAGTTGCGTCTGCCTGCTCGCCATGCGGCTGCGCATGTCCCGTTCGGTGCGGCGGTCCACCGTGCGCGGCGACCTCGTCCAGGGGTGGCGCGAGTTCTCGTCGCGCACCTGGCTCTGGGGCGTCATCGTGATCTTCATGCTCTTCCAGGCGACCGTGAACGGGCCCTTCCTGACGCTCGGCCAGAGCTTCGTCACCCTGGAGTACGGAGAGAGCGCCCTCGGCTTCGTGATGGCGATGTTCGGCGCCGGAAGTGCCATCGGCGGGCTGGTCGCCGTGCGCCTGCGTCCGGCGCATCCGCTGCGGGCAGGCGCCCTCGCGCAGGCCGGCACCGTCCTGTGCGTGCTCGCGGTGGCGTTGCAGCTGTCGGTGCCGGTGATCGCCGCCAGTTACGTCGTGTGGGGCGCCGGCGCGGCGTTCTGGCTGGTCATGTTCCACACGGCGGTCCAGACGAAGATCCCGCCCGACGTCCTCGGCAGGGTGCACGCCTACGACGTCGCGGGCTCGGTCGTCATGCGGCCGGCCGGTCAGATGGCGGCCGGCCCGGCCTCCGTATGGGTGGGGGTGGCACCGGTGCTGTTCTTCTCCTCGACGATGGTCCTGGTCACGGTCGGACTGCTGCTCGCGGTTCCCGCGATCAGGAACCTGCGCCGGGAGTGAGGAGCGCGCCGACCCGGCGCCGGAACCGGACACGATCAGCCGTCCAGGACCGACAGCAGGGTGGCGCCGGAGTCGCCCAGCTCGTAGAGCACCCGGGGGCCCACTCGGTAGCGCCGTACGAGGCCGGCCGAGGAGAGCACGGAGAGGTGCTGTGAGACGGTGCTCGGGGCCAGCCCGACGGAGCCGGCCAGCCCGGTCGTGGTGGCGGGGGAGTGCAGCGCGCGCAGGACCGTCGCCCGGCCCCGTCCGAGCAGGATGGTCAGCCTGTCGCGCGGGCGCAGGGTGCCGGGCGTCTCTCCCGAGCCGTCCTCGTGGGTGCCGCCGAGCACCGCGGCGCCCCGCGCCTGATAGGAGAAGGCGGCTGTGCCGTGCCGGGTGGCGAACACCCGGGTGCCGCGCGCGAACAGCGTGGAGACGATGATCAAACGGCCGTCCCGCATCGGCCAGTCGAGATCCGCGCGGTGCGGCACGCTCAGCTCCGGACGCTCCCAGCAGATCCGGCCGCCCAGATCCTCCAGCATCGTGTCCGCCCCGCGGGTCACCAGGGTGCGTCCGCGGACCAGGATCTCCTCCTCCAGCACGCCGCGCATGGCGGGCCAGAACGGCGCGAGCGCGGCGTCCCAGTACTCGCCCATGAGGTGCGCGAACCGGTCGTGGCCGTCCGCGCGCAGCGCCGATAATTCCTCCTCGATGGCGGGGGAGGACTCGTCCGGAATCGGAGTGAGAGAGGACGACGGCGACGTCGCCCAGTGCGCGCGCACGGTGGTGGTCAATTCCTGGCGCAGGGCGGGCGATACCCGCTGGAGCGCTGCCGCGGCCCATTTCCGGTAGGGATAAGGGACCTCGCTCCGGTACCGCATGGTCAGTGCCAGGCTGGAAACCGCCTCCCACAAAGGGCTGATCGCGATGCGTACCCGTCCGAGAGTCAACTCGTCGAGATGTATCCGTATCATGCGGCCACCGGTGCGGCACCGGGCGAGGTCGAATCCCCCATGGGACCGTCAGACCTCGATCTTCAGGGCCAGGTCCTGGCAGAGCGTGAGGACCTCGTTGATCCACCTCGACGGGTCGTCCGGGTTGTATTCCCGCATCGTCTCCAGCTCCCAGTACCTGGCGAAGGACAGCGTCGCGGGACTGGTCTCCCGGAACCGGCGAGCCTGCCACTTGGGCGGCTCGCTTCCGTAGTTGCCCTGCTCCTCCAGCAGGGCGTCGACGGTGTGGTGCAGAGCGATCCTGGCCGAGAGCACCGCACTGTGCGGATCGCCGCCCTCCAGCTGGCCGAGCGAGTCCTCCACCGCCCGGTCCGCCTGGCCCAGCGACCGGGTCACCAGGATGGACCGGAACGCGGAGGCGCCGACCTCGGCGCGGCGGCGGGCCACCCAGTCCTCGCCGATCAGCGGCAGGCAGGTCGTCACGCGCTCCAGGAAGACCTCCTCCCTGACCGTGAGGGCGTCCCCGGAAGCGGCACGGGCCCGGTCGAAGGCGTCCCAGGAGATCTTGGCCAGCATCTGGTCGACCTGGTCGTCGAGCCAGTAGGCGAGGTCGCAGCCGCGGTTGTCGGCGAAGAACGTGTGCCACCCGACGGTGGCGGGGCGCAGCGGTACCGAGACGTCGATCATTTCCGGTCCCGACCAGGGTTCGCCGCTGACCAGGTAGATGTCGATATCGCTCTTCTCGTTGCCCCAGCCGCGAGCGGACGACCCGACGACGAAAGCCGCTTGGCAGGTGTCCGGCACCAACTGGCGGTCGTGGAGGATCTCCCGTACACGAGCTGTATCAATCTTCATCGACGACCTCCGTGGAAAAGGGAACATGCGGACTCTGTGGGACATGGCCAGCGTAACGACGCCCTTCCGCCGGCATGCAGCGATTCGTCCCGGGCCGAATACTCCTGTTTCTCCGGCCCGTTCCTCCCGCGGCGGCCAGGAAACCGGGACGCACGCGGCATGTGTACGCTGGCGCGCCATGACGTCACCCTTCCGTACCGGCGAAGTCGTCGTCAGGCGCGAGATCCTGGACGACCGTGAATGGCTGGTCTATCCCGTGCGGGTCGCGGCGGACGACGGGCGGGTGCTCGCCGTGTACCTGGCGCACGGCACCCCTCTCACCTTCGGGCGCGGCGACTTCCGCTGGGGACTTCATCCCTGGATCGCGTTCGAGCACCTCTGGCGTTCGAGCGGCGTCCTGCAACTCCAGCGACCGGGCGAGGGCTACGCGGTCTGGGCCCGGTGGGAGGAGGGCGCGCTGCGGGAGTGGTACGTGAACTTCCAGGCGCCGTTCGTCCGCACGGACCGCGGCTTCGACACGCTCGACCATGAACTGGATCTGATCATCCCCGGTGACGGGTCCCCGTACCGGTGGAAGGACGTCGACCACTTCGAGGAGCGCGTGCGCGCGGGCGGTTTCACGGCCGCGGAGGAGCGCGGCGTGCGGGCGGCGGCCTCCCGGGTGGTGGATCTGATCGAACGAGGCGCGTGCTGGTGGGAGCGGTGGCGCGAGTGGCGGGCACCCGCCGGCTGGGACGTTCCCGCGCCGGTCGCCCTGCGCCGGGACCCTCCGCTGACGATGCGCTGAGCGCGCGGCCGTGGGGCGCATGCGGCTCAGTACGACTCGGCGTAGAGGGTGTACAGCCGGTCCCGGCCGACCTGCCCCGCCGGGTCGTTGTCGAGGTTGCCCGTCACGCCCTCGACGAACCGGTCCAGGTCCTCCTTGCGCACCCCGCGGTCGCGCAGCCGGACCGGGAGGCCCGCCGACGCCAGGAGCCGGCCCACCGCCTCGTGGATCGTGGCGCCCCCCAGCAACTCGGCGACCTCGGCGAACGCCTCGGGCGCCAGGGGGGCGGTGTGCCGCAGCCAGCTCGGGTACAGGATCGCCAGCCCCGCGCCGTGCGAGAGGTCCACGCGGGGCACCGAGCCCATGGCCTGCTGGAGACGGTGCGGCAGGCAGGTGCTGACGTTGGCGACGTTCACCCCTCCGAGCAGCGCCGCCCGGGAGAGGGCGGCGCGCGTCCCGGGCGAGGTCTCGCCGCGGAGCGCCGCGGGCAGATGCCGGGCGATCAGCCCGATGGCCTGATGGGCCCGGGCCCTGCTCGCCGCGTCGGCGCGGGTGGCCACGCAGCCCTCGACCGCGTGGGCGAAGGCGTCGAACGCGCTCTCCGCGAGGAGCCCGCGCGGCAGGGACGCGATCAGGTCGGGGTCGACGACGGCGATCCGTGGGAAGAGGACGTCGCCGCGGATGCCGGCGCGGAAGCACCGCGCGGTGTCCGTCACGATCGCCCCCTTGGTGACCTCCGAGCCGCTGCCCGCCGTGGTCGGGACGGCCAGCAGGGGGAGCGCAGGCGCCCCCGGCTCCAGCGTCGTCCCGATGAGGTCGCGCACCGTGCCGTCCAGAGGGGCGGTGACGCACACGCCCTTGGCTGCGTCCAGCGCGCTGCCGCCGCCGAGGCCCACCACGAGGTCGCAGCCCTGGGAACGGGCCAGGGCGCCGGCCTCGTCCACCTCGTCGGAGGTCGGGTTGGCCGAGACCCGGTCGTAGACCGTGACGCGGACACCGGCGGACTCCAGGGACGCCACCATGCGGCCCAGATAGCCGTGGGCCCTCGCCGCTCTGCGGCCCGTCACCAGCAGGGCGTGGCCGCCGAGGGTCCGGGCGTGGCTCCCCGACCGGTCGAACGCGCCGTGCCCGAACTCCACGCGGGTGGGCACGGCCAGGTCCAACTCCATGCGTCCAGCTCCCTCGGTTGTGCGGCGGGTGGTGCGGCGGGTGGCGGGGCGAGTAGTGGAACGGGGGGCGGTGCCGGCGTTGGCCCGGAGCGCGTCCAGCACCGCGCATGTGCCGGTGGCGAGCAGTTCGAGCGCCGAACCGCCGCCGGTCGACACCGGCCCGCTCCAGGGGAGTTCGGACACGGTGTCGCCGCCGAGCAGCAGGGCCCGCCCGCCCGGGCCGGACAGCGCGGACAGCAGCGCCCCGGAGGATCTGGTGTGCCCGTCCAGGTACCGGGACGGCGTGCCGGCCAGCACGGCCCGGTCCACCCGGGCGAGGAGCTCCAGCGCCCACGGCTCCACGTCGAAGTCCACGACGGCGTGGTCCGCGGGGACCCCGTCGGTGACCGCGAACGGCCGGGCCTCGCCCGCGAGCTTCCCGTCGGCCAGGGGCGCCGCCCAGACCGTCCGGGGAAGGTGCAGCCGGCCCGGTCCGCGCTCACCGAGCACGGCGCGTGCGGCGTCGAGACAGGCGGCGGGCCTGCTGCCCAGGTCGGAGGCGCCCACCTGGTGACCGGCCGCGCGCAGCAGCGTGTTGAGGACGACGCCTCCGGGCACCACCAGGTCGCAGGTGCGCCTCGCGTGGACGAGCCCCACCAGGGTCTTCTCCGGCTTGCGGCCGCCGAGCACCGCCGCCCGGGTCGCCCCGTCGCCACGGTCGGCCCAGGGCGAGAGGAACCGCACCTCCGCCGCCAGGCTTCCGGCGGCGTGCCCCGGGAGCCTCCGCAGCAGGCCGGTGTTGGACGCGTGCGCACGGTGGGCCTTGGAGAAGCCGCCCACCGCGACCCGGTCGCCGAGCAGCGCGAAGGCACGCGCCAGCTCGTCGCTTCCCCGCTCCTCACCGGCATGGTGGCGGGTGTTGCCGAAGAGGGCGATGTCGCCCGGCCCGAGCTGCTCCGCCGCGTGCACCGCCGCGGCGGAGGCGTTCTCGGGGACGTAGGGGACCCGCCGGCCCAGCCGCCGGGACAGATGGGCGGCGACATGGGCCAGCGAGCCCGCGCTGCCGTCACGGTGGCTGCCCTGGTGGGAGAGGACGGCCACCCGGGCCCCCGCATCCGCGAGCCGCCGCAGGTCGGCCAGCTCGCTGTCGATCCGGCCCGTGCTGGTCAGGGCGGGATCCACGTTGAAGCCGGCCGAGTAGATCCAGCGCTCGCCCGCGGTGACCGCCCGTTCGTCCAGGAGCGGGACGCCCGCGAGCGGATCGCCGCGCCCGCCGCCGGAGTTCGTGTCGGGGGCCATGTCAGAGGCCGTAGCCGCGCAGGCCGGCGGTCTCGTCGAGGCCGAGCATGACGTTCATGTTCTGCACGGCGGAACCGGCGGCGCCCTTGACCAGGTTGTCGGTGACGGAGACCACCTTGGCGACACCGCGCCGGGCGTCGTAATCCACGCCGATATGGCAGAAGTTGGAGCCCGTCACACTGGTCGGGTTCGGATACCTGCGGTAGTCCTTGTCCGTGAGGCCGCCGAGCCGGGTCTCCGTGTTGATCCGGACGAAGAACTCGCCGTCCGCCCCGGCCCCGTAGCGGTCGGTGTAGCGGGTGAGGAGCCGCTCCCGGGAGAGGCCGGCGCGGAGCTCCTCCCGGATCCAGACGCTCGCCTGGAGGTGGATGCCGCGGGCGAACGGACCGTGCGCGGTGCTGAGATCGACGGTGACCGGCCTGCCGGCGAAGCCGGAGAGCCGCTCCTCCAGCTCGGGGGCGTGCCGGTGGCCTTGGAGGCTGTAGGGCAGCATCGCGCCGAACGCCTCCGCGTGCAGGATCTCGGTGCGCGGCGTGACCCCCGCGCCGGTCGTCCCGTTGACCGCGGCGATGTGCAGCGGCGCGGCGGGGTCCGCGAGGCCCGCGGAGAGCAGCGGTTCGAGGGCGAGCAGCGCGGTGATCACGTAGCAGCCCGGGTTGGCGACCAGCCGGGCCCCGGGCAGCAGCTTCCGGTGGAATTCGGTGACCCCGTACACCGCCTCGGGCAGCAGGTCGGGGGCGGTGTGCGGCCTGCCGTAGGCCAGTTCGTACGCCGCCGGGTCGGCGAACCGGAAGTCGGCGCTGAGGTCGATCACGCGGGCGCCGGCCGCGAGCAGCCCGGGGGCCCGGCGCATGGCCTCGCCCGACGGGGTGCACAGGAAGGCCACGTCCAGGTCGCCTGCGGCCGCCGTCACCTCGTCCACGTCGTGGAAGCGCAGCCCGGAGCCGAGCAGGTTGGGGTGCACCCGCTCGAAGGACTCCGCGCCGCGGGAGGTCGGCAGGACCTCGGCCACCGCGGGGTGGCCGAGCAGCAGGCGGCACAACTCCCCGCCGGTGTAGCCGGTCCCGCCGATGATCGCGGCCCGCATGCCGTTGCTCATCTCTTCCCCTCGTTCGCGAACTCGTCCGGATCGCTGGTCACATGCAGCATGATCTTGCCGGTGGAGACGTCGGGGCGGTCCATCAGACGCAGCGCCGCGTCCGCGTCCGCGAGCGGGAAGTGGTGGGTGACCATGGGCAGCACATCGAGGGTCCCGGCCGCGAGGAGGCCGATGACGTCGGCGAAGTCCCGGGGGGTGGACAGGGCCGAGCCGCGCACGGTCACCTCGCGTCCGACGAGGGTGTTGAGGTCGACCCGGGGCCGGTCCTCGAAGTAGCTCACGACCACGATGTCGCCCCCCGGCCGCACGGCGTGCAGCGCCTGGTCGGCGACGTCCGGGTAGCCGGCGGCGATCACCACGACGTCCGCCGGGCCGCCCAGGGCCTCCAGCGCGTCGCGCACCGGTGCGCCGTCGCGGGCGTCGGCGTAGCCGTCGGCGCCGAGTCCGCGGACGAGCTCACCCTTCTCCGGGCCGACGTCCACGCAGACCACCGTGTCGTAGCGGAGCTGCCGGGCGGCGAGGAGGCAGCTCAGCCCTATCGTGCCGGAGCCGAGGACGAGGGCCGTGCGGCCCGTGCCCGGCCCGGCCAGCCGCACCGCGTGCAGGCCGATGGAGAGCGGCTCCACGAGCGCACCGGCGACGGGATGCAGTCCGCTGGGCAGCCGGTGCGTCATATTGGGGCGCAGCGAGATCAGTTCGGCGAACGAGCCGGTCCAGCCCAGGTGGCTCAGGTTCAGCTTGGCGGTGCACAGATGCGGAGCGCCGCGTCCGCACGCGGAGCAGGCGCCGCAGTGCGAGAAGGCGGCCGAGCACACCAGGTCGCCCGGTGCGAAGCCGGTCACGCCGGCGCCGACGCTCTCGACGACCCCGGAGAACTCGTGGCCCAGCACGGCGGGTGCGGTCTTGTAGGGGTGGGCACCGCGGTAGGCGGCCAGGTCGGAGCCGCAGATCCCGGTCGCGGACACGCGCACGAGCAGCCGGCCCGGACCCGCCTCGGGGGCGTCCGTGCTGCGGTGGACGATGCTCCGGCGGTCGGTCAGGACGGCCGCGTTCATGGTCCTCGTGGACGTTCCCCGCATGGTCAGCACACCCTGTTCCTCGCCCGGCCTCCGGCCAGGGCGGTCCGGAGCTCCGCGGCCAGCAGCCGGCCGAGCCTGCGCTGAGCATCGGTCGTGGAGGCGCCGATGTGCGGGGTGAGCACGACGTTGTCCAGGTCCGCCAGCGCCGGGACGCCGGACTCCCGCGCGTGCACGTCCAGGGCGGCGCCGGCGAGCCTGCCGTCGGTCAGCGCGCGCAGCAGGGCCTCCTCGTCCACCACGCCGCCCCGGGAGACGTTGACGAGGTAGGAGCCGGTGGGCATGAGAGCCAGCTCCGCCGCGCCGATGAGGTGCCTGGTCCGTTCGGTCAGGGGGACCGCCAGGCAGACCACGTCCGCGCTCCGGAGCAGGTCGCCGAGGGGAAGCCGCTCGACGCCGTGGCCACGCAGCTCCTCGTCCCGCTCCGGGGAGGGCCGGTCGACCGCGGTGAGGACCCGCATGCCGAGCGCGCGGCCGACGCGCGCGATGTGCGAGCCGACCGGGCCGAAGCCGACGACGCCCAGGGCCCGGTTCTCCAGCTCCGGCCCCGCCAGCTGCGCCTTGTTCCACCGTCCCTCGCGGACCTGCCGGTCGGCGAGGGCGATGTTGCGGGTCACGGCGAGGACGAGGCCGAGGGCGAGTTCGGCCACCGCGGGCGCGGAGACGCCCGGCAGGTTGAACACCTGGACGCCGGACGCGCGGCAGGCCGGCAGGTCGATGTTGTCGGTCCCCGAGCCCGCCCTCGCCACCACGCGCAGCCGTCGTCCGGAGCGGATCACGTCGCCGGTGATCCGCACGCCGCTGCGCACCACGAGGGCGTCGGCCTCGACGGCCAGGGCGAGGAGCTCCTCGTGGCCGGGCCGCAGCCGCACCACGACCTCGTGGTCGTGCTCCAGGTCCGCCAGCGCCTCCGGGGACACCGGATCCAGTACGACGACACGTGCTCGGGTAGCCATGCGAGCGATAGTGCAGGCAGTTGCCAAACTTGGCAAGCATATGTCACTCGCGTTGACTTCGGTGACAGCACGCGGCTAGCTTCGAGTCGACCGGCCCACCTCGTCCGCGGGGTTGGGGGGTCAAGCGTGGTCAAGCACTGCCACCCCAGGAAGGCTGTCGATGCTTAAGCGCAGTTACCCCTCATTCCGCACCGTCCTCGGCAGGCACGACGTGGTCCGGCTGGCGGGCGCCCACCACGCGCTGAGCGGCGTCCTGGCGCAGGAGGCCGGCTTCGAGGCCGTGTGGTCGTCGAGCTTCGAGGTCTCCGCCGCGCGCTGCCTCCCCGACGCGAGCATCCTCACCATGACGGAGTTCCTGGAGGCGGCCGCGAACCTCCAGAAGGCCCTCGACATCCCCGTCGTCGTCGACTGCGACACCGGATACGGCGGCAACTACAACGTGGCGCACATGGTCCACGAGTTCGAGGGCGCCGGCATCACCGCGGTGTGCATGGAGGACAAGCTCTTCCCCAAGCTGAACAGCTTCGCGAACGGCAGCCAGGCCCTCCTTCCCATGACGGCCTTCGCGAGCAAGATCCAGACGGCCAAGGCGGTCCAGTCGACCGAGGACTTCTTCGTCATCGCCCGCACCGAGGCCCTGATCGCGGGCATGGAGATGGACGAGGCCGTCACCCGCTGCCAGGCCTACGCCGACGCCGGTGCCGACGCCGTGCTCATCCACTCCAAGCAGCCGACCAGGGACGAGGTGCTCACCTTCCTGGACCGGTGGGACGACCGCGTACCGGTGGTCATCGTCCCCACCACCTACCCGGACTGGCACATCGACGAGGTGTGCGCGGCCGGCGTCTCGGTGGTCATCTACGCCAACCACGGCATGCGCGCCACGCTGTCCGCGCTGCGCAAGACCTACCGGGCCATCTACGAGGCCGGCAACACCACGGCGCTGGAACCGGAGATCGCCTCGGTCCGCGACATCTTCGACCTCCAGCGGATGGCCGACTGGCAGAAGCTCGACGCGTGAGCCTCCCGCACGTGTGCAACCGACCGACCCGGACTTGAGAGAGCAGGGCCGCATGATCGTCTCACTGGTGGGGCCCGACGGGGCCGGCAAGTCGACCGTGTCCCGCCTCGCCACCGAGCGGCTGTCCGCCGGCGGCGTCCGGATCGAACGGGTGGACCGCTGGGACATCGTGGACAACCCGGCCTACCCGGCGACCCGTTTCATGAAGCCCGACGTCCCCGACACCCGGCTCTGCGTCGCCGAGATGCCGGGCACGACCCGGTTCCTCTTCCTGATGTGGTCCATCTCCCACGCGCTCATGGGCCGCGTCCCGCCGACGGAGCAGGCGGGCACCGTCACGCTGCTGGACGGCTACTGGATGAAGCACGCCGCCAGCGAGATCGTCTACGGGCTGGACCGCTCCTGGGCCGAGGGCGTCGTCTCCGCCCTCCCCCAGTCCGGGCGGGCCCTCTACCTGCGTCTGGAGCCGAAGCGGGCCTGGGAGCGGAAGGCCGGGAAGGACGTCGTCCCCTACGAGTGCGGGATGGACCCCGACTGCGCGCAGGTCAGCTTCGAGTCGCACCAGGGCCGCATCCTGGAGGTGCTCGACGACTGGGCCGAGCGGTTCGGGTGGCTGACCATCGAGGCCGACGCGCCCCTGGACGACGTGGTGCGCCGGGTCGTCTCGGAGATCTCCGGGCCGGCAGCGGCGGCGGAGCGGTGAGCGCGCCGGCCTCGGCCCCGCCCTCCGCGCGGCCGGGTGCGCCCCGCACCCTCGTCGTCAAGGTCGGCGGCAGCCTGGTCTCCGACAAGCGCACGGCCGACCACCTCGACACCGCGGCCGTCCGGCACTACGCGACGCTCGTCGCCGACCTGGTGCGCACCTTCCCCGGCCGGACGGTGTTCGTGGCCGGCGGCGGCGCCCTGGGACACGGAGCCGTCCGGGACCTGGACGCCGCCGACGGGTTCGCCGCCCTGGAGCTCACCCACGCGACGTTCGCCGTCAAATGGGCCTGGGCGACGGCCTTCCGCGAGGCCGGCATCCGGGCCATGCCGCTCCAGGTCGCGGCCATGTGCCGGGACCGCCCGGAGGGGACCGCCGCGGACCTGGGCGTCCTGCGGGGACTCCTGGCCGAGGACGTGCTGCCGGTGCTGTCCGGCGACTGCATTCTGAGCGCCGGTCCAAGGCTGCGGATCTACGGCAGCGACCACGTGCCGGGCATGATCCTCGACGAGGACCTGGCCCCCGTACGGATCGTGACCCTGACCGATGTCCCCGGCATCCTGACCGGCTCCGCCCCGGACAGCCCCGTGCTGCCCCACGTGAGCCCCGACGACCCGGCGGCCGCGCACGCCCTGGTGTGGGAGAGCGCTCCCTGGGACACCAGCGGCGCCATGCGCGGCAAGGTCGACGCGATGACGGCGCACGCCCGGCGCGGAGCCGAGTGCGTGATCACTCGCGGCGACCGCGACGCCACCTCGCTGCGCCACCTGTTCGCGCCGATGAGCAGCTGGCCCGCGGAGGTGCCGCACACCCTGATCTCCAGGACGCCTCCCGGCCGTTCCTTCCCGTCCCCCCGTCGACCCGCCTCTGAGGAGGTCTCCGGAGTGTCCGCCACGACGCCCCCGCCCGCCGCCGGCCGCTTGGTGCTGCTCAACCCGGGCCCGGTCAATGTCCACGAGGACGTGCGGGCCGCCCTGACCACGCCCGACCAGTGCCACCGCGAGCCCGAGGCCGCGGAGCTGATGACCCGGGTGCGGGAGAAGGCCACCCGCGTCAGCGGCGGCGACGCCACCTTCACCTCCGTCCTGTTCGCCGGGTCGGGAACCGCCGCCCTGGAAGCCGCCTTCTCCTCCGTCGTCCCCGCCGACGGCCGCATCCTGATCCTCGACAACGGCAACTACGGCGAACGGCTGTGGCGCATCGTCGAGGTGCACGGCATACCGCGCCGCCGGATGGAGTTCGGCTGGTGCAACCCGATCGACCCGGCCGCCGTCGGCCGCGTTCTCGCCGAGGATCCGGGCATCACCCACGTCGGTCTCGTCCACCACGAGACCAGCACCGGCATGCTCAACCCGCTGCGGGAGATCGGGGCCGTGGTCGCCGAGCACGGCCGGCAGTTCGCCGTCGACGCCATCAGCAGCCTCGGTTCGGAACGGCTCGATCTCCGGTCGGATCACATCGACTGGTGCGTCGGCACCGCCAACAAGTGCCTGGAGGGACTGCCCGGCGTCAGCTTCGTGACCGCTCCGCGGCACCGGCTGGAGGCGCTGGAGAACGTCCCCGCCCACACCTTCTACCTCGACCTCGGCGGCCACTTCCGCTCCCAGGACCGCCTGAACGCCCCCCTCTTCACGCCCGCCCTCCAGGTCATGAACGCGCTGGACAAGGCCCTGGACCGCGCGCTCGACGAAGGCGCCGAGGGACGCGGCGCCCGCTACGCCGCGCTCGCCGGGCAGCTCCGCGACGGCCTCGCGGAGCGGGGCGCCCGCTTCCTGCTGCCCGCCGCGCATCGCGCGAACTCCGTGACGAACGTGTACGTGCCCGACGGCATGACGTACGAGGACCTGCACGACGGCCTGAAGGCCGAGGGATACGTCATCTACTCCACCCAGGAACAGCTGAGGCACGTCTTCCGGGTCGCCAACATGGGGTGTCTCGACAGCGACGACATCGCGGGCTTCCTCGCCGCGTACGACCGCGTGGTCGCCAAGTACGCGGGCCGGGGCGCCTGACCGGGACGGACCGGAATGTCCTCACCACCGAGCAAGGAGGCTCAGCCCATGCGTTCCCACCGACTCGCTGTCGTCGGTGCCGGTCCCAGCTGCACCTACGTCCTGGAACGGCTCGCCGCGACGGTGACGGCGGCGGCCCGGCCGGTGCCGCTCGGCATCCATGTCTTCGACCGCTCCGGGCAGTTCGGCGCCGGGCAGGTGCACAGCACCGGCCAGCCGGTCACCAGCTACCTCAACCGTATCGTCGGCCAGGTGGCGTTCGCCGCCGACGAGACCGTGGTCGGCGCCGGCCCGCTGCTGCCGGAGCGGGACCGGCCCACCCTGCTCGAATGGTGCCGGGCCGAGTACGAGAGGACCGGGAACCCGGTCTTCGACCTGGCCGCCGAGGACTGGCCGAAGCGTTACGTCCACGGCCTGGCGCTCGCCGACCAGTTCCAGCGGTACGTCCGCATGCTGAGGGGCGTCCCCGGCGTGGAGGTCCACCTGCACCACGCGGAGGTCGCCGACCTGGAGGATCTGCCGGACGGCCGCCTCGGCGTCGTCGACGGCGACGGGCAGCGCGTCCTCGACGCCGACCAGGTCCTCCTGCTGACCGGGCACTCCTCCAACGACCCGGCCCGCTACCCGAGGCAGACCGCGTGGGCCCGCTTCGCCGGGAACCATCCGGCGGTCTTCATCCCCTCCGCCTACCCGCTGGAGGAGTCGCTGGAGCCCGGCCAGGCCGGCCCCGGCAGCACCGTGGGCTGCATCGGCATGGGGCTCACGGGGATCGACGTCATCCTGCACCTGTCCGAGGGCCGCGGCGGGGTCTTCGAGGAGCGGCCCGACGGCACCCTCGCCTACCGGCCCTCCGGCCGCGAACCCGACTCGATCGTCATGTTCAGCCGCGCCGGGCTCTTCACCTTCGCCCGCCCCTACAACGCCAAGGAACGCAACCCCCGGGAGCTGGAGCACCGGGGCGTCTTCCTCACCGAGGAGGCGGTGCGCCGGCTGCGCCGGTCCGCGGGCGCTCCCGTCACGATCGGCGGCTTCGAGCAGCGGCAGCTGGACTTCCGCGACCACGTCTTCCCCGTGATCGTGCTGGAGATGGCGTACCTCTACTACGCCACCCTGCTGGGCGGTGTCTTCGGCCGGCGCCTGGAGGCCGCCGCCCGGCCCGCGTACGAGGCGTTCCTCGCCGACGGCGGCCGCGGCGCCCCGTCCGACGCCTCCGTGCGCCGCCTGCTCGCCCCGCTGGAGGCCCTCGTCGACCAGGCCGCGGAGACGGTCGACCCCCTCCTCTCCGGGGAGTCGGACCTCGCCGCGGCCAAGGAGCGCGACGGCGACGCCGAATCGCTGGTGCGCCGCTTCCTGGAGGTGGTCTTCGGCACGGAGCGGGCCGCCGCCATCGCCACGCGGCTCGACGACCCCGCGGGGCTGGCCGACGCCGTGGCGGCCGAGGAGTCCCCCTGGCGGCACCCGAAGACCGTCGCCGCCCAGCGCTTCTCCTGGGAACGGTCGATCCGCCCGATCGACCGCGGCGCGTTCGCCGCACCCGAGGAGTACCGGGAGGCGATGCTCGACTTCCTCGACCTCGACCACCGCTGGGCCGCCCAGGACAACCTGACGAACCCGGCGAAGGCGGCCGCCGACGGAGTCTGGCGGGACCTGCGCGGCGTCCTCGCCGCCGCGGTCGACTTCGGCGGGCTGCACGCCGCGTCGCACCGCGACTTCCTCGACGTCTTCATGCGCCACCACAACAGGCTCTGCAACGGCGCCGCACTCGAAGTCATGGAGAAGATCCGCGCCTTGATCCGGTGCGGGCTCGTCGACGTCTCGGCCGGTCCCGGCGCGGACGTCACGCCGGACGAGCGGAGCGGGCGCTTCCTGGTGCGCGGCCCCGCCACCGGTGCCGTGCTGCCGGTCGACATCCTGGTGGACTCCCGGGTCCACCCCTTCGACGCCGAGAACGACATCCTGCCGCTCTACCCCAACCTGCTGCGACGTGGCCTCGTCCGGAAATGGCGCAACCCCGCGGCCGACGGGCCGGACCTGGCGCCGGGCGGCCTCGATCTCACCGAGGACTTCCATCCGGTGCGTGCCGACGGGGAGGTGGACCAGCGGCTCACGCTGCTCGGTCCGCCCAGCGAGGGCGTGATGTTCTTCCAGCTGGGCGCCCTGCGCCCCCAGCAGAACCATCACGTCATGCAGGATATTCTCCGCTGGATACGGGAGTTCTGGGCGCAGGAGGCGATGGCCGGCGGGGCCGTCGGCACGCCCGTCGGCAGGGGAGCGTGAGGGTTTGTCGAGCACGGCCACCACATCGGGTGAACTGCGCGCGCGGATCGGCGAGATCACGGACACCCACGCCCGGCTGCTCGCGGACGCCGCCGCGATCGACGACGCGGCGGCACGCGAGGCCACCGGGCTGCCGGGCTGGACCCGGGGGCACGTCCTGACCCACCTCGGCGACCTGGCCCGCGCCTTCGCCCGGCAGGCCCGACGCGCCCCCGAGGGCCGCCGCGTCGAGGTCTACGACGGCGGCCGTCCTGGCCGGGACGCCGCCATCGAGCGGGGCGCGCCGCGGCCCGCGGCGGCGCTCCGGGAGGCCCTGGAGGACGGGCTCACCCAGCTGGAGCGGGCCTGGGCCGAGCTCACGGAGGCGGACTGGAGCCTGCCCTGCGCCTACCGGGACTCCGACCTGCTGGCGACCCAGCTGTGCTGGTGGCGCGAGGTGCACATCCATTACGCCGACCTCGGCATCGGCTACCGCCCGGAGGACTGGAGCGATCCCCTCGGCCGGCATGTCATCGGCCACCTCCTGCCCCGGCTGCCCGCGGACCGCACCACCGTCCTGCTCGCCGCCGATACCGGCCGCCGCTGGGAGCACGGCACGGGCGCGCCGGTCACCGTTCAGGGCACCCAGAACGCCCTGGCCGCCTGGCTCGCCGGGCGCCGGGCCACCCGGCAGCCGGAGGCGCGCGAACCCGGCACCGCGCCACCGGAGCTCGGCCCCTGGCCCTGACCGGACCGCTCCGCCACCACCCTCACCCGACACGCCCCGACACGCCCCGACAAGGAGACGACCGGCATGCCCGCACAGGCACAGACGCTCAGCGGTGACACCAGCCTGGTGCTGCCCGAGTTCGACACGCCTCCCCAGGACCCGTACCCGCTGCTGACGTCCTGGCTGGAGTCGGCCGTGGAGCGCGGCATCCGGGAGCCGCACGCCGCCGTGCTGGCCACCTCGGACGGTTCGGGCCGGGTGTCGAGCCGCGTGCTCCTGGTCAAGGAGGCCGACGAGCGGGGCCTGGTGTTCACCAGCTCCCGGGGAAGCCGCAAGGGGCAGGACCTCGCCGTCGAGCCCTGGGCGTCGCTGACCTTCTACTGGCGCGAGACGCTCCAGCAGCTCACCGTGCAGGGGCCGGTGGAGACCCTGGCCGCCGAGGAGTCGGACGACCTGTTCGCCCGGCGGCCGCTCGCCGCCCAGGCGACCACGGCGGTCTCCCGGCAGAGCCGCACCCTCGATGACGAGGACGGCCTCAAGGCCCGCGCGGCCTCCCTGGCCGAGTCCGGCGGCCCGGTGTCCCGCCCCGAGGAGTGGACCGGCTACCGGCTGGTTCCGCAGGTCGTCGAGTTCTGGTACGGCAGCCCGGACCGGCTGCACCGGCGCCTGCGCTACGACCGGGGCTCGGACGCCGCTGCCTGGACCCACCGGAGGCTCCAGCCCTGACAGCCACGGCAGGCCGGGCTTCCGGAGGTGCTTGCCTTCGCCCGGTCAAGGCTTGCCGCGGTGCCTGTACGATGAAAGGCCGTCGGGCACCCCTCGCATGTCCGGCTTCCGGGGCCCGCCCAGCGCTCTGACCGGGGAGTCTGCGCACGAACCTCACGAAGAGGTGGAGTTGTTCACACAGCCAGAGTTTGGTCAGCGTCTGCGGAAGCTGAGGAAACAGCAGGGAAAGTCGCAGGCGGAGTTGACAGGTGAGAGAATGTCCGCCGCCTATTTGTCACGGCTGGAATCCGGACAGCGACCCCCCACGGAGCGTGCGGTGGCGTACCTCGCCGAGCGCCTCGGCGTTCCGCTGGAGAGCTTCGAGGCGGAGCCCGAGGACTCCCTGACCGAGGCGATGGCCGCGGTCGCGACCCGCTCCGAGGGCGAGATGGACATGGAGTGCGTCACCATCCTCGCGGAAGCCCTGGACGCCGCCGACGACACCGACCCCGTCATGCGCTGGCACGCCCTCGCCCAGCTCGCCCGCGCCTACGAGGCCCTGGGCGACTTCGCCGGCCAGCGCGAGGCGCTGGCCGACCTCACGGTGCTGAGCGACGAACTGGACCGCCCCCTGCTCCGGGTCCGGGCGCGGCTGCGGCTGGCCCGCTGCGCGCGCAACCTCGGCGACGCGGTGGCGGCCCGCCATGCCGTGCGGGAGGTGCTGGCCTTCAGCGAGCGGTACGGCGTACGGGTCTCCGCCACCGACCTGGTGCGCGGCAAGCTCGTCCTGGCATCGGCGGAAGCCGAGCTCGGGGACCTGAGCGAGGCGGCCCGCCTGGTCGACGACGCCCGCGCCACGCTGGACTCGGCCGAGGGCGCCCTGGCGGCGGAGGTGCTCTGGACCGCGGCCACCGTCAGCACGCGCCAGGGCAGCCACGACCGCGCCTTCGCCTACCTGCGTGAGGCGATGGGCGCCATCGACAGCCGGCACGACCTGCTGCTGTGGATCCGCCTGAGGCTCGCCGCCGCCTCCCTGTCCATGCAGGCCATGCCTCCCCGGCTCACGGAGGCGGAGTCCTTCCTGACCGAGGTGGAGCCCTTGCTGCGGGTCACCGGCTCCCTGAGGCACTGGCAGGAGTTGCTCTTCCTCCGGGCCAAGCTCGCCTTCGACCAGGGTGACGACGAGCGCGCCGCCGCTCTCGCCGACCAGGTCGAGGCGGGCTCCCAGCTGCTCCTCCACCGTGACCGGATCCGCTTCAAGGCCCTGCGCGGGGTTCTCGACCTGCGGGCCGGCGACCAGGAGGCGCGTCAACGCCTGGAGCGGCTGGTCGCCGAGGCCGAGCAGGCCGGCATGCCGCAGCTCGCGACCGAGGTGTGGCGCACGGTCGCGGAGAGCCTTCTGTACCGGTCCGGCAGGTTCGCGCAGCCGGCCGCGGCCGGTGCGCACGACGGGCCCGGGGCGTCGGCCACCGGCCTGTGAGGCGGCGCGCTCACGGCCCGTCGATGGCGGCGCCGGCACCGCCCGGCACCCAGCCTGTTCGGCAATGATGAACCATGGGACAGAGGACGAGCGATGGTTCAGTCGGTTCAGCGCGCGATGCGTATCCTTCAGGAGCTGATGGCGGCCACGTCGAGCCTCGGCGTCACGGAACTCGCCGACCGGCTCGGCGTCGCCAAGCCGACCGCCCACGCCCTGTTGAGGACGCTGGAGGCGGAGGGGGCGGTGGCCCAGGACGCGGACTCCGGGAAGTACCGCCTGGGGCCGCTGCTGGTGGCGCTGGGCCATGCCTACCTGGACGCCCACGCGTTGCGGAACCGCTCGGTGACCTGGGCCGACCTGCTCGCCTCCCGGGTCGGCGAGGCGGTGTGGGTGGGCACCCTGACCGGGGACGAGGTGCTGGTGCTGCACCACGCGTTCCGGCCCGGCGGGGTGGCGCAGTTGCTGGAGTCCGGAGCGACGCTCCCGTGGAACGCCACCGCCCTCGGCAAGGCCGCCGTGGCCTTCGCCTCGCCCGAGCGGCTTCAGGCACTCCTGGGCGGGAAGCTGGGCGCGTCGACCGGGAGCAGCGTGACGGATCCCGTCGAGCTGGAGGGCCAGTTGGCGCGGGTCCGGCAGAAGGGCTACGCGGTCGAGGCCAATGAACTGACGCTCGGGGACGCCGAGGTGGCCGCGCCGGTCCGTGGGCGTTCGGGGGAGGTGGTCGGGGCGATCGGCGTCGTCGGGCCCGTGGAGCGGCTCCTCGCCGACGCGCATCACCAGGAGTGCGCCATCGCGGTCCGCGAGGTCGCGCGCGGCCTGTCGCGCGAGATGGGGGCCACCCGTGCGAGCGGGCTGGAACGGCGGATCTCCGAGGAGTTCTGAGTGGTTCCGGTCGCCGTTCGTTCACGGTCTTGACACGGGCTGTGTCGGAACGACTACCATTCTCCCGCGTGTTCGGCGATCGAGAACACCGTTCAGCATCCGAGACGGGGGCGGTGCTGTCGACCACGGCCGGTTCCTGCGAGTTCGCCGGGTGGCCCGCCCACGCCGGCCGCGTGGGCGAGGGCGGCGGCCGCCCTCGTCGACAGGGCCCCGCCGGCTGAGGCAGAACGTGTCGCCGCCTCCCGCGGGCTTCCGAACGCGGGCCGTACCCGCGGGCGGTCCCCATCCATTCCCCTCGGAACACCTGGAGCGCCTGTGCCCCGCATACTGGTCGTGTCCGCCGGCCCGTCGCCGTACTCGGGGACGGAGGCCGTCGGCGAGCATGTGGCGGCCAGGCTGACCGAAGCCGAGTGGCAGGTCGAGCATCTTCGGGTCCGCGCCCTGCCCCCCGCGGCGCTGCTCGGCGCGGACGGGTCCGACCCCGTCGTGGGCCGGGCCATGGAAGAGGTGTCAGGGGCGGACGGCATCGTGCTGGCCACCCCGGTCTACAAGGCGAGCTTCTCCGGGCTCCTCAAGGTCTTCCTCGACCTGCTGCCGGAGTGCGGCTTCGTGGGCAAGGTGGTGCTCCCGCTGGCCACCGGCGGCAGCGCCGCGCACGTGCTCGCCGTGGACTACGCGCTGCGCCCCGTCGTGCAGTCGCTCGGCGCGCGGCACACCGTGCAGAGCTACTTCCTGCTCGAACGCCATCTCGGCCGGAGCAACGGCAGCCTGCGCATGTCGCCGGAGAGCACCGACCTGCTGGACAGCGTCCTCGAACAGTTCCGCGAGGCGCTGATCATGGCCGCGGGACGCGGGACACCCGGCGCCGGTCCTCGCCCCTGACCTCAGGTGGTCAGTCCCACGGGTAGCAATCCTGGCCGAAGGAGATCATGACCGGAACGGTCTGGGTTTCCGTGCCGTCGGAGGCCCAGAGTGTGGCGACGTGATCGCCGACCGGGGCCGGCGCGATCGACACGTGGACGAATCCGATGTATTGCCCGTCGCCTTCGTCCACGTCCGAGGGATATATCGTGCCGCCATTGCTGTACGAGCCGGGGGGCAGGTCCGAGATCCCGGCGTTGATCGTGGTCGACCAGGTTCCGTGCAGCGGGACGAGGAAGTAGGTGCTGGGCCACCCTTCCCCCGGGTCGAGGCATATGCGCTGCGGGTGGCCCGGGGTGTGCTCCAGCGTCCAGGTCGCCGCCGAGGCCGGTGTCGCGCCGGCCAGGACCAGCGCGCAGGTGGCGACCAGGCCGGAGGATATTCCGGCCACACGACGAGTCGATGTCATCTCTACCTCCTCGATGGGCACGCGTGAGGATGCGCCGATGTCTCTTGGCCAACTCCTCTGGCCGGGAGGCCATCAACGAGTGTGACCCGAGCAACAGCCGTCGGACAAGGGGTAGTTGAACATTAATCGGCCTGCCGGGGAATCATCGGTGGCCGGTCGTCCGGCCACCCGCCTGATCTCCTGGGAATTAGTCAGGTATTAGCCGATGACGGTGTCTTGACGGGGGGTGGCGTGCGTTTCATAGTGGTCGCTAATCCGCATTAGTCCTGGGTGATATGAGCCGCCCCTCTGGCTAATGCGTATTAGCGAAGGGATGGATCGTGGCTGATAACCAACCGGTGCGTGCCCGCCGCGGGCGCCCCCGCCAGGCCGAGGTGGCCCGGCTCGCCGGAGTGTCACAGACGACGGTGTCACTCGTGCTCGGCGGCAACAAGCAGGGCATAGCCATCCACGAGGACACCCAGCGCCGAGTCCTGCGGGCCGCGCGCGAACTCGGCTATGTCCCGGACCCGGCCGCCCGCCGGCTGGCAGCCGCCCGCAACAACCTGCTCGGGGTCTACAGCTTCACCGCGACCTTTCCCACCGCCGTCGAGCACTCCTACTACCCGATCCTCGTCGGCGTCGAGCAGGAGGCCACGGTCCAGGGCTACGACCTGGTGCTCTTCACCGGTTCCAGCTCCGGCGACCGGGCGGCTGCCCCCGGCGCCCTCGACCGGGTCCGGCTCGCCGACGGGTGCCTCTTCCTCGGCCGTCACATCCCGGCGGAGGAACTGCGCAAGCTGGTCGAGTACGGGTATCCGGCCGTGCACATCGGCCGCCGTGACGAGCTCGCCGAACTGGCCTGGGCGGGCGCCGACTACGTGGCGGCCTCCGCCGAAGTCGTCCGTCATCTCGCGGAGTTCGGCCACCGTCACCTCGTGCTCGTGCGCGAGGACGACGACGCGCCCCCTTCCACGGACCGCGAACAGGGCTTCAGGGCCGCGGTGGCCGGGGCGGGCCTGCGCGGAACGGTCGTCCGTACCGCCACGCCCGCCGCCGACATCACCGCCGCCTGGGTGCGGGCACGGCGTGCCGAAGGGGTCACCGCCTTCGTCGCCGAGGAGACCGATACGGGCGCCGCGTGGCGGGCGCTGCACGGCGCCGTCGCGGCGGCCGGGCTGAGGGCGCCCCAGGACCTGTCGCTCGGTCTGCTCGGCTCGCCGCCCGCCGACCTGTGCGGGGACGGCCTTCAGCGGCCGACCGGTTTCACGGTCCCGCGCGCGGAACTCGGCGCCGCCGCGGTCCGCCTGCTCATCGCCCTGCTCACCGAGCGCGACGGCGCGGAGCCCCTGGTGGCCTGTGCCTTCCGGCCGGGCGAGACGGCCGGTCCGCCGCCCGCCACCTCCTGAAGACCCGCGGCCCGCACCGCATCCCCCGCTCCACCGCAAGGAGTCGTCCTCCGCATGCCCATGGACCCCGCCATTCCGTCCATTCCGTCCATCCCGTCTTTTCCGTCCGAGACCGATGTCCTCATCGTCGGGGGAGGGCTGGGCGGCGTGGCCGCCGCCCTCGCCGTCTGCCGGGCCGGTCGCACGGCCGTGCTCACCGAGGAGACCGACTGGATCGGCGGCCAACTCACCTCGCAGGCGGTGCCACCGGACGAGCACCCGTGGGTGGAGCGGTTCGGCACCACGGCCGGCTACCGCGCGCTGCGCGAAGGCATACGCGCGTACTACCGCCAGTGGTACCCGCTGCGCGCCGACGCCCTGAACCTGCCGGAGCTCAACCCGGGCGCCGGCCGGGTCAGCAAGCTGTGCCACGAGCCGCGCGTCGCGCTCGCCGTACTGGAGGCGATGCTCGCCCCGCACCGGGCGGCGGGCCGGCTGACGGTCCTCACCGGGCACCGGCCGGTCGCCGCCGAGCCGGACGGGGACGTCGTGCGCGCCGTGACCGTGGAGGACGTTCGCGACGGGGAACGGCACACCGTCGCCGCCGGATACGTGATCGACGCCACCGAGACCGGCGCGTTGCTTCACCTCGCCGGCGTGGAGCACGCGCTGGGCGCCGAGGCCCGCGGCGAGTACGACGAGCCGCACGCGCCCGAGGTGGCCGATCCCCTCAACCAGCAGGGCATCACCGTGTGCTTCGCCCTCTCCCACCACGAGGGCGAGGAGCACACCATCGACCGGCCGGCGGACTACGACTTCTGGCGCTCCTACCGGCCCGCGTTCTGGCCCGGCCCGCTGCTCGGCTTCCTCGCCCCCGACCCGCGCACGCTCGAAGCCGTGCCGCGCACCCTCGAACCGAACCCGGACGACGACCCCCTCGATGTGCACGCCGACCAGAGCGCCGACGCCGGCGACAAGGAACTGTGGGGCTTCCGCCGCATCCTCGCCCGCGGGCTCCACCGGCCCGGCGCCTTCGGCTCCGACATCACCCTGGTGAACTGGCCGCTCAACGACTACTGGCTCAAGCCGCTGATCGGCGCGGGCGAGGAGACCGCCACGCGGGCCGTCGCCGAGGCCAGGCAGCTGTCGTTGTCCGTCCTGTACTGGCTGCAGACCGAGGCCCCGCGCCCGGACGGCGGGACCGGCTTCCCCGGTCTGAAGCCCCGCCCCGACATCACCGGCACCGCCGACGGCCTCGCCAAGGCGCCGTACGTGCGCGAATCCCGGCGCATCAAGGCCGTCACCACCGTCACCGAGCACGACGTCGCCATCGACCTTCTCGGTCCCCACGGCGGCACCCGGCACCGCGACTCGGTCGGCGTCGGCGCGTACCGCATCGACCTGCACCCCTCCACCGGCGGTGACACCTACATCGACGTCGGCTCCGTCCCCTTCGAGATCCCGCTCGGCGCGCTCATCCCGCGGCGCGTCCGCAACCTCCTCCCCGCCGGGAAGAACCTCGGCACCACCCACATCACCAACGGCTGCTTCCGCCTCCACCCCGTGGAGTGGAACGCCGGGGAGGTCGCCGGCGCGCTCGCCGCGCACTGCCTGGACGAGGGCGTGGAGCCGCACCAGGTGCAGGCGCAGGACGAGCGGCTCGACGCGTTCACCCGCCGGCTGGACCGATCGGGCGTCCAGCGCCACTGGCCCGACCTGCGCGGCTACTGACCCGCTCGCACCCCCCCATCAATGACCCGCTCACCCCCTACGACACGAGGAGGTGTCACCGCATGACCGCACCAGCAGCGCACCGCATCCGCGTCGGCATCGACGTCGGCGGAACCTTCACCGACGCCGTCGCCATCGACTCGGCGACCCTGGAGATCGTCGGCCGGACCAAGGTGCCCACCAGCCACCACCACGAGGACGGCGTCGCGCACGGCATCGTCGAGGCACTCGACCGGCTGCTCGAAGAGACCGGCCGCGCGGCCGAGGACGTCGCCTTCCTCGCGCACGGCACCACCCAGGCCACCAACGCCCTGCTGGAGGGGGATGTGGCCCCCGTCGGTCTGCTCGGCATCGGCACCGGCCCCGGCGCCGTCCCCACCCGCCGCCTCGCGGGGCTCGCGCGCCTCGAACTCACCCCGGGCAAGCGGCTCCCGCTGCACTACGCGCACATCGCCGACCCGGACGACCCGGCGGCCGTGCGCGCGGCGGTCGAGGACGTCCGCGGCAAGGGCGCCGACGTGCTCGTCGCCAGCGAGCCGTTCAGCGTCGACGCGCCCGAGGGGGAGGAGGCGGTGCTCCGGACGGCCTCCGCGTACGGGCTGCCGATGACCGCCGCGCACGAGATCACCTCGCTGTACGGGCTGCGCAAGCGCACCCGCACCGCGGTCGTGAACGCCGCCATCCTGCCGAGGATGCTCGCCACCGCGGACCTCGTGGACGCCAGCATCGCGGCGGCCGGGGTGACCGCACCGCTGATGGTGATGCGCTGCGACGGCGGCGTGATGGCACTGGACGAGATGCGCCGGCGCCCGTTGCTCACCGTGCTCTCCGGACCGGCGGCCGGGGTGGCCGGGGCGCTGATGCAGGAGCGGGTCAGCGAGGGCGTGTTCCTGGAGACCGGCGGCACCTCGACCGACATCAGCGTGATCCGGCGGGGCAAGGTCGCCGTGCGCCACGCGACGATCCTGGGCAAGGCGTCGTACATGTCCGCGCTCGACGTGCGCACGGTGGGCGTCGGCGGCGGCTCCATGGTCCGGGTCGCGAGCGGCGCCGGGCGCACGGTGCACGCGGTGGGGCCGCGCAGCGCGCACATCGCCGGGCTGCCGTACGCCTGTTTCGCCACGCCGGCGGAGCTCGCGGACGCGAAGCTGGCCACGGTCAGCCCGCGGGACGGCGACCCGGACGACTACGTGGTCCTCGACGCCGCGGGTGGCCGCTACGCGGTGACGATGACCTGCGCGGCGAACGCCCTGGGCCGGATACCGGAGGACGACTTCGCCGCCTGCGACCCCGAGGCGGCCCGGCTCGCGCTGAGCCCGCTCGCCGAGGCGCTGGGCACGGACGTGGCGGGCGCCGCGACGCGGGTGCTCGACGCGGGGGTGCGCGAGGTGCGCGCCACCGTGGACGCGCTGATCCGCGACTACCGGCTGGACGAGGACGCGGTGGTACTCGTCGGAGGCGGTGGCGGCGCGGCGGCGGTCACCCCGCATGTGGCCGCGGCGTCCGGCCACACCGGCCGCATCGCCGCGAACGCCGAGGTGATCAGCCCGATCGGCGTCGCGCTCGCGCTGGTCCGCGAGCAGATCGAACGGATCATCCCGGGCGCCACGCAGGAGCAGATCCTCGGCGTACGCAACGACGCCGAGGCGGCCGTCGTCGCCCAGGGCGCGGTGCCGGGCGAGGTCGAGGTCGAGGTCACCGTCGATCCGCAGACCAACACCGTGCGCGCCATCGCCACGGGCGCGACCGAACTGCGCACCCAGGACCGGACCCACCGGGCGGACGAGGCGGAACGCCTGACGGCCGCCGCCGCGAGCCTGAAGTCGCCGGAGTCGGCGGTGGAGGTGCTGGCGGCGACGCCCGCGCACACGGTGTACGGCGCGGAGCGGCGCCGCCGCTTCCGGAGGTCACTGCGGCCGGTCCGGGTCCTCGACGCGGACGGCGTGGTGCGGTTGCACGCGGCGGACGCGCGGGTGGCCACGACGACGGTGGGGCAGGCGCCCGAGGTGCTGTCGGAGCTGGTGCGGCAGGCCACCGCCTACGGGGACGGCGGCGTACGGGCTCCCGCGCTGCGGCTGCTGCTGGGCTCGCGGATCGCGGACCTGTCGGGGGTGCTGGAGGCGGAGCCGCTGCTCGCGCTGGCACGCAGCGAGTTGCGCTCGCGCGCCGCGGACGAGCCCGTCGTGGCCGTCGTGGAGGTACGCGCATGAGTGCCGACACGGCCGGCGCCGCCGCGGCCCCGGCCAGGCGCCGGCGCCGGCTCCTGACGGGCCTGCCGCCGGAGCGGCTCGCCGCGCTGCGGGCGGAGTGCGCGCGGCTGACGCTGCTGGACGACGTGGAGTTCGGCGTGCGGGTGCTGGCCAACACGCCGACGCAGGAAGCCCGGGACCGCGAGGTGCTGCGGCGCTGGGCCGCGACCGCCTCGGAGTTCGGGGCGGAGCTGGCCGCGGCCCACGGCCTCGGGCCGGCGCGCGGCGAGGGCGGCGTCGGCGTCGGCGGCGTCGGCGTCGGCGGCGTCGGCGTCGGCGGCGCGTCGGCGGTGCGCGTGGTCGAACGCGACGGCGGTCTGCGTCCCGATCGCCTGCTCCTCGCCCGCTACCTCTCCCGCCCGGCCCCCACCGTCGAGCTGTTCACCGACACCCTCGACCTCGCCGAGGAGCTCGTCGAACTGCTCGGCTGGCAGGCGTGGTTCCCCCGCCGAACGGCCCGTGCGGCGGCCCTGGTGCACGAGGAGGCGCACGACCTGCTGCACCACGACAAGGCGCTGCGCGCCGCGTTGAGGAAGCGCCTCGGGCACCGGCTGCTGGGCGGGCTGCTGTACGCCCACATCGCCGGCGCCGACGAGGTGGTCGCCCACGCCGCCTCCCAGGCCGCTCTCGGCCTGCCCCGCACGCCCCTGCTGCTCACCGCCGCGCTCGCCCGCGGTGCCGAGACCCTGAGAGAGAACTGAGGCCCGCCATGGGATTCGTCATCCTCCTGCTCATGCTGGCCGGGGTCGGGCTCATCCTCGCCCGCAAGCTGCCCACGGCCTTCGCGCTGGTCCTGATCGCCGTCGCCGTCGCCGTGGTCACCGGCGCGCCGTTGACCGGCGCGGACAGCGTCGTCGACACCGTCCTCCAGGAAGGCTCGGTGATGCTCGCGGCCACCATGCTCGCCGTGCTGATGGGCTCCTGGCTCGGCAAGCTGATGGAGGAGACCGGCATCGCCGGGACCCTGGTCCGCAAGATCGTGGAGTACGGCGGCGACCGCCCGACGATCGTGGCGCTCGGCGTGCTCGCCGTCTCCGCACTCGTGGGCACCGTCACCGGCTCGGCCCCGGCCGCGATGCTCGCGGGCATCATCGGCATCCCCGCGATGATCGCCGTCGGCGTGCCCAAGGTGACCGCGGCCGGGACGATCCTCATGGGCATCGCGGTGGGCGTGCCGTTCGAGCTGCCGTCCTGGCAGTTCTTCTCCACCGCTCTCGATCTGCCGATCGACACGGTGCGGAGCTTCATGCTGAAGCTGTTCCCCTTCGCGCTGGCCGCGGCCGTGCTCTACGTGCTCGTCGAGACCCGGCGCAAGGGCGTCGAGCACGCCTGGTCCCTCGCCTCCGCCGCCGAGCCGAAGCGCAAGCCGCGACGGGCGGAACGCCTCGGCGACGCCCCGTGGTACGCGCTGTTCGCCCCCGCCGTGCCGCTGGTCCTCGCCCTCGGCTTCGAGCTGGCGATCATCCCCTCGCTGCTCGCCGGCGTCCTCTACGCACTGGTCACCACGACGAAGCCGCGCGAGATGAACAAGCGCATGCTGCGCACCCTGTACGCGAGCTTCGAGGTCGCCGCCCCGCCCATCGTGCTCTTCATGGCGATCGGCATCCTGCTCGCCGCGGTCAAGCTGCCCGACTCCGTCGGCGCCCTGGAACCCCTGGTGAAGGAGGTCACCCCGCACCACCCGGTCGTCTTCGTCCTGGTCTTCACCCTGCTCGCCCCGCTGTGCCTCTACCGCGGTCCGCTGAACGTCTACGGCCTGGGCGCGGGCATCGCCGGCGTGCTCATCGCCGCCGGGATCTACCCCGCCGTGGCGGTGCTCGGCATGACCACCTCGTACAACCAGGTCTTCGGCGTCTCGGACCCGACCAGCACGCAGACCGTGTGGGCCGCGCAGTACTCCGGCGTCAGCCCGCAGCAGGTGATGCTCCGCACGATGCCGTACGTGTGGTGCGTGTGCCTCGGCGGGCTGTGCGTCACCGCCGCGCAGTACCTCTGAGAGGACGCCGCCACGGGACGGCCCTCGCGACGGTGTCCGTCGCGAGGGCCGCGCCGTCGCTCAGGCCGGGTTGAAGTACGGGTCGGAGGCGTAGGCGGCGAACGCCCGCTGTGCCGGGCCACCGGGCGGCTCGGTGACGCGCCAGTTGTTGTCGGGGCCGCCACCGTCGCGGTGGAAGTAGACGAACGCCTTCAGGCTCGGATACGTGCTCGTGGCCACCGACCGCGTCCGTTCCAGCCACTCGGCCTGAACGGGGTCGGTGTCCGCCCGGTGCACGCCGGTCTCGCCCACGATGAACGGCTTTCCGCGCTCCGCCGCGAAGACGTGCGCCTCGTCGAACATGAGGTCGAAGGCGCGGTAGTCGTAGGCGGGGTCCTCCTTCGGCCGGGCGTAGCCGTCGGCCCCCACCCAGTCCACGTACGTGTCCCCGGGGTAGAACGGCACGGCCTTCGCCGTCTCCCGGAAGGCCCGCCAGGTCGGGCACCACACGAACTCCACCAGCGGTGCCCGCGCGAACCTCCCGTGCACCCGCCGCCACACGTCCACGAAGAGCCCCGGGTTGTTGTACCGGAGATCGAACTCCCAGCTCAGCCGGAGGAGCACCGGCGCGCCCACGCCGGCCAGCTTCTCCGCCTGGCCGTCGATCCAGCCGTCGTGGAGGCCCGCACGGATCTCCCACAGCCGCGCCTGATTCCCGGCGGCCCAGGAGAGCATGGGGATGCGGCCCTCGGCCACGTCCCGGGTGACACGGGCGAGGGGGAACGCGACGTCCAGCGGCTGGAAGCAGTGGTTGATGGCGAGCCGGTGGCCGATCGCGGACTCCAGCGCTTCGGGCTCCGAGACCCCTTTGGCGCCGCCCGCCCACGCGTAGGCGCCGAGGTGCGCCCCGGTGGCCGGGACCAGGGAGGCGGGGGCGGCGGGGGCGGCGTGCGCCGGTCGCGGGAGCGCCGCGCTCACGGCACCCGCCACAGCGCCGAGCCCCAGGCCGCGCCTGCTGATGCTCACTCGACGCACCCCACTCACCGGACCTCGATCAGGGTGAACTCGACCTCGGGCACCGTGCGCCCGCTGCCGTGGTCCACGACCGCCGTGCCCCACTGCGTGAACTCCGGCGTCTTGTCGCGGTAGCCGCGGTTGCCGCGCAGCGTCACCCGCCCGCTGTCGCGCACGCTGACCGCGTAGGGGTGCGGCCCCTCGACCGTGGCGACCCGGAAGAAGACGGAGTTGGCGAAGAGCAGGTCGTCGCCGCGCTCGATCTCCACCGCCTGCGAGCGCCAGCCATGGATGTGGTCCTCCGTCTGAAGGCCGAGGAAGTCCCAGCCGCTGACCCGGCGCAGGACCACCTCGCGGGTCTCGTGGTGCTCGACGGACACCTCGTACAGCCGGGCGGGCACGTCGGTGTCCTCCACCAGCAAGCCGTTCTCCGCCCAGCCGTTCATGGACCAGATGTTGGCGAAGGTGCCGCCGCCCCCGCGTACCCAGACGCCGTACTTGTGCGCGCCCCGGTAGGTGTAGCCCGGGTCGCCCGTGGGGACGCCCGCCGGGTGCCACTTCACGAACTGCGTGGTGACATCCGCCAGATACGAGCGGGGGCCGGATCGCCACAGGAGGTTCACCGCGCCCGGCGTCTGCCGGGCGGTGTCCAGGCCGAGCCCGGTGACGGTGTTCCGGCCGCCGCGCGGGGTCTCGACCAGGGCGCGCGGCGCGTCGGGGTCGCAGAAGTGCGGGTGCCCGTCGGCGGCGACCACGCAGGTCTGCCGTGGGTGCAGGCCGATCAGGTTCGAGTCCCGGCCCAGCGTGAGGGAGCCGGTCAGGAGGTACCGGCCGATCGGCACGAACACCGTGTCGTAACGGTCCACCGCCGCCTGGAAGACCGGCAGGTCGTCGTCGCCCTCGCCGATGCTGCGGCCCATCGCGGCGGCCACGTCGGCGACGCTGACCCACTCGCGCACCGGCGCCGGCGCCGGCGCGTCGGTGCGCAGCATGGAGCGTACGAACTCGGTGGAGAGCCCCGCGACCAGGTCGGCGTGGACGCCCTCGCGCCGCGACTCGCCCCGGCCGAGCGCGTTCTCGACGCGCAGCCCGTACGTCACCTCGCGCACGCGGGTGGACGCCGCCGGGGCCGCGGTGCGCGCTCCGCTCTGCGCGAGCAGGAGCAGGTCCCGGGTGGCGGAGGCGGTGCAGTTCAGCAGGGTGAGCTGGTTGCTCAGCCGGATCAGCTCCCGGTCGGCACCCGGCACGGACGCGCTGTCGTTGAGGACGACCGCCGCGTCGCGCACCTCGTGGAAGTGCGAGTCCTGCACGTACAGATGCTGGTAGGTGTCCGGCGCCGACTCGAAGGCCCGCGGTGTGCGCGCGACGACGGCCCGCACGACGACCAGCTTCGCGTCGTTGGCCATCGCCACGGCCGACCTGCGCTGCCCCTCGAACCGGCAGTCGAGCAGCGTCGTCTGCCACCCGGCCGAGGCGGCGTACGCCTGGAGGCCCACCTGACCGCCGGTCACCCGCACCCGCTGGATGAGGTTGGCGTTGTGGTCGATGCCCGCGAGCCCGTCTCCCACCGCGATGTCCACGTCCTGCACCAGGCACAGCTGCGCCCCGCCGAACCGGACCGCGATCGCGTCCGGGTTGCCGGGCCCGATCTCGATGTCGAGGTTCACCAGCGCGGAGCCGAAGGTGTCGTTGTTCGCGTAGGAGAGGGGGCCGCCTACCGGGCGGCGTCGGAAGGAGAAGACGTCCCGCGGCGTTCCGGCCCCGTAACCGGCGGTGTCCTCGCCCAGCACGAACCGCGGCCGGCGCGCCCCGAATCCGATCACGCGCACCGAGTCGTGCACGTCGACCGGACCCGTCAGGCGGTACGTCCCCATGGGCACCAGCACCACACCACCGCCGTCGCCGTGCGGGAAGTCGCGGGCGCCGCCCAGGATGTCGCCGAGCTTGTTCGCGATGCCGCGCCGCGAGGCCTCGTCGATCGCCGCCCGCAGGGCCGCCGTGTCGTCGCCGACACCGTCGGCGTGCGTCTCGAAGCCGGCGCCGCCGAGCAGCACCGCCCGTGGGTCCGGCGGACGCGACGTGTGGACGGACCGGTAGTCGACCGGGTCCCGGCCACCGGCCGCCGACGCGGCCCCCGGCAGCAGGGGTATCCCGGTCACTCCGGCCGCGAGCGCGACGAAGCGGCGCCGCGTGCTCTTGTACGGGCTCACGTGTCTCCTCCGGGTGCGGAACGGGCGGGCGGCGCGGTGACGGTCTCGCCTGCCTCGATGAGGCAGGGGAGCAGACGGTGCCGCTCGGTCTGCTTCGTGCGTGTCTCGATGAGCTCGACCAGCAGAGCGAGCGCCTGCGCGCCCATCTCCTCGCGCGGGATGCGGAAGCCGGTCCAGGCCAGAGGGGTGTCGAGCGGGATCTCCGGCTGGCCGAGCACCGCCATGGACAGATCGCGCGGCACGTCGAGCCCGCGCGCGGCGGCGGCGCTCCGGATCTCCTCCGCGCGGTGGCTCTCGGCGAGCAGCAGCCCGGTCAGCCGGTTGCCGACGACGAGTTCGACGATCTCGTCCGGGGTGCGCCCGGCGGCATCGAACTCCGAGGTCGGCATCTCGGCGGCGCGCATCGCGACGCGGTAGCCATCGAGCCGGTCGCGCAGCGACTCCCGCGCGTCCATTTCCCCGAGGAAGCCGATCCGTTCGTGTCCGTGTTCGAGGAAGAGCCGGACGACGTCACCCGTCGCGCGGATGTAGTCGGCGCCGACGTACGGCAGGTCGCCGCCCGGCAGCCGACGGCGACCGACGAACACGAACGGCGGCCCGTCCTCCAGGAGATGAGCCAGTTCGCCCTTGTCCTCCGTGCGTCCGAGCAGCAGGCAGCCGTCGGTGATGACCAGCCTGGCCCGCGACCTGCCGGACAGGCGCCGCTTGCCGTCCACCACCTCCGCGCTGGTGAAGAGCAGCAGGTCACTGCCCTGCCGCTCGGCCTCGGCCTCGATGCCGATGAGGAAGGGGCGGTAGAAGTCTCCGCCACCGTGCGGGAAGACGGGCTCGTACGTGAAGACGCCGATCATCGAGTTGCGGCCCCGGGCCAGGCTCTGCGCGACCGGGTTGGCCGCGTAGCCGCTCTCGCCGATGGCTTCGAGGACGCGCTGCCGGGTGGCGGGCCCGACACGGTCGGGCTCGGCGTTGAGCACGAGCGAGACGGTCGCCTGACTGACCCCCGCCATACGCGCGACGTCGGCCTGGGTGACGCGTGCTGGGGGCATCACGGCTCCGGAGGTTATGCGCATAACTAGGCTGGTGGGAAAAATGCTCACCGGCGCGACCGCGGGTGTCAATCGTGCTGCACGGACTTTCTCGCGGCCGTGCGCGGCGGCCGGAATCCGTGCGGCGTCGCCTCGACCCGCACCAGGGTGCCGCGGCGGACGTCAGCGACCGCGGCCCGCGGCCCGCGGCCCGCGGCTCGTCACCGTCGACCGCGGCAGCCCGGGGCGCGGCCGTCGCCTCGGCCGGAACCACGGTCCGGGTCGCGTGGCGATAACGGTTCGCCGCGGTCAGCGTGACCGCCTCCGGCGTCGCCTCGTCGCGCAGGGCGCCGAGCACGGGCATACCCGGTTCCCTCGCGGTCGCGGTGCGGACCTGCTCGATCGCGTCCGCCGGAACCGGCCCCGTCGGCGCGGCAATCGGCGGACCCGGCACCTCCGTGAGCGAGGACGTGATCGAAGCGGCCCTCCTCCGCACCGCCGCCGCGTCCCCGAGGACCCTCGCGACGGCGGTGAGGGACATGGCGATCTCACGGAGCCGACGCGGCGCGGTCGCCCGCGCCACCTGGGGAGGAAGCAGCCCGGAGTCGGCGTGGAAGCGCAAGGCCCTCGCGGTCGGTCGACCAGGGCGAGGGGCGACCAGGGCCTATCCCGCTTGCTGTGGATCCGCGGCGCTGCAACGATCCGCGCATGATGACTCCTGGCCCGACAGTCGCCGATGGCGGCGGTTACCGACACTCGTGGGAGATCGCCTCTCCCGCACGCGTGGTCCACGTCTCCGGGCAGATCCCGGTGGCCCCGGACGGCAGCCTCCCCGAGGGGTTCGCCGCCCAGTGCCGTCAGGTGTGGGCCAACCTGGCCGCGGCCCTGGCCCACCACGGCATGGGGCTGTCCGATCTGGTCAAGGTGACCACCTTCCTGTCGGACCGGGCGTACCGGGAGGAGAACTCCGCCATTCGGCGCGAGGTACTCGGCGACCACGCTCCGGCTCTGACGGTCATCATCACGGGCATCTACGACGAGGCGTGGCTGCTGGAGATCGAGGCCGTCGCCGCACGGTAGGCGCCCTGTCCCCCGAGCGCGCGGAGGAGAAAGGACCGCCGCAGCCGGTGGATCTCACGTGACGCGTCCGGTCTCGATGAAGCTGGAAACCACTGAATTGAACAGCTCGGCATTCTCCCAGAACATCAAGTGGCTGCCCTTCTCGGCTGCTGAGAAGATGCGCACCACGGAGTCCGGTATCTGCTCGGCAATGCCTTCCGCGACATCGGGGGAGATCACGCTGGCCGCCCCACCGATGACCAGTGTGGGCACGGTGATCCGGGGCAGCACGTCCCGCCAGTCGTTGCCGCAGTAATCGAGATGCAGGGTGGCGGCGTGCTCGCGCGGCAGCAACAGATTCTGATGAAGAATCCATTCCGCGTCCTCGTCGCTCAGTTCCGGGGTGTGCAGCATGTCGACCACGGCGCGCGAGGTCTCCAACGCCTGATCACTCCTGAGCCCGGCCGCGATGCCCAGAGCCTCCTCGAAGGTGAACATCGCCCCTCGTTGCTCCGCCCGCGCGTTCGGCGCCAGCTCCTTGACGCCGATCGGGCCCTGATCGGCCAGGATCAGCCGCTTGATCCGGTCACTCCCGTACAGATCCCAGTAGCTCCAGATCACCGTGCAGCCGAGTGAGTGGCCCAGCAGCGTGACGTCGCCGATGTCGAGCGCGAGCAGGAGAGCCCGTAGGTCGGCGGCGAGCCGTGAGATGCGATAGCCGTGATCCGGCTTTCCGGACTCGCCGTGCCCGCGATGGTCCACTGCCAGCACGCGATAAGAGGTGCTCAGCCCGTCGACCTGCTTCTTGAATTGGGCGGCGGACTGGGAGAACCCCGGCACGAGAACAATGATTTCTCCCTCTCCCGCCTCCACGTAATGAATGTCGACTCCGTCGTCTGTCGCAATGCTGTCGTGTTTCCTGGTGCTCACGGTTTCGCCGATCTTCCGCTGGGCGCATTGCTGCTTTCGGGCTGATCCCGGCCGCACGCGAGGAGCTGACATTCCGGTGTCGATTTTAGGGGATATCCACTCTTTTGGCATGCCGCGGACGGCTGTCAACCGGCCGTGATCCCCAGGGGCGCGAGCACCTCGTGCAGGGCGGCTCGGGTGGGGGCGTCGAGCGGGCGTGCGGGGGAGCGGACGGTGGCGTCGGCGATGAGCTTCCGGGCGAGGAGCACCTCCTTGTGTATCGCCCAGGCCCAGCCCTGCTGGAGTCCGTGCAGTACCAGGGGCAGCAGCCGGGCGAAACCCTCCCGGGCCCGCGCGCGACGTCCGGCGGCCCAGTCGTCGAGCACCGGGCGCAGCAGGTCGGGGAACTCGCAGGCGGGCATGGTGCCGATGGCGCCGCGGGCGTACTCGTCGAGGCAGAACTGGGCGTTCAGGCCGCCCAGGACCGCGAAGTCCTCGCCGGTGGACGTGCCGACCACGGCGGTCACCTTGGCCGGTGTCGGCGGCGCCTCGACCTTGACCGAGGTGACGCCCGGCAGCTCGCCGAGCCCGGCCAGCGTCGCGGGGGTCATGGTCACGCCGGTGACTCCGGGGGCGTCCTGGACCATCACCTCGCAGTCCGTGGCGGCCGCGACGTCCGCGTAGAAGTCGTGGATCTGCGCGGGGGTGGGCTTGACCATGTACGGCGGCAGCACCATGAGCGCGGCGGCGCCGTCCGCCGCCGCGGCGCGGGCCTGTTCCACGGCGGTGACCGTAGAGGTCGCGTTGACCCCGGCCACCACCGGGACCGCGCCCGCCGCGACGTCGACGACCTCGCGCAGCACGCGTGCGCGCTCCTCGGCGGTGAGTGCGAAGGTCTCGCTCGCCATGCCGGAGACCGCCAGCCCGTCGACGCCGCTGATGAGGTTGAACTCCACCACGCGGCGCAACGAGGGGAGGTCGAGGGATCCGTCCGAGGTGAAGGGGGTCGCCAGGATCGGCGCGAGGCCGTGGACGAGGGGCATGGGGGAATCAGTCCTTTCCGGCGAGGTCGCGGACGACCTGCTCGTCGACGTCGATGCCGAGGCCGGGGCGGCCGGGGAG
>NZ_LAVK01000110.1 GCF_001083795.1 Streptomyces sp. SBT349
GGCCTCAGCCAGCCGCAGGCGCTCGGCCTCGGGCTGACTGGGCATGCGCGCGCGAAGCTCCTCGCTGAACCGGACCGGCTTGAAGCCGAGTTCGGCGAGGCGGGCGTACGTGCCACCGGGGTCGGGGTCGGGGGTGGCGGCCCGCAGGGCGGCCGTTTCCCGCTCGTCGACGGTGAACTCCCCGGGCCGGACGGCGACCCCGTACGCCTCGCGGGCCGCCGCGAGGGAGACGAAGCCGTTGCGCACGTCCCGCGCGACCGCGGCGGGGTCGCGGGTGAACGGGTCGCCGTAACCGCCGCCGCCCCCGGTCTCGTTGGCCAGGGTCTCCCCCGCGTCCAGCCGGTTGTAGCTGCCGCCCTGGACGACCTCGCGGTCGGTCCCGGCGTTGAGCACGATGCGGTTGGGCTCGCCCTCGCCGCCGCCCGCGACGGGCCAGGGGCGGGTGCGGGTCTTGTAGACCAGGCAGATGCCGGTGGAGGGGGCGGTGAACCGGTAGACGCGGCTGACCCCGACGCCGCCGCGGAAGCGGCCGGGGCCGCCGGTGTCGGGCCGGTAGCCGTAGGACTCGATGATCATCGGGGACTTGGTCTCCAGCACCTCGACCGGGTTGTTGCGGCAGCCCGGCTCGGACAGGTGCATGATGCCGTCCTCCCCGTCCGCGTCCATGGTGGCGCCGAAGCCCACGGCCTCGTTGGTGGCCTCCAGCCACGCCGCCCCGGTGCGCGGGTTGACGCCGAGCCCCATCATCGAGCAGACGTCGCCGCCGGAACAGGCCGGGACCAGCTCGGGCATGCCCTGGGCGAGGGCCTTAAGGACGACCTCCCCGGCCAGCAGCCCGGTCCACAGCGTGAACGTCGGCATCGGCGGCACGGCGTGCATCACGGAGCCGGGCTCGGTGATGACCCGCAGCGGCGCGAAGTTCCCCGCGACCACCGGGGAGTCCGGCGTGGTCAGGGCCTTGAACACCAGGCTGGAGAGCGCCTCGGTCTGGCCCGGGGGCAGGTTGATCGGCCCGCGCACGTCCCGGGCGCTGCCGGTCCAGTCGACGATCATCTCCTCGTCGGTGACCGTGACGGTCGCGGTGAGCCGGACGAGGGTGTCGCGGTCGACGCCGTCGCTGTCCACGAAGTCGGTGGCCCGCCAGGTGCCCTTGGGCAGCTTGGCCAGGCCGATCCTGGCGAGCCGCTCGCCGTGCTCGTTGATCGCGCGCATCGCGCCGAGCAGCGCCTCGCGGCCGTACTTGCGGGCGATCTCCTGGGTCCGCCGCACGCCCGTGACGCACGCGGAGACCTGCGCCTGGATGTCGCCGACGGTCCGCTCCGGCATGCGGGAGTTGAACCGGATCAGGTGCAGGACGTCGGCGTTCGGCTCGCCGCGCCGGTAGAGCTTGACGGCGGGGAGGATCAGGCCCTCCTGGGAGACGTCCGTGGAGTCCAGGACGTAGCCGGGGTCCTTCTGGTTGAGGTCCAGGACGTGGATGCGGCAGGAGGCGAAGCCGATCAGCTCGTCCCCGTCGTGGATGGGCGCGAAGACCAGCGGGTCCAGGGTGTGCGCGGACGCCCAGTAGGGATAGTTGAGGATGAGGACGTCGCCCGGCTCCATGGCGTCGGCCCCGAGGAACTCCAGGGACTTCTTGATGCCGTGGTCGTTGCCCCGGGTGAAGATGGCGATGCCGGGCGCGTCGGCGACCACGTCGCCCGAGGCGTCGTGGATGCCGATGCCGTAGTCGTGGATCTCGTAGACCACGGTGTTGTAGGCGGTGCGGCACAGGTTGCGGGCCACCTCCTCGGCGGCCGACAGCAGGGCGTGCCTGATGATCTCGATGGTGATGGCGTCGCTCATCGCGTCTCGTTCCCCTCGCCGTTGCCGTTCTCGTCGCCGCGGGGGGCGCCGCCCTCGCCGGCCACCGTGATGACGAGCTCGCCGTAGGGGCCCACCTCCAGGCGGTCGCCCCGGTGGATGACGGTGGTCGCGGTGTGCTCGGTGATGACGGCGGGGCCCTCGACGGTGTCGCCGTGGCGCAGGTCCTCGCGGGCGTGGAGCGCGTACGCGCCGACCGTTCCGCCGGGGCCGTGCACCTGCCGTGTCCCGCGCGCGGCGGCGGAGCCGCCCTCGCGGCGCGGCAGCAGCGGCAGTTCCGGCTGGTCCACCCGGCCGACGGCGCTCAGCCGCAGGGTGGTGATCTCGACCGGGTCGTCCATCACATGGCCGTACTGCCGCTCGTGCAGGGCGGCGAACACCTCCGCGATGGCGGCCACCGGGTCCTCGGCGCCCTCCGGGTAGGCGACGCCGACCGAGTGCTCCTGGCCCGCGTAGCGCACGTCGACGGTGCGGTTCAGGGCGCGTTTCCCCGGCTCGAAGCCCTCCTCGGCCAGCACCGCGCCGGCCTCGCGCTCCATCTCGGCGTAGGCGGCGTCCACGGCGGAACGGTCCAGGTCGGCGAGCGCCGTCACGGAGGTGCGGGAGAAGTCGTGCCGGACGTCGGCCATCAGCATGCCGAGCGCGGAGAACGCGCCCTGGCCCGGCGGGATGATCACCGAGGGGATGCCGAGCTGGCGGGCCACGTCCACGGCGACGAGGCCGCCCGCGCCGCCGAACGACAGCAGGCCGAAGTCCTTGGGGTCGTGCCCGAGTTCGACGGTGATGGCGCGCACCGCGCCCACGATCTTGGTGTGGGAGATCCGCAGCACGCCCTGCGCCAGCTCGGTCGGGGTGAGGCCGAGCCGCTCGGCGATCGGGGTGAGCGAGGCGAGGGCGGCGCCCGCGTCCAGGGTGAGGGTGCCGCCCAGCGGGGTGTCCTCGCCGAGGTAGCCGACGGCGAGCGCGGCGTCGGTGAACGTGGGGCGGGTGCCGCCGCGACCGTAGGCGACGGGCCCCGGGTCCGCGCCCGCGCTCTGCGGGCCGACCTGGAGGGCGCCCGCGTCGTCGAGGTAGGCCAGGGAGCCGCCGCCGGAGCCGATGGTGTGGATGTAGAGCGAGGGGGTGGTGATCGGCAGCCCCTCGAACTCGGCGCCCTGGCGCTGCACCGGCTGCGCGTCGAGCACCAGGGAGGCGTCCAGGCTGGTGCCGCCCATGTCGATGGTGATGAGGTGCGGGCGGCCGGTGAGCCGGGCGAACGCCGCCGCGCCGACCACGCCGCCGGCCGGGCCCGACAGGATCAGGTTGACCGGCTGCTCCCTGGCCGAGGCGCCGGTCATCCCCCCGCCGCCGGAGCGGGAGACGAGGAAGCGGCCGGTGAAGCCGCGCCCGGCGAGCTCGGTCTCCAGGTGCGCCAGGTAGCGGCGGACGACGGGCTTGATGTACGCGTCCAGCACGGCGGTCGAGGTGCGCTCGTACTCGCGGTATTCGCGCGAGAGCTCGTGGGTGACGGTGACCTCGACGCCGGGACACCGCTCGCGCAGGATGTCGCGCATCCGCCGCTCGTGCGCCGGGTTGGCGTAGGAGTGCAGGAAGCCGACGGCCACGGCCTGGTAGCCGCGGCGGGCGATCTCGTCCGCGACGCGGCGGGCGTCGTCCTCGTCCAGCGGGGCGGCCACGGTGCCGTCGAAGTAGCTGCGCTCGGTGACCTCGAAGGTGTCGTGGCGCTCCAGCAGGGCGGGCGCCTTGCGGTGGCGGATGTCGTACATGGCCCGCCGGTCGGTGCGGCCCAGCAGGTAGACGTCGCGGAAGCCGCGGGTGGCCACGACCGCGGTGCGCGCCCCGGAGCGGGTGAGCAGCGAGTTCAGCCCGAGGGTGGTGCCGTGGTGGAACATCGCCACCTCGGCCATGTCCGCCTCGATCCGCTCGAACGCGTGGAGCACGCCCTCGGACGGGGAGTGCGGGGTCGTGGCGACCTTGTCGAAGAGCAGCTCGCCCGAGGCCGGGTCGAGCTTGACGACGTCGGTGAACGTGCCGCCGACGTCGATCGCGACGCGGATGTCCTTCGGCATGGCGGAGCGCCTTTCGGTGGTGCGGGGCCCGCGGTGCGGGGCCGTGGTGCGGGGGTCTACCTGCGGGTCCTGCCGACGGCCGCGAGGGCGACGGCGGCCAGGATGATCACGCCGGTGACGAGGTCCTTGAGCTGGGGGTTGAAGTCCAGGATGTCGAATCCATTGCCGATGAGGGCGATGAGGAACACCCCGGCGACCGAGCGCCACACGGCGCCGACGCCCCCGTGGATGGAGGTGCCGCCGAGGATGATCGCGGCGATGGCCTGGAGCTCCATGCCCGCGCCCGCCTGGGGCTGGCCGGAGGCGATGCGGGAGACGGCGATGGCGGCGGCGACGCCCGCGGCCAGGCCGCTGAGGGAGAAGACGAGGATCTTCACCCGGTCGACCCGGACGCCGGAGAGCTCGGCGGCCTCGGCGTTGCCGCCGGTGGCGAAGACATGGCGGCCGAACACGGTGCCGGAGAGCAGGAACCACAGCAGCGCGACCACCCCCGCGAGCACCCAGACGGGGAGGAAGACGCCGAGGAACTCGCCGCGGCCCAGCTCCGTGAAGCCCTCCGTGGTCACGGTGATCAGCGCGCCGCCGGTGATCAGCACGGCGATCGCGGAGTAGACGAGGGAGGAGGCCAGGGTGGCGAGGAAGGAGTGGATGCGCAGCGCGGTGACGACCAGGCCGTTGACCGCGCCGAGCACGAGGCCGAGCACCGGGGCGGCGCACAGGGCGAGGGCGACGGAGCCGGTCTCGTTCGCCAGCCAGGCGGCGGAGACGCTGGCGACCGCGAAGACGCTGGCGGTGGAGAGGTCGAAGTTCCCCGAGACGATGACGAACGTGCCGGCCGCGGCGATGATCGCGAGCGGGGCGTTCTGGTTGAGGATGTTGAGCAGGTTGTCGCTGGTGAAGAACGCCGGGCTGGCGAAGGAGAGGAAGACCGTGACGGCCACCAGCAGGATGAGGACGGCGTAGTCCTTGGCGAGCAGCAGGGGCCGGCGGAAGGTCCTGCGCCGGCCGGGGATCTCGGCGGTCATCGCGGTCACAGTGGGGCTCCCTGGTGCTGGTCCGCCTCGAACAGGGCGGTGAGGATCCGGTCGACGGTGGTGCGCTCCGGCACCACCTCGGCGACCGTGCGGCCGTCGCGCACCAGGTAGGCGCGGTGGGCGAGGCCCATGATCTCCTCGTGTTCCGAGGAGATCAGGAGCACGCCCACGCCCTGCCGGGCGAGAGCGACGATCAGTTCGTGGATGGCGTACTTGGCGCCGATGTCGACGCCGCGGGTGGGCTCGTCGAGGATGACGAACGCCGGGTCGCCGAGGAGCGCCTTGCCGATGAGGGCCTTCTGCTGGTTCCCGCCGGAGAAGCCGCTCGTCTCCAGCTCCGTCCTGGCGGGGCGCAGCGCGAGGCGTTCGGCCAGCTCGTTCACGGCGGCGCGCTCGCGGCGGCGGCTGATGACGCCGGCGGTCGCGAAGCGGGAGGCGTGGGTGAGCGCGATGTTCTCGCGGATCGGGCGCTCCAGGACCAGCCCCTGGCCGTGGCGGTCCTCGGGGACCATGGCGAGGCCCGCCTCGATGGAGCGCCAGGGCCTCGGCCTGCGGTGCTCCGTGCCGCGGAACGTCACGGTGCCCCCGGTCACGCGGTCGGCGCCGTAGATCGCGCGGGCGATCTCCGAGCGCCGGGAGCCGACCAGGCCGATCAGCCCCACGATCTCGCCGGGGCGCACGGACAGGGAGGCGTCCACCACGCCGTGGTCGGTGGCGAGGTGGGCCACGTCGAGCACCGGTTCCAGCGAGGCGTCGACGGGCCCGGTCCTCTCGGGGAAGGTGACGGCCAGGGAGCGGCCGAGCATGCCCTCGATGAGGGAGGTCTTCGTCTCGTCCCGGGCGTGGCCGGTGCGGACCAGACCGCCGTCGCGCATGACGGAGATCCGGTCCGCCACCCGGAGCACGGCGTCCAGGAAGTGGGAGACGTAGACGACGGTGCGGCCCTGATCGCGCAGGGTGGCGATGAGCCGGTGCAGCTGCTCCGTCTCGTGGGCCGTGAGGGAGGAGGTGGGCTCGTCCATGACGACGACCCGGGCGTCCCTGGCCAGGGAGCGCATGATCTCGACCTTCTGCTGGTCGGCGATGCCGAGCTCCCTCACCCTGCGGTGCGGCGGGAGGCGGAAGCCGGCCAGGTCGCAGATCCGGCCGAACGCGTCCTCGGTGCCGCCGCGCCGCAGGACGCCGGCGAGAGCCCGCTCCCGGCCGAGGAACACGTTCTGTTCGACGGTCAGCTCGGGGACGAGGGCGAGCTCCTGGGCGATCATCGCGATGCCGCGGCGCCCGGCCCTGGCCGGGTCCCAGCGGCCCGTCTCCTCGCCGTCGACGGCCAGCACACCCCCGTCGCGCTGGTAGACGCCGGCGATGATCTTGCCCAGGGTCGACTTGCCCGCGCCGTTCTCGCCGACCAGCGCGTGGACCTCGCCCGGCAGGAGGGTGAGGCTGACGTCGTCCAGGGCGTGCGTGCCGCCGAACCACTTGGAGACGCCGCGCAGTTCGACGACGGGCCGGGGCACCGGGCCGCTGCCCTGGGCGGGGGCGTTCACTATCCGTTCCATTCGCCGGTGAAGTCCTCGACGCCTGCGAGCGTGTCGGCGTCGGCGTAGGGCTCGACTCCCTCGGGCCCGACGGTGTCGGCGTCGACATGGGGCTCGACGGGCTTGTCCCCGAGCGCGTTGGCGAGCTGCTCCATGGCGGCGGCGCCCATGCTCACGGGGAAGTTGACGTAGTCGGCGGCCCAGCGCCCCTCCCTGACGGCCTGGAGCGCCTCCGTGGTGCCGCCGCCCCCGGTCAGGTAGACGCTGGAGGGGTCGATCCCCGCGTTGGTGAGGGCCACCTCGGCGCCCAGGGTCATCTGGTCGGCGTTGCTGAGGATGACGTCGACGTCCCGGTGGGACTGGACGGCGTTGGCGACGGTGGACAGGGACTGGTCCCGGTCGTAGTTGCCCTCCAGGGTGGAGACGATCTCGATGCCGTCCTCCCGTTCCAGCACCGACTGGTAGGCGTCGCGGCGGGCGACGTCGAGCGGCGAGGAGAGGTTGCCCACCAGGAGCATCACCTTGCAGGGGCCCTCCTGGTCGGCGCAGTGCTCGACGACGTCCTCGGCCTGCCGCTCGGCGGCGGCGGTCGGCGGGACGGCGACGGTGGAGACCACGCCCTCGACCTGCGGCTCCATCGCGTCGATGTCGGGGCCGATGGGGTTGAGCACGGTGACCACGGGCAGGTCGTCGGCCATCGGGAACCCGGCCGTCAGGCTGGGGCCGTCGTGCGGGACGACGATGACGCCGTCGTACTCGCCGCTGGTGGCCGCGGTCTGGAGCTGCGACAGCTGCGTGGTGGCGTCGAATCCGCCGTCCAGGATCTTGGCGTCCACTTCCAGGCCGAGGTCCTTCGCGCCCTCCACGACGCCGTCGTAGACCGCCTGGTTGTAGCCGTTCTGGGCGGAGGCGGCGAGGACCGCCACCTTGTACGCGCCGCCCTCGACGGAACCATCGCCTCCGCTTCCCGAGGCGTTGCAACTGGTGGCGACGAGAGCGACCGCAGCCGCCGCCACCAGGGCCTTTACAGGTCTGTGAGCCATCGTCGCCCTCCCGGCGTCTCGGTCTGTTAGCTCAGTAACATGTCACATGTCGCATACCGGAGCAACGAATCGTGGCAGACTTTTTCGCGGCCGAAAACACCCTCACCCCCCGGCTATGCAATGTGACATTTTACTGATAGGGATGGGACCGCACGAGCTACGAGGAGTTCTCTCATGACTGCTGCTGAGCAGCCCTGGCACGGCGTTCATGTCGCCACCGCGCTCCCCTTCGACGAGGCGTACGCGGTGGACTACGACGGCTACGCGGAGCACGTTTCCTGGCTGGCCGCACAAGGGTGCGACGGCGTCTGCCCCAACGGGTCGCTCGGCGAGTACCAGAGCCTCGGCGACGAGGAGCGCTCCCGCGTGGTCGAGACGGCCGTCGCCGCCGCCCCCGAGGGCTTCACCGTGATGCCCGGCGTGGCGGCCTACGGCGCGTTCCAGGCCCGCCGCTGGATCGAGCAGGCGGCCGAGGCGGGCGCCTCCTGCGTCCTGCTGCTGCCGCCCAACTCCTACCGCGCCGACGACGCGACGGTGATCGCGCACTACCGCGAGGCGGCCAAGGCGGGCGTGCCGATCGTCGCCTACAACAACCCGTACGACACCCGCGTGGACCTCACCCCCGCGCTGCTCGCCGAGCTGTACGGCGAGGGCCTGATCGTGGCGGTCAAGGAGTTCTCCGGGGATGTGCGCAGGCCGTATCAGATCCACGAACTCGCCCCGGGCCTCGACCTGTTGATCGGCGCCGACGACGTGCTCCTGGAGCTGGCCATCGCGGGCGCCGTCGGCTGGATCGCCGGGTACCCCAACGCCCTTCCGCGCGCCACCGTCGAGCTGTACCGACTCGCGACCTCGCAGGACCCGGCCGAGCTCGCCCGCGCCGTTCCGCTCTACCGCGCGCTGCACCCGCTGCTGCGCTGGGACTCCAGGCCGGAGTTCGTGCAGGCCATCAAGCTCTCCATGGACCTGGCCGGCCGCAAGGGCGGCGCCTGCCGGCCGCCGCGTTCCCCGCTCGGCGAGGAGGCCGCCGCCGCCGTGCGCGCGGCGACCGAGGCCGCGCTCGCCGCTGGCCACCGCTGAGGCGCCGAGGCGCCGAGGCCGAACCGGAACGCGCGGAGCGAGGGGAGGAGGGCGGGAGATGCGGTCCACACGGGTGTTCCACACCGTCGAGAGCCACACGGAGGGCATGCCGACCCGGGTGGTCACCGGCGGCGTGGGGACCATCCCCGGCGCCACCATGGAGGAACGGCGCCGCTGGTTCATCGAGCACAGCGACCACATCCGCACCCTGCTGATGTACGAGCCGCGCGGCCACTCCGCCATGAGCGGCGCCGTCCTCCAGCCGCCCACCCGCCCGGACGCCGATGTCGGGGTGCTGTTCATCGAGGTCTCCGGGCTGCTGCCGATGTGCGGGCACGGCACCATCGGGGTGGCGACGGTGCTGGTGGAGACGGGCATGGTGGAGGTCACCGAGCCTGTCACCACCATCAGGCTCGACGTGCCGGCCGGTCTCGTCGTCGCGGAGGTGGCCGTCGAGAACGGCGCCGCGCGCTCGGTGACCCTCACCAACGTGCCCTCGTTCGCCGCCGGCCTCGACCGGCGCGTCACGGTCCCGGGCCTGGGCGAGGTCACCTACGACATGGCGTTCGGCGGGAACTTCTACGCCATCACCCCGCTGGAACGGCTCGGGCTGCCGTTCGAACGGGCGGCCGGGGGCGAACTGCTCGCCGCGGGGCTGAGGATCATGGACGCGATCAACGAGCAGGACCCGCCGACGCATCCGGAGCTGCCCGGCGTGCGGGGCTGTCACCACGTCTACCTGGAGGCGCCCGGCTCCACCGCCGCCCACTCGCGGCACGCGATGGCCATCCACCCCGGCTGGTTCGACCGTTCGCCGTGCGGGACCGGCACCAGCGCCCGGATGGCGCAGCTGCACGCCCGCGGGCGGCTCGGGCTCCACCAGGAGTTCGTCAACGAGTCGTTCATAGGAAGCCGCTTCACGGGCCGCCTGGTGGAGGAGACGGAGGTCGGCGGGCTCCCCGCCGTCGTGCCCACCATCACCGGGCGCGCCTGGATCACCGGCACGGCGCAGTACCACCTCGACCCGGACGACCCGTTCCCTGGAGGATTCCTCCTGTAGCGGCGTGCGAAGAGCCTCCCCCACCCCACGCCGCGCCGAACCCCGGGGACGCCGAGAAGGACACCATGACCTCACGATCCAACTTCACCCTGCTGACGAAGCGGGAAAGCCTGCGCGAGACCGTGGCGCACGCGTTGCGGGCCGCCATCATCTCCGGGGAGATGGAGCCCGGCGTCGTCTACTCCGCGCCCACGCTCAGCGCCCGGTTCGGCGTCTCCGCCACCCCCGTGCGCGAGGCCATGCTCGACCTGGTCCGCGAGGGCATGGTGACCTCCGTGCCCAACAAGGGCTTCCGCGTCACCGAGGTCTCCGAGGCGGACCTCGACCACATCACCGAGCTGCGCCTGCTGATCGAGCCGCCGACCATCCGCCGCGTCGTCCCGCTGGTGCCGCGCGCCGACTTCGCCGGGCTGCGGCGCCTCGCGGACGAGATCGTCGACTTCGCCGAGGCCGGGGACCTGGTGCGGTACACCGAGGCGGACCGGCTCTTCCACCTCGAACTCCTCGGCTACAGCGGCAACCCGCGGCTCGTCGAGACCATCTCCCGGCTGCGCTCCGGGACCCGGCTGCTGGGGCTGGCCGCGCTCGCCGGGACCGGCGAGCTGCGCGAGTCCGCCGAGGAGCACCTGCTGCTGATGGACCTGGTGCAGACCCGCGACGAGCAGGGCGCGTTCGCGCTGATGAACCGCCATATCGGCCACGTGCGGGGGAAGTGGGCGGGCGCCGCCGAGGAGAGGCGGGCGCACGAGCCCGCGCCGCCGGCCACCGTTCCCCAGCCCACGGCCCCCGAGGCCGCGGCCCCGGGGGCGGGGCTGCCCGCGTCGCCGGGACCGGCGGGCTGCGGCTGATGGCGGGGCGCGCCCCGGATCTCGCGGTGGTCGGCGCCGGCGTCGTCGGCGCCGCCGCCGCGTACTTCGCCACGCGCGCCGGGCTGCGGGTCACCGTGCTCGACCGGGGGCCGGTGGCGGGCGGCACCTCGGGGCGCGGCGAGGGGAACCTCCTGGTCTCCGACAAGGAGGCGGGCCCCGAGCTCGACCTGGCGCTGCTGTCCCGGCGGATCTGGCGCGAGCGCCTGGGCGCGTTCGCCGGGCTGTGGGAGTTCGACGCCAAGGGCGGCCTGGTCGTGGCGGCCTCGGCCGAGGGCGCCGCGCGGCTCGCCGAGCTGACGCGGCGCCAGCGCGCCGCGGGCGTCGAGGCCGTCGACCTGACCGCCGCCGAGCTGCCCACGTTCGAGCCCTATCTGGCGCCCGGCCTCCCGGCCGGCGCGTACTACCCGCAGGACGCGCAGGTGCAGCCGATGCTCGCCACCGCGCACCTGCTCCGCCTGGCCCGCGAGGCGGGCGCCGAGGTCAGGACCGGCGCCGAGGTGACCGGCTTCCTGCGCGACGGCGACCGCGTCACGGGCGTGCGCACCACCGGCGGCGACCTCCCCGCGGGGCAGGTGCTCAACGCGGCCGGGCCCTGGGCCGGTTCGGTCGCCCGGCTCGCCGGGGTGCGCCTGCCGGTGCTGCCGCGCCGTGGCTTCGTCCTGGTCACCGAGCCGCTGCCGCCGACCGTGCGGCACAAGGTGTACGCCGCCGAGTACGTCGGCGACGTGGCCAGCTCGGACGCGGGGCTCCAGTCCTCGCCCGTGGTCGAGGCCACCGAGTCCGGCACCGTCCTCATCGGCTCCACCCGCGAACGCGTCGGATTCGACGCCACCCTGTCGCTGCCCGCGCTGCGGCTGCTCGCCCGGAAGGCGATCGCCCTCTTCCCCGCGCTGACCGGGGTGCGGGCGATGCGCGCCTACTGCGGATTCCGCCCGTACTGCCCCGACCACCTGCCCGTCGTCGGCCCCGACCCGCGGGCCCCCGGGCTCTGGCACGCCTGCGGGCACGAGGGCGCGGGCATCGGCCTGGCGGCCGGGACCGGCTGGCTGCTCGGCCAGGCGCTGACCGGCGCCGCGCCCGACCTCGACCTCGCGCCGTTCGCCCCCGAGCGCTTCGAGAGGAGCGAGACCCCGTGACCGACAGGCCGACCCTCACCTTCGAGGGGCGCCCGCTGCCCGCCCGCCCCGGACAGAGCGTCGGCGCCGCGCTCACCGAGGCGGGCGTCCGCGCCTGGCGCCCCACCCGCGACGGCGCCGCGCCCCGCGGCCTCTTCTGCGGCATCGGCGTCTGCTGGGACTGCCTGATCACCGTGGACGGCGTCCCCGGCCAGCGCGCCTGCCTCGTCCCGGCCCGCGACGGCATGGTCCTCACCGGCGACGCGCCCCCGCTGCCCCTGCCGGAGCGGGAGGCGCCCGAGCCGGCCGCACCGGCCGCACCAGAGGAGGGGGACGCCCCGTGAGCGAGCCACCGTTCGACTGCGCCGTCGTCGGGGCGGGCCCGGCCGGGCTCGCCGCCGCCACCGCGGCGGCCGGGGAGGGGCTGCGCGTCGCGCTGGTGGACGCCGGGCCGCGCCCGGGGGGCCAGTTCTGGCGGCACGCCGAGGGGTCCACCGGGGCGGGGCAGCACGACTGGGCCACGTTCACCCGGCTCGCCGACGCCCTGCGCCGGGGCATCGCCGCGGGCCTGATCCACCATGTGCCGCTGCACCAGGTCTGGACGGTCGACCGCGCCGGGCCCGCCCCGTTCACGCTGCGGCTGACCCCGGCGTACGAGGGGGCCGGGGGCGAGGGGCCCCCGGTCGGCCAGGTGGCCGCGCGGGCGGTGGTGCTGTGCCCCGGCGGGTACGACCGGCAGCTGCCGGTGCCCGGCTGGACCACCCCCGGCGTGATGGCGGCGGGCGGGGTGCAGGCGCTGCTCAAGGGCCAGGGCACCGTCGCGGGGCGGCGCGTCGTGGTGGCGGGCACCGGCCCGTTCCTGCTGCCGGTGGCCACCGGCCTGGCCGCCGCGGGCGCCCGGGTGGTGGCCCTGTGCGAGGCGGCGAGCCCGGCGCGCTGGCTGCGCCGCCCGCTCGCCGCGGCGGCGGTGCCCGGCAAGGCCGTCGAGGGCGCCGGCTACGCGGCCGGGCTGCTGCGGCACCGCGTCCCCTACCTGCCGCGCACCGTGGTCACCCGCGTGCACGGAACGCAGGAGGTCACCGCGGTCACCGTCGAGCGGGTGGACGGCTCGGGGCGCGTGGTGCCGGGCCGCACGCGGCGCCTCGACGCCGATCTGGTCGCGTTCGGCTGGGGCTTCACGCCCTCGCTCGAACTGGCCCTGGCCCTGGGCGCGGACACCGAGCGCGGCGCGGACGGCTCGCTGGTCGCCACCGTGGACACGGCGCGGCGGGCCACGGTCCCCGGCGTCTACCTCGCGGGCGAGGCGACCGGGGTCGGCGGCGCGGCCAAGGCCGTGGCCGAAGGCGAACTCGCGGGCCTGACCGCCGCGGTGGACGCGGGCCGCCCGGTCTCGCGACGGCGCGGCAGGCGGCTCGCCGCGCGGATCGCGCGGGCCGAGACGTTCGCCGACGCCATGCACCGGGCCCACCCGGTGCCGGAGCACTGGACCGAGTGGCTGAGTGAGGAGACGCGGCTGTGCCGCTGCGAGGAGGTCTCCGTCGGCGACGTCCAGCGCGCCCAGGACGGCCTGGGCGCCGGGGACCCGCGCACCGCGAAGCTGCTGGCGCGGCCGGGGATGGGCCGGTGCCAGGGGCGGGTGTGCGGGTTCGCCACGGCCTCGCTGCTGGCCTCCCGCGCCGGGCGGCCGGTCACCGGCGACGATCTGCGGGCCCCGGCGAAGCGCCCGCTCGGCGCCCCGGTCACCCTGGCGGAGCTGGCCGCGCTGCCGGAGCCGGAGGAGCCGGGGCGGCCGGACGGGCCGGAGGCGCCGCCGCCCGCTCCCTCCGTGGACACCGCTTGACGTGGGGTTCGCCCCCGCGTTCCCCTCGACGGAGCCGATCCGAGCCGAGCCGCGGCCGAGCAGCGACCAGGGAGCGACATGTCATCCGCGTTCTTCTCCGCCCTGTCCCATCTGGAGTGTTCGAGGACCGGTGCCCGCCACGACGCCGACGAGGTGCACACCACCTCGGACGCCGGCGCCCCGCTGCTGGCCCGCTACGACCTGGAACGGGTGCGGGCGCGCGTGACCCGCGAGGAGATCGCGGGCCGGGCGCCCGACCTGTGGCGCTACCGCGAGCTGCTGCCGGTGCGCGACCCGCGGCACGTGGTGTCGCTGGGCGAGGGGATGACGCCGCTGCTCCCCCTGGAGCGCTACGGCGCGAGCGTCGGCGTGCCGGGGCTGCGGATGAAGGACGAGGGGCTCGTTCCGACCGGCTCGTTCAAGGCCAGGGGCGCCGCCGTCGGCGTCTCGCGCGCCGCCGAGCTCGGGGTGCGGGGCATCGCGATGCCGACCAACGGCAACGCGGGCGCGGCCTGGTCGGTCTACGCCGCCCGCGCCGGGATGCGCAGCCTGATCGCCATGCCGGTGGACGCCCCGGAGATCACCAGGACCGAGTGCGTGGTGGCGGGCGCGGAGCTGTACCTGGTGGACGGCCTGATCGGGGACGCGGGGAAGCTGGTGGCCGCGGCGGTCGCCGAACGCCGCGGCTACCAGGAGGTGTCCACGCTCAAGGAGCCCTACCGCCTGGAGGGCAAGAAGACCATGGGCTACGAGATCGTGGAGCAGCTCGGCTGGCGGGCGCCGGACGTGATCCTCTACCCGACGGGCGGCGGGGTCGGCATCATCGGCATCCACAAGGCGCTGCTGGAGATGCGGGAGCTGGGCTGGCTGACCGGCGAGCTGCCGCGGCTGGTGGCGGTCCAGGCCGAGGGGTGCGCGCCGATCGTGGAGGCGTTCGAGCGGGGCGACGCTTCGAGCGTGCCGTTCCCGGACGCCAGGACCGTGGCGTTCGGCATCACGGTGCCCAAGGCGCTGGGCGACTTCCTCGTGCTGAACGCCGTCCGCGAGACCGGCGGCACGGCCGTCGCGGTCTCCGACGAGGAACTGCTGCGCGCGCAGGGGGCGCTGGCGCGTGCGGAGGGGGCGTTCATCTGCCCCGAGGGTGCCGCCTGCTTCGCCGCCGTGGACCGGCTGCGCGCCTCGGGGTGGCTGCGGGGGGACGAGAACGTGGTGGTGCTCAACACCGGGAGCGGCCTGAAGTACCCCGGGACGGTGCCGGTGGACGTGCAGACGCTGCCGGCGCACGGCCGCATCCCGGGCTGAGCGCGGGCACCGGCCCGGAGGGGGCGCCGCCGTCCCGTACGCCATCGGGTGGACATCTGGCGTGACGCGCCCGCAGGCGCGGGCGGGGCGGCGGGCGCTTGCTTACCTTGCGCGTACATCCGAGCAAGGGAGGGCCGATGGCCGACCGCAGTGCAGAGCGCAGTTCAGACCGACGCGGCTATCCGGCGGGGCTCACCGGCGAGATGATCGCCGAGTTCCTGGGAACGTTCGTGCTGATCCTGCTGGGCTGCGGCTCGGTGGCGGTCGCCGTCGTGGGCCTGCCGGGCTCGGGGCGGCAGACGGGCGACTTCAACGCGGCGAACTGGCTGATCATCGCCTGGGGCTGGGGCTTCGGAGTGGTCTTCGGGGTCTTCGTGGCCGGCGGCATCAGCGGCGCCCACATCAATCCCGCGGTGACGCTCGCGCTGACGGCACGGCGGATGTTCCCCTGGCAGAAGGTACTGCCCTACTGGGCGGCGCAGCTGGTCGGCGCGTTCGTCGCCGCCGCCCTGGTGTACGGCACCTACAGCTGGGCGATCAACGCGTTCAACGACAAGGCGGGCACCGGGAAGCAGGAGTCGCTCGACACGTTCTCGATCTTCGCGACCTTCCCGGCCGAGTACTTCGGGAACTCCTGGTGGGGGCCGCTGCTGGACCAGATCGTGGGCACCGGAATCCTGCTGCTGCTGATCTGCGCGCTGCTGGACAACCGCAATACGGCGCCGCTGTCCAACCTGGCGCCGTATCTGATCGGTCTTGTGGTCGTCGTGATCGGTCTGGCCTATGGAACGAACGCGGGCTATGCGATCAACCCGGCCCGTGACTTCGGGCCGCGGCTGTTCACGTTCCTCGCCGGCTGGGGTGATATCGCGCTACCCGGGCAGTTCGACTGGTTCTCCCATTACTGGTGGATCCCCATCGTCGGGCCACTCATCGGGGGCCTGGTGGGGGTGGCGGCGTACGACCTGCTGATCAGCCCGGTGATCCGGGCCAGGACCGCCTCCTCCGAGGAGGAGGACAAGGGGCCCGGCGACCCGCCCGCCACCCAGCGCGACCGCTGATCCCCCCGGCCTCCTCGCCGTTCCCGGCCCCGTCGGCCGCCGCCCGCTCCGGGTGGCGGCCGACGGGGCCGGGACATGTGTGGGGGGACGCCGGGTATGATCGACGGCGCGAAGGGGAGTAGTCCCGCAATACCGGTCGGTCGACACGCTGGTGATCCGCTCACGCGGGTGACCCGGCCGCCGGGTCGTGGCGCCCGAGGGGGCCGCGACGGACGAGACCTTCGGCCAGGTATGACGCGCCCGCGACCCCGCGGGCGCACCGTCGTGCCGGGCCGAGTGGTCCCCCGAGCACGTGCGGCGAGCCTGTGGGGCGGCGCGGTCCGGCCCTCGCAGAAAGCCGGGCGCCATGCCTCTCGACCTCGTGGCGGTGCTGACCGCCTTCGGGCTGATCTTCCTCGCCGAGCTTCCCGACAAGACCATGTTCGCCTCGCTGGCCATGGGCACCCGGATGCGACCGCTGTACGTGTGGTTCGGCACCTCGACCGCGTTCGTCGTGCACGTCGCCCTCGCGGTGGGCGCGGGAAGCCTCATCGGGCTGCTGCCCGACTGGAGCGTCCGCCTCGTCTCCGCCCTCCTGTTCGGCTTCGGCGCGTTCCTCCTGCTGCGCGGCGGGGACGACGACGGGGAGGGGGCCGAGGGCGGGACGGCCGTCACCGGCTTCCTGCCCGTGTACACCACGGCGTTCACGGCCGTGTTCATCAGCGAGTGGGGCGACCTCACGCAGATCACCACCGCCAACCTGGCCGCCACCAACGGCGCGCTGTCCACCTCGGTCGGCGCCGCCGCGGCCCTGATGAGCGTCTCGGCGCTGGCCCTGCTGGTCGGCCGCTTCCTCGCGCGGCGCGTGCCGCTGAGGACGGTCCGGCGCATCGGCGGACTGTGCATGCTCGGCCTGGCGATCTGGTCCCTCGTCGAGGTGTTCGCGAGCTGATCCGGTCGGAAGGACCGGCGCCCCCTCCCCCGCCGGGGCCCGTCCGGGCGGCCCGAAACGGTGTCATATGGTCCGCTGCGCACCGGCTTTGTGCCCCAACAGACCGTAGTTTCGCCGGAAAGTGTCGAACTTTCTCTTGACGGCGGGTAAAGCCCTTTCTACGTTGTCCGCCATGGCAGGCGCGGTGCCGAGAGCCTGCCCCGGAGTCGACGCAGATCACCCGTCCCCACCTCCACCACCCCTCCTCCCCCTCCACACGCCCTCCGTCCCGCACCGCGCGGCTCTTCCGTGCGGCGGTGTGGGCGTGCCACCATCACCGCTCAACCGACAGGAGCCGCCCATGTGTTACGGATTCTCGAACGACCGGGCCCTCGCCGCGGCGCGCGCCCACCACGGACCGGGCAGACGCTCGATGCTGCGCGGCGCCGTCGGCGGAGTCCTGGGCGCCGCCGCGCTCGGCGCCGCCTCGGCCACCGGTGCCCAGGCCGCTCCCGGCCGCGGCTGGGGCCGCGCCCTGGTGCCGCCCGGCCGCATCGGGCTCCAGCTCTACACGATGCGCGACGACCTGAACGGCGACATCGGCTTCGACGCGACCCTGGAGGCCGTCGCCGACATCGGCTACCCCCGGGTGGAGCAGGCGTCGGGCTACTTCGGCCGCACCGCCGCCGAACTCCGCGGTTTCTACCGGCGGATAGGCGTCAGCTGCACGTCGAGCCACGACGGCATAAGCGCCGACGAGGCGGCGCTCGACACCAAGCTCACCAACGCCAGGACGCTGGGCCAGTCCTATGTCAACGTGCCCTATCTCCAGTCGGAGCTGCTCGACGACTGGAAGATGTGGGCGGAGCAGATGAACCACGAGGCGGCGGCGGCCCGCCGTCTGGGCCTGCGCTACGGATACCACAACCACGCCCACGAGTTCACCGTCGACCTGGGCGGCGGCGTCACGCCCTGGGACGTGTTCATGGCCGAACTCGACCCGGATCTCGTCCACTTGGAGATCGACCTCTACTGGGTCGTGACCGGCGGCATCGAGTCGGGCGACGGTGTGGACGACCCCGAGCAGTTCGCCATCGACGTGATCAGGGCGGCCCCGCACCGGACGCTCCAGTACCACGTCAAGGACCGGAACCCGGAGACCGGCGACATGGCCGACCTGGGCACCGGGATGATCGACTTCCCGCGCATCTTCAAGGCCCACTCGGTGCGCGAGTACATCGTCGAGAACGACACGCCCGACGTCACCCCGATCCAGTCCGCCGAGGTGGGCTTCAGGTACCTGCGCGGACTGACCTGCTGACGGCCCCACGGCCGCCGCACCGCTCCACGCCCGCCGCCCACGCGGGCGACACCGCGCTCCCACCGCACCACCGCACCACCACGAAAGGCCGCAATGCGCACCACTCCCACCCTCGCGACCGTGGCCCTCGCGGCAACGGCGCTGCTGGCCGCGTCCGTTCCCGCGGTCGGGCACGAAGGACATCCGGGGCACGAGGCCCCGGCCGACGCCGACTTCCAGAAGGTCATCCTCAACGACACGCCGGGCGAGCCGATCGACCTCGTCGTCCTCCCGGACTCACGCGTGCTGCACACCACCAGGAACGGCCAGGTCTGGCTGAACGACCCGGAGACCGGCCTCAACACCCTCGCCGCCGAGCTCGACGTCTACGAGCACGACGAGGAGGGGCTCCAGAGCATCGCCGTGGACCCGGGCTTCAACGGCACCAGCAACCGGTGGGTCTACCTCTACTACGCCCCGCCCCTCGACACCCCGGTGGACGACCCGGCCACCCCCGACGTCAACGAGGGCGACGCCCCGTTCACCGGTGAGGCGGCGGACTTCGCGCCGTTCGACGGCGTGACCCGGCTCTCCCGCTTCCAGCTCACGGGCGACACGCTCGACCTGGACTCGGAGCAGAACATCCTGGACGTGGACGCCGACCGCGGGATCTGCTGCCACGTCGGCGGCGACATCGCGTTCGACAGCAAGGGCGACCTGTACCTGGCGACCGGCGACGACACCAACCCGTTCGAGTCGGACGGCTACACGCCCATCGACGAGCGGGCCGACAGCAACCCGGCGCTCGACGCGCAGCGGACCGCGGCCAACACCAACGACCTGCGCGGCAAGGTGCTGCGCATCCGGGTCCACAGGGACGGCTCGTACTCGGTGCCGCGCGGGAACCTGTTCCGCCGGGGAACGCCGGACACCCGGCCCGAGATCTTCCTGATGGGGCTGCGCAACCCGTTCCGCATCGAGATCGACCGCGAGACGGACGAGGTCTACGTGGGCGACTACTCGCCCGACGCGGGCGACCCGGACCCGGAGCGCGGGCCCAACGGCCACGGCAAGTGGTTCATGGCGGACGAGCCGGGCAACTACGGCTGGCCCTACTGCGCCACCGCGGAACTGCCCTATCGCGACTATGACTTCGGCACCGAGGAGTCGGGCGACGAGTTCGACTGCGCGGCGCCCGTCAACGAGTCCCCGCACAACACCGGGCGCACCGAGCTGCCCCCGGTGGAGCAGCCCCAGATCTGGTACCCCGGCGACGAGTCGGCGGAGTTCCCCGAGCTCGGCTCCGGCGGCGTCGCCCCGATGGCCGGACCCACCTACGACTACGACCGGCGCGCCGCCTCCGGGCCCGACTCGGTGGCGTGGCCGGAGAGCTTCGACGGCGTCCCGCTGTTCTACGAGTGGACGCGGGACTGGATCAAGGGCGTCGACCTGGACCGGCGCGGCGACGTGGAGGCGATCGAGGACGTGCTCCCCGAGCAGGTGTTCTCGGGCATCATCGACATGGAGTTCGGCCCCGACGGAGCGCTCTACGTCCTGGAGTACGGCAAGGGCTACTTCGCGGAGAACCCGGAGGCCATGCTCGCCCGCGTCGACTACCTGGGCCCCGGCGGCAACCACTCCCCCGTGCCCGTCGCCTCGGCCGACGACACCGGCGGATACGCGCCGCACGAGGTCGCGTTCTCCAGCGAGGGCACCGAGGACCCGGAGGGCGACGAGCTCAGCTACGCCTGGGACTTCGACTCGGACGGAACCGTGGACTCCACCGAGCCCAACCCCACCCACACCTTCGAGGAGAACGGCGGCTACGACGCGAACCTGAGGGTGACCGACGGCGAGGGGCGCGCCGCCTCGGCGGAGGTCAGGATCGTGGTCGGGAACGAGGCGCCGGTGGTCGAGTTCGTGTCCCCGACCGACGGGCAGGAGTTCTCCTTCGGCGACGCCATCGCGTTCGAGGTGACGGTGACGGACGACCAGGAGGTCGACTGCTCCCAGGTCACCGTGCACTACATCCTCGGCCACGACGTGCACGGCCACCCGCAGACCTCGGCCAACGGCTGCTCGGGGACCATACAGACGTCGGAGCCGGGCGGCCACGACCCCGGCCAGGACAATCTGGCGGGCGTGTTCTTCGCGACGTACACCGACCCGGGCGGGGACGACGCGCCCGAGGCGACCGGCACCGCCGAGGTGGTGCTCACCCCGGCCGGCTGACGCGTGTGCCGGGCAGGACTGCTCCCGCCCGGCCCCGTCGGCCATCCCCGGCGCCCCGGCCCCGCACCCCGCGGGGCCGGGGCGCCGCGCTTCGGCCCTCGCTCAGGTGAACGTCACGTCGCTGCACAGGTAGTGGGCCTCGTCCTGCCCGAGGAGCGCCCAGACGGCGAAGACCACGGCGCGGCCGGTGCGTTCGCCGCCCTCTCCGGCGCTCAGGTACGTCTCGTAGGTGCCGCCGGGGAGGTGGGGCTCGTCGGACGGGAAGCCCCAGCCGGGCTGGTAGGACCCCGAGGTGTGGACCAGGTCGAGGTCGTCCCAGGTCAGCGGTTCGGTGAGAGGGTCGTAGCCGGGCTCGGAGACCCAGACCCAGATGAAGTCCGCGCCGTGCCGCACCGTGTCGTGCAGCTGGAAGGTGAAGCTGTCCCACGGGTTGGTGATCACGGTGGCCGGCCAGTCGCCCGGCTCGTCCAGGGAGTCGTACCGGCCGCCCGCCGCCCCGCCCGCGCTGCACAGCTGCCCGTCGGGCACCAGGGTGCCGTCGCCGAGGTCCACGCCGGTCCTGGAGACGCCGTCCCACTGGAGCAGGGAGCCGGGGTCGTCCTGCCACGCCTGCCAGCACATGGGGTCCTCGGCGGGCAGGTCCGGATCGGCCCAGTCGCCGTTCCAGCGCAGCCAGCAGGCGTAATTGCGCGAGGCGGGCTCGATCACGGTGCCGTGCGCCTGGGCCGGGGTGGTCCAGGGCAGGGCACACAGCACGGTCGCCAGCGCGACGGTCGCGGCGCGGGCGGGCCAGCGGCGTAATCCAGGGGTCGTCGTGGTCACGGCGGTTCGCTCCTCGGGTCGGGGCCTGCTACGGGACCCAGAGGAGGTGTGGGGGGCCGGCGCGGGCGCCCCTCCCCTGTGCGGACAGTGTCCAGGGCCGGGACCGCGCCCGCCAGGGGCTGTTTGCGCCAAAGCCCGGCCCGCGCCGCCCTCCCTCAGAGCCAGGGCGGGAGGGCGG